>JAAUYR010000063.1 GCA_014805025.1 Clostridia bacterium | reverse complement strand
TTTTTGAGTTATGAGATTACTTTCTCATAACTCTTTTTTTGTTTCAGGGGGTGAATTTTATGTCAGTTATAAAGGTAGAAAATCTTACTTTTTCCTATCCGTCAGGCGAGGACTTCATATTCGAAAACGTAACTTTTCAGATAGACACCGACTGGAAGCTCGGCTTTATCGGCAGAAACGGCCGCGGCAAAACGACGTTTTTAAATTTATTGCAGGGCAAGTACTCATACAGCGGCAAAATTATTTCTTCCGTTCAGTTCGATTATTTCCCTTACCGCGTGCAGGACAAAACAAAACTCACCGAAGACATTTTGCGCGAAGTCTGTCCCACCGCCGAGGAGTGGGAGTTTATGCGCGAGCTAACGCTTCTCGAAGTAAATTACGACGTCTTGTACAGGCCTTTCAATACGCTTTCAAACGGCGAGCAGACCAAAGTTCTTCTTTCCGCGCTGTTTTTAAACGAGGGGCATTTTCTGCTCATAGACGAGCCTACCAACCATTTGGATACTCACGCTCGCGAACTTGTATCCGCATATCTTCGCAAGAAAAAGAGCTTTATACTCGTATCGCACGACCGTAAATTTTTAGACGGCTGCGTCGACCATATTCTTTCGCTTAACAGAACAAATATCGAAGTTCAAAGCGGCAATTTTTCGTCGTTTATGACAAACTTCGAGCGTCAGCAGGACTTCGAGCGCCGACAAAACGACCGTCTGCAAACGGATATTAAGCGCTTGCGCGAAACCGCAAAACGAACCGCCGTATGGGCAGACCGCGTCGAGGCTTCAAAAATAGGCGCGTTGGACAAAGGCTACGTAGGGCACAAGTCCGCAAAAATGATGAAGCGCGCAAAATCCGCAGAGGCGCGCCAGCAGAAGGAAATCGGGCAAAAATCACAACTGCTTAAAAATACCGAAACTGCCGAAAATTTAAAGCTTTCGCCGCTCGTTTACCGCTCTGAAACGCTCGTTGCGTTTTCCGGCGTAACCGTAAACTACAACGGAAAAGAAATTTTCAGCCCCACATCTTTTACGGTTAAGCGCGGAGACAGAATTGCGCTCAGCGGCAAAAACGGCAGTGGGAAGAGCAGTCTTTTAAAGCTTTTGTGCGGAGAGGCAATACCGCATTCGGGCACGGTTAAAAAGGGTAACGACCTTATCGTTTCGTACGTTCCGCAGGATACTTCGTGGTTAAGCGGTACACTTTCCGAATTTGCAAGGCAAAGTAAAATAGACGAAAGCTTATTCAAAGCCGTGCTTCATAAGCTTGGTTTTGAGAAAAGTCAGTTTGATAAAGATATTTCGAATTTTTCCGACGGTCAGAAGAAAAAGACGCTCATTGCCAAAAGCTTATGCGAAAGTGCGCATTTATACGTATGGGACGAACCGTTGAACTTCATAGATATATATTCCCGTATCCAGATAGAAAACCTGATTTTAGAATTTCAGCCTACTATGATATTTGTAGAGCACGATAAAGCCTTTCAGGAAAAAATTTCAACGGGAAAAATTATACTTGCCTGAAAAACTTAAACGTGATATAATACGTTGCGTTGAATACTATGGAAAAGAAAGACTACAAAAAATACGATTATATAAACGTATCGGTAAAAGAAAAGCGTGCGGAGGAGCTTGAAGAGATGTACTCCGCATTCTTATGGGAGCAGACCGCCTGCGAAGAGCACAGCCGTTATTACGATATTTATAATTACACGTTCCGCCGCCCCAAAAAAATACAAAACAAAGACGACTTGCAGTATTTACAGGTCGGAGCGGAAAAAATATTCAATAAAATGGATAAGCTCAGCCGCGAGAAACACGCATTTTCCTCGGTATTCGGACTGACTATGGGTATTTTAGGCGTTGCCCTAATAGCCGGCGGCATAACCTTACTGTGTCTTTTTTCCACCTTGCTTTACATAATATCGGCGGTGCTTTTTATCGTTGCCGGGGTTGCGGTATGCGTTCTCGGCGCGGTTGTGGCGCGCAAATTGTTTATACGGGAAAACAACAGGTATAAAATTGTGTACTCCGCCGACGAACGTCAAATTATAGAAATTTGCAAGCAGGCCATGGCGCTTACGGAGAGTAACGATGCGGAATAGTACCCAAAAGATAAAACGCTACCGCAAGTCACGCTACGGCGACGGCGGCAAGGCGGTAAAAATAAGAACCGAACGCCACGGACTTTTGTATTTTAAGACTGTAATAACCCTGTTGCTGGTTGCACTGCAAGCCTGCATATTCATAGGCTTTTACGTGTTTTTGGGTATAGCTTTCTGGATATACCTCGTAATTTCCTTTTGTTTAAGCTTATTGACCTGCATTTACTGTCTTTCTTCAAACAAAAACGGACTTTCCAAAGCCGTGTGGATAATGTTGCTTTTGCTCGGTTTCAGCTTCGGCTTTATACTGTACTTTATGTCTGACGAGCGGTTTTTCTTTTATAAAGCCAAAAAGCGTTACGTTGCCATTAGCGAAAGAACGGCGGTTTACGGTAACGCTTATTTCGAGCCGAACGCTTCGCTTACCGTTAAAAGGGACTGTCAGTATCTTTACAATTCCGGCAAATTTGCGGCTTTTAACGATACCTCGGTAAAATACTTTCCGTCGGGGGCGCAGCTGTTCGACGACGTGCTCGAACGCCTTGAAAGCGCGGAACAGTTCGTCTTTATGGAGTTTTTCATCGTTTCGGACGGCGCGCTCTTAGACAGGCTTACGTCGCTGCTTTCGCAAAAAGCGCAAAGCGGAGTGGACGTTCGTCTTATTTACGACGATTTCGGCAGTCATAGAGTATTTTCGCGCAAGGCAAAAAAGCGCATAAAGTCGGCAGGCATAAAATTACTGCATTATCACAGGCTTAAACCGCAGTTCAGAATTTATCAGAATTACCGCGACCACCGCAAAATGATAATAGTCGACGGCAAAACGGCATATACCGGCGGCAGCAACCTTGCCGACGAATACACAAACGAAAAGCGCATGTACGGCTATTGGAAGGATACGGGTATCCGCCTTGACGGAAAAGGCGTCGACGGCTTCACGCTGATATTTTTACGTCAGTGGGAGTATCTCACCAAGAGCAATGAAGATTACTCGCCGTACCTCAACATATACGAAAAATTTGAAAGCTCCTCGGTTGTCGTGCCGTATGCTGACGGGCTGGACTTTAAAAAGCCTATCGGCAAAAACGTTTACGAAAACGTAATATCTGGCGCAAACGAGCGGCTCTGGATAATGACGCCGTACTTCGTGCCCGACGAAACGATTACTGGACTTTTGAAAAACAAGGTTGCGGCCGGTGTCGACGTAAGAATAATTCTGCCGGGCACTCCCGATAAACTTTTCATATATATGGTATCGCGCAACAATGCGGAAAAGCTTATGGAATGCGGAGTTAAAATTTACTGTATGAACAACAGCTTCGTGCACAGTAAACTCTGCCTGTCCGAAAACTGCGCGGTAGTCGGCTCTATCAACTTCGATTTGCGCTCGTTCTATCAGCAGTTCGAGTGTGCAGTATATACAAACGATAAAACCGCGCTTTCGGATATAGCAAAAGACTTTGAAGACACGTTTAAAAAGTCGCAAGTTATCGACGAAACCAACGCAAAACGCAGAAAGCTTTACAACAGAGTAATAGCCGGCGTATTGCAGGTTGTAGCGCCGCTTATGTAAAAAATTTCTCAGAATTTTGTTGTAATTTTATTGACATTTAAAATTAAAATATTTATAATCAATTCGACTTCGAACTGTTTGAAGTCGAATTAATTTTTTTTCGGAGAACGGAAAATGGTAAACAAAAGACTTTTCGGCAAAATATGCTACGTTCAAAGGCAGATGAGCCGAGAAAACGCCCAGCTATTTGCCGAATACGGAATATCCCCTGTACAAATGCACGCATTGGTGTTTATTATTAAAAACGCCGACAAAGGTTTAGCAGTATGTCAAAAGGACGTTGAAAGGGAGCTAAACTTGCGGCCCTCGTCCGTTTCATCGCTTTTATCCAACCTTGAAAGGCAGGGCTTTTTAACCCGAACGCTAGCCGACGGCGACGCGCGCACAAAGCGGCTTGAACTTACCGACAAGGGCAGGGATATTTGTTTTAAGGATAAGCTTTTAATGGAAAAGTGCGACGGCGCAATCGCTTCCGCGCTGACCGGGCAGGAGCAGGAGCAGTTAGACGAACTACTCAAAAAAATAATAGACGCAATTTCAAATTAAAGGAGAGTAAGGAATTAATAAATGTTAAAAACACTTTTAAAAAGCGTACGGGAATATAAATTGCCGTCAATACTTTGCCCTGTTGTTATGGTCGGCGAAGCGGCAATGGAGATAGTAATTCCCTTTTTTATGTCCAAAGTCGTAGACCAGCTGACCATGCTTTCCGACGGCACAATAACGCAGATAGACTATAATCAGGTAATAATTTATTCGGTTTTAATGGTTGTTTGCGCTATTTTAGCGCTTGTTTGCGGAGTTTGGGGCGGCAAGCTTGCGGCAAAGGCGAGCTGCGGTTTTGCGCATAATTTAAGGGAGGATATGTATAACAACCTGCAAACTTACTCGTTTGCAAATATAGATAACTTCTCAACTTCCAGCCTTATAACGAGAATTACGACCGACGTAACCAACGTTCAGAACGCGTATCAGATGTGCATCCGCATGCTTGTGCGTGCTCCGGTGCTGTTTATTGTATCGATAATAATGACTTGCATTATCGAAACGAAAATGGCGCTTATATTTATCGGCGCGGCGGTAGTCCTCGGAATAGTCGTGGCATTTTGTATGTTCAGGGTAGTTCCGTATTTCAGAACGATGTTCAAACGTTACGACGATTTGAACGCGGTAGTACAGGAAGATTTAACCGCTATCCGTGTGGTAAAATCCTACGTCCGCGAAGATACCGAAATCAAAAAGATGTCCGCAGCCTCGGGCGAGGTTTATAAATACTCGGTAAAGGCCGAGCGCATACTCACCATAATGATGCCCTGCGTAACGCTTACAATGTACGCGGTAAACATTATCATATTTTTAATGGGCTCTAATATGGAGGTCGGCAACATATCAGGCAACGTAAACGCATCGCAGCTTCAAACGCTTATCCAGTACTCGGCGCAGATACTCTCGGGTGTAATGATGGTTGCAATGTGCCTTAACTTTGTATCTTTATCCAAGGGCAGTGCGGACAGAATTTGCGAAGTCCTCAACGAAAAAACGACGCTTCCCAAGCCGGCAGAGCCCGTAAGCGAGGTTTCAGACGGCACTGTGGACTTCGAGGGCGTAGAGTTTGCGTACTCGCAAAAAGCCGATTCAAATGTGCTTTCGGATATAAACTTACATATAAACGCCGGAGAAACGGTAGGCATAATCGGCGCGACAGGCTCGGGCAAAACCTCGCTTGTTTCGCTTATTCCCAGACTTTACGACGCAACTTCGGGTACGGTAAAAGTCGGCGGCGTAAACGTAAAAGACTACGATATGGATACGCTGAGAAACAACGTTGCAATGGTTCTGCAAAAGAACGTGCTGTTCTCCGGCTCGGTTGCCGAAAACCTGCGTTGGGGCGACGAAAACGCAACTGACGAGGAGCTCAGGTTTGCGGCGCGGCAGGCCTGTGCGGAAGAGTTTATCGATGCGCTCCCCGGCGGATATAATTACGATTTGGGTCAGGGCGGCGTAAACGTTTCCGGCGGACAAAAGCAAAGGCTTTGCATTGCCAGAGCGCTTTTGAAAAAGCCCAAGGTAATAATTTTCGACGATTCGACTTCTGCCGTGGATACTAAAACGGACGCGCAAATCCGTTCGGCGCTCAGAAAGTACGCGCCGCAGACAACAAAAATAATTATTGCTCAGCGTATTTCCTCCGTCGAGGACGCGGATAAAATAATAGTAATGGACGAAGGCAGAATTTCGGACCTTGGCACTCACGCCGAGCTTTTAAAGTCCAACGAAATTTACCGTGAAGTTTACGAATCTCAGGTCAAGGGGGGTGAAGAAAATGAGTAGAGCTATAACTCCTCCGCGTGGCGGCGGAATAAAGGGCGGCAAAAGAGCCAAAACCCCCGTTAAAACGTTCGGCAGGCTCATTAAATACGCGTTTTCAAGCAACAAGCTTGCAACGTTTGTTATGGCGTTTTGCGTAATAATTTCTTCGGTAGCCACCTCAACGGCGGTAATATTCGTCCGTAAAATCGTAACGAACCTTTCGGGTTTGCAACCGGACTTGACCGGGGTAATTTATCCCAACGTTATAATTATCGCCTGTATTTATCTTGCAGGCTCGGCCTCGACTTTTGCGTATAACCTTATAATGATGTATATCGCGCAGGGCACGCTCAAAAAAATGCGCGACGAAATGTTTGCAAAAATGCAGCATTTGCCCTTAAAGTATTTCGATACGCACACCCACGGCGACTTAATGAGCCTTTACACCAACGACGTAGACACCATGCGCCAGCTATTAACGCAGACCATACCGCAAATGTTATCCTCTGCGATAACGCTCGTGACGTTGTTCGTATATATGGTTCTATCAAGCGTTACGCTGCTTTTAGTTGTGCTTGCGGTGCTTGTCGGCATAATTTTTGCTACTAAATATATCGGCGGCAAGTCGGCAAAATACTATATCACCCACCAGAAAGCCTTGGGTAAGCTCAACGGCTACGTTGAGGAAATGACCGAAGGTCAAAAGGTAATAAAGGTTTTCTGCCACGAGCAGAAAGCTCGAGACGAGTTCAAAGCTCTGAACGACGGACTTAACGAGGCCGGACGCAACGCAAATAAATATTCCTTTATTTTAGGCCCTATCAACAACAATTTGGGTTACGTTCAGTACGTTCTGGTTGCGGTAGTTGCAATGCTTATTATGGCGTTCGGCAACGAAACCTGGCTTTTATCCCTTCAAATGTCCGTTTTCGACGCCGCCGAGCCCAACCGCATTGCGCTTATGGCCGGGCTTTTAGTCGGATTTTTGATGTACGCAAGGCAGTTCAATATGCCGGTTATGCAGGTTTCGCAGCAGTTCAACGCAATAGTAATGGCGCTTGCCGGTGCGGAGCGCATATTCGATATGGTCGATACCGAGCCGGAAGACAAGGGCGGTGACATAACTTTGACTTTCGGCGAGCACGAACCCGGCAAATGGGCGTGGAAAAACGGTAACGAGTACGTTCCCCTTAAAGGCGATATCCGCTTCAACGACGTGGTTTTCGGCTATACTCCCGAAAAAGTAATTTTAAAGAAAATTTCGCTCTATGCAAAGCCCGGTCAGAAAATTGCTTTCGTAGGCTCGACGGGCGCAGGTAAAACGACGATTACAAACCTTATAAACCGCTTTTACGATATCCAGTCGGGCGAAATCACTTACGACGGGCTTGACGTAAAATCGATTAATAAAGACGATTTAAGAAAGAGCCTCGGCGTAGTTTTGCAGGATACGCACCTGTTTACGGGCACGGTAATGGATAATATCCGTTACGGCAGGCTTACCGCTTCCGACGAGGACTGCATAAAAGCCGCAAAATTAGCCAACGCGGACTTTTTCATAACCCACCTGCCCGACGGTTACAACACCGTAATAAAGGGCGACGGCGCAAATCTTTCTCAGGGTCAGCGGCAGCTGCTTGCAATAGCCCGCGCAATGGTTTCCGACTGTCCCGTACTCATTTTGGACGAAGCGACTTCCTCGATTGATACCCGTACCGAAAAACTCATAGAGCAGGGTATGGATAAACTTATGGAGGGGCGCACGGTGTTCGTAATAGCCCACAGACTTTCAACCGTCCGCAACAGCCACGCCATAATGGTTTTGGAGCACGGTGAAATTATCGAGCGCGGCACTCACGACCAGCTTATCGCCCAAAAGGGTAAGTATTATCAGCTTTATACGGGTGCCTTCGAATTAGATTAAAAAAGTACAAACTGTCGTAGAATAGTACAAACTGTCGAAAACATACACTATTTTTAGGGCGTTTGCCCGAAAGGATAAGTGTATGTTTTTTGATTTATTAAGCCTGCTTTTCAGTAAAATCTTCTTTTTTACGGGAATGGTGCAAAATAAAGGCACGTTCCCCAAGCCGCTTTCGCCCGAGGACGAAAAAAAATATCTTGCGCTTGCGCGTAACGGCGACAAGCAGGCAAAGGAAATTTTAATTAAGCACAATATGCGCCTCGTTGCGCACATAGTTAAAAAGTATACGGGCGCGGCAGAAACCGACGATTTAATCTCGGTAGGCTCGATAGGTCTAATCAAGGCCATCAACACCTATCAGGAGGGCAAGGGTACGCAGCTTGCAACCTATACCGCGCGCTGTATCGAAAACGAAATTTTAATGCTTCTGCGTTCTGGCAAAAAGCATAAAAACGTCGTATCCATTACCGACCCCGTCGGCACCGACAAAGACGGTAACGAGCTTACGCTTATCGACCTGCTGTCCGAAAAGGAAGACAGCGTTTTCGCTCACGTTGAAAAATCAATTCAGCGCGAAAAATTCGTTGCGCTTTTAAAGACTTTTCTCACCGAGCGCGAGTTTTTAATACTTTCCATGCGCTACGGGTTAGAGGACGGCGCGGCGCTGCCCCAGCGTGAGGTTGCGCAAAAGCTTGGCATATCCCGTTCGTACATATCGCGGATAGAAAAACGCGCCATTGAAAAGGCGCGCGAAAACCTCGATAAGGACGACTTTTTTACCGATTAATTAATTGCCAACGAGGATTTCGTTTGGTATAATTGAAGCACTTAGGAGAATTTTATGAAGATTTACGAAGAACTTCAAAAACGTGGGCTTATCGCTCAGGTTACCGACGAAAAGGAAATTAAAGATTTAATTAACGGCGGCGGCGCGCGTTTTTATATAGGCTTCGACCCCACGGCGGACAGCTTGCACGTGGGAC
>JAAUYR010000062.1 GCA_014805025.1 Clostridia bacterium | reverse complement strand
TTCCATTTAATTTATCCTCCTATGGAAATATTTGCGTGCCACAAAGCCGGGCGTTGAGTGTTCGCACCGCCTTGTAAGCCGTAACGAAAATTATTTTAGCATATATCTATTTAAAATGCAAACGATTTTTATAATATTTTCAGTTGATTATTTTTAAACATTGGGCAAATTTACAACAGTATTGCCAAAGTCGTAAAAATAAATACATTCTTTCGGATTTATACTTATAGTCGCTTCAACGCACGCAAGTTTACTGTTAATTATTTTTACAGACGCTTGAAAATAATGTGCGTTCCAATATTCCAAAATTGAATTAGTAATAATTAGATTTGCGTGAGTGCAATCTGGCCATCCTTCGCAGTCGGGGTTATACGTGGGTTTATTTTCGTTACGATTGTCACAATAGTCTCTGCCGTTAAACTCATATGCGCCCGTTTGTTCATTATAAATGAAATGCTCGAAAAGTGCCCCAAAATTGGGACAAAACATAGTGTATGATATAGACCAATTATCAAACACTTCATAATTATCTTGGGGATACTCAATCTTGGTAAATTCCTCTGCCCCATTCATTTTTCCGTATGCAAATCTTTTGCCGTTACAAAATTCGTAATAAGTGGATAAAAAATTTTCAGAATATTCCCTTGTCACCTCAACATTTATATCATCACCAAATGATTGTGATTTGCGATAATAATTTCCGTTCTTTTCATTAAAGAGCTTAATCGTACAATCTTTATAGTTTTCCTCATTAAATACAGCTTGCCACTCCTCTTCGGTAACCTTTTCGGAAACGAGCGCGGAAAAGTCTGTATCTTCAGTTAAAACGATTTCTTCTTTTTCATCTTCAATTTCATTTTCTGTTTCGTCTTTTATTTCTTCTTCGGTTTTTTCTTCTTCATCGTTCCCGTTTTCTTCATCGTCGCAAGCGGCAAAGGCAAAACAGGTTGCACCTATCGCAAAAGCCAAAACAACGGAAAAAAGTTTTTTAAGTTTCATAATTATTCTCCTTGTTTGCATATACTATCAACGAATATTATAGTCCTAATTTTTATGACAGTCAAGTAATTAGTCATAATTTTTGTTACTTTACCAATAGGTTATGAAAAATATTTTTTCATTGCGATTGACCGAGCTAATTCGGGAAAGCGGAAAAACACAAAATAAAATAAGCAGTGAGTTTAAAATAACAAAGCAAAAATTATCTAATTGGAAAGTCGGTTTTACTGAACCGAACCTTGACGATTTAATGATGATTGCAACTTACTTTGGTGTTTCCACCGATTACCTTTTGGGGTTAGAGGACGACGCGGGCGGAAAACCTAAAACCGATAGCAAAACATAAAAGGCGCAGAAATTTCTGCGCCTTTTTTTATTTAAAAAGCTTTAACCGTTCTTCGATTATTTTATCAACCTTGGCAATATATGTCGGAATATCCTTAGGAGCAGCGTAGCGCTCTATTCTGTCCTCATCACCGTAGCGCCGCTTAGAAATGGCATTTGCGCCCACGGCGATATTGTCGGTGATTTCTTCCATTACGTCGATATTGTACACGCAGGCTTTGTTCGGCTTGCACCAACCCACGTTTTCAAGACCGCCTGCCTGATACTTCTGACGGTAAAGATAATACGGCTCGTAGCCTGCCGCAGTAAGCATCTCGCGTGAGAGCATAACCATCTCGTCAACGCCGGCCGCGGAAAGCCGTTTTACTTCTTCTTTCAATTTAGCACCCGACTTTAAAGACAGTGTGTGCACGGTAATATTTGCAGGGTCGAGAGCTATTGCCTCTGCAAGCGATTTTTTAAAGTCCTGCGGAGTTTCGTCCGCAAGCCCGGCAATTAAGTCCACGTTAATATCAAAGTTGTACTTTCGGGCTTTTTCGTACGCGTTTATAGTCTGCGCCGCAGTATGCTTTCTGCCGATAGCTTCAAGCGTTTTATCGTTAAATGACTGAGGATTTACGCAAATTCGCGTAACACCGAAATCTTTACTCAGTTTAAGCTTGTCCTCGGTAAAAACGTCTGGTCTGCCGGCCTCTACCGTGTATTCGACTTTTGAACCGCAAATATCGTTAATTGCGGCATATATGGGGGTCAATTGAAAAATATCAAGCACAAACGGCGTGCCGCCGCCTATGTAAATACTCTTTAAATTATTCAAAAGCGGCTTTACAGAATTAAGCTCGCGAACCAGACATTTTACGTAATCTTCGACATATATACGGGTCTTTTCTATCGGAGCGGTAATAAACGAGCAATAATCGCACTTTGTCGGACAGAATGGAATACTCACGTACAAGTCCTGTCCGCCTGCGGAATAAATGCCTTGCTGAGCCGTTAAAATGCGTTCAATCAAGGATATATTGGGGTCTACGACGCAAAGCTTTGCAAAAAGCTCTTTAAAATCTCTGCCGGCAGCCTTTTCCGCATAGGCGAGCTTTGTAGGCCGAATACCCGTCAGCGCGCCCCAGGGCAAGCCGCCCTTGGACTCCGACAGCACTTTGTAAAACGCAAGTTTGCACGCACGTTTTGCCAGCCGCTTGAATACGATTTCGTCGTCGGTCTTATACTCCTCTTCAAAGTCGTAAAACTTGCCGTTATATTCTATTGAGTTAAAAAACTTGCCGCAAGCGCTTGAAAAATAATGTAAGAACTCCTCGTCTTCGCAGTTGAAAGCGCGGAGCACGTCCATAATTTCAGCGCGCAAGTATTCGGTATTTGTGTTTAGCATTTTATAAACGGATTATTAAGGCGTTCGTGATTTAAAGTTGTTTCCACAAAGTGCCCACAGTAAATTTTATAATCGCCGTCAAGTGCGGCTAACTTTTTAAGACTTTCGGCAAGCTTAACGCTGTTGCCCGTAGGAAAGTCAGTGCGGCCCACCGTTTCAAAAAACAGAGTATCACCCGTAAAAATACAGTCTTCGGCTATATAGCAAACACCGCCTTCGGTATGGCCGGGAGTTGAAATTGCTTTGAATTTTATACCGCCTGTTTCAAACTCTTCACCGTCGGAATAGGTACGGGAAATTTCAAAATACGGTATATCTACTCCGCCGAAAATTGAAAGATTTGCCTCGCTGAAAATAAAGTCCTTCTCCCCCTCTCCGCAAGCAATAGGCACACCGTTGTCCGCAAACTTTTTACAGCCGCCAACGTGGTCGAAGTGCCCGTGCGTAAGCAGTACCGCAACGGGTTTAAGGTTTTTACTGAGGCAAATATCGTAGAGCTCCGGACGGGCGCAGTCTATTATAACCGCGGTTTTGCCGTCGTTTGTTAAAATATAGCTGTTGCTTTCGTAATTTACGGGTGAAATTTTATAAACTTTCATATCAGTTGGTCGTTCTGTAAACGTCTATAACGCGTTTGTTGCGCTTTAAGCGGTTAACCAAAAGGTCGATATCCGAACGCTTGTTGAGCTTTACCCTTAATTCGATTTCGGCAACTTTATCCTTTGTAATACGCGCGTTAATCTGCGTTAACGAAAGATGCATAACCGAAATTTCCGCAATAACGTCTGCGGTAAGTCCATCGTAGTTATCGGCAACAACTTTAAGCCCAGCAACGAATTCCGCGCCGGCTTCGCCCGTCCACTGCGCAGGCTGTAAACGGTTTTTGTCAATATCCGAAAGATTAGGGCAGTCCGTTCTGTGAACTATAACGCCTCTGCCGCGCGAAACAAAGCCTATAATGTCATCGCCGGGAACGGGGTTACAACAGTGCGCAAACCTTACCAAAAGTCCGCTCATACCCTTTACGGTAACACTGCCAGCAGGCGTGTTTTTAAGCTTGCTTGAATCTATTACGTCAACGGGCTTGGGCATTTCCTTCTTATAGTAGTCTATAAGCTTGAAAATTACCTGGTTTACCCCGACTGCGCCGTAACCGACCGAAGCCATCATTTCATTGACGGAGCTGAAAACAAGCTTGTTTGAAAGCTTTTTAAACGAGCTTTCGGTTAAAAGGTCGTTTAGGTTATAGCCCTTGCGTTTTGCTTCCGCCTCTAACATTGCTCTGCCAGTTTTTACGTTCTCCTCCTTCATTTCTCGTTTGAAGAACTGACGTATTTTTGCGCGCGCAGAGCCGGATTTTACAAATTTGAGCCAGTCCCAGGACGGGCCGCGGCTGCTTGACTGAGTTAAAATTTCAACGACGTCGCCCGTGGAAAGCTGGGAATTCAGTGCAACCATTTTGCCGTTGACTTTGGCGCCTACGCATTTATTGCCGACTTCAGAGTGAATAGCGTAAGCGAAATCGACGGGAGTTGCGTCCAGCGGCAGCGAAATTACTTTGCCGTGCGGCGTAAACACCAAAAGCTCGTTATCGTATAAATCGTTTTTTAAGCTGTCAACAAACTCTTTGGATTCGTTTAAGCTGCCCTGCCAGTCCATAACGTCACGTATCCAGGAAAGGCGCGCGTCGAAGTTGTTCTCGTTTGTTTTATTCTCTTTATACTTCCAGTGCGCGGCAATGCCGTACTCCGCCATTTTATGCATTTCGAACGTTCTTATCTGAATTTCGAAAAACTGACCGAAGTTTGTTACGACCGTTGTGTGCAACGACTGGTACATATTGCGTTTGGGTGTTGCAATATAGTCCTTAATTCTACCGGGAACGGGCTTCCAACGCTTGTGAATTTTGCCGAGTATTTCGTAACACTCCTCCATTGAGTTCACAATTACGCGCACGGCCGTTAAATCGTAAATCTGGTCTAACGTCTTGCCCTGGTTTTTCATTTTTCGGTATATGGAATAAAAGTGCTTGGGTCTGCCTATTACCTCGCCCGAAATTTCGCTTTCAACCAAAATTTCTTTAATCTGGTCTACGACGAATTCAACAAAGCTTTTGCGCTCTTCAAGCTCCTGGTGAATGTTGGTTACCAAAAACTCGTAAGCTTCGGGGTCAAGATATTTAAGGCACAAATCTTCAAGCTCGCACTTAATCTGCGATATACCCAACCTGCCTGCAAGCGGTGTGAAAATTTCAAGCGTTTCCTTGGCAATTCTCTGCTGACGCTCGTTTGAAAGAAAGTTCAAAGAGCGCATATTGTGAAGCCTGTCGGCAAGCTTAATTATTATTACGCGCACGTCGTTTGCCATTGCAACGAAAATTTTGCGGAAGTTTTCCGCGTCTTCTTCCTCGTGCGACTGATAATTGATTTTATCGAGCTTGGTAACGCCGTCGACAAGCGTCATAATCTCTTTGCCGAATTTTCTTAAAATGTCGTCTTCGGTTGCCGGAGTATCCTCTACAACGTCGTGCAAAAACGCCGCCGCAACCGTAGGCGTATCAAGACCTAAATCAATTAAAATTTCGGCTACTGCACAAGGGTGAGTAAAATACGGCTCGCCCGAAGCGCGCTTCTGTCCGCTGTGCATCTGCTCGGCATAGTTATAGGCGGCAAGCAATAACTCGCCGTCTTCCGCCGAATAATTCTGTTGTATTTTTTCAAGAACGTCCATTTTATTTAGCCTGCACCAAGTTATATAATTCGGAGTTGTTCAAATTGGTCTTAACGCCCCTTGTAACCTTTAATTTACCGTCTGTAAACGTTATAAGTGATAGCTGTTCAAAGACTTTTAAGGCAAAGAGAACTTGGGTTTTATTGTATCCCAGCGCGTTATATTTTGCAATTTCGTAGGAGTTGGCGCCTTCAAGATTTCCTTCGTTTGCAGAGACAAGCGAAAATATGTTTAAAAGCGTTTCTCGCTCGCAGGAAAGCGCCTTAACGCAGTCCGGTATATCTGCACCATTGCAGATATGTACGGTTTTGCCGTCAAGCGAATCGTACCGCAACCCCTCCGGGTTATCAAGAAAATAAATGTTGCTGTATCCGCTGAAATCAACGCCTTGCTGCGGCGCAATAAGTATACAGCTTGCAAAGCTCTTTGCGTGCGGAGTAAACAGCTCCATATCGAAATTACCGCTGTTTTTATAAGATTTAACGGTATTATAATCGAAAGCAATGAAAACCGTGCCGAAACCGCCGTCTGTTGCCATAGCTTTTTCAATTTCCTCTTGGGAAACTTCGGTTATATTACATTCCGCTTTACCGCTGCCGAGAGTATCTATGCACGAAAGCGCGATTTCCTCGCCGGCGTATTCTCCGGCGGAGTTATCGTATACAACGTCGCGGATAAAGCCCTTGACGTATTCTTTGCCGCGGAACGTCGATATATTATATTCGAAAATAAGTCGTTTGGGAGCGGAGCTTTCCAAAACTGCCGTAAATTTACTGCCGCCGAAATACATCAGCTCGATTTTGTCGCTCTTTACGGAAATATGCGCAGACTGCGCCTTTACCGCTTTCACGGGCGCTGCCGAAAGCTCCACCTCGAACATAGGCCGACGGTTGCCGACACCGCAGGGTTCGAGCATTTCAAGCTCTTTGGCAAGCTTGACAGAATATCCGCTTTTAAGCGTACCGTTTATAAATATAGTCGGGGTAAAATCGCCGCGGCTGTAATTTTGAGAAATGTAGCTTTCAAGCGCCGCATAGAGATTTTCAAAGTTGTCTTCACTGACGTTGACACCGGCTGCCTGCGAGTGTCCGCCAAATTCTTCGATATATTGCGAGCAGGCTTTGAGCGCCTCGAAAATATTAACGTTTTCAACCGAACGCGCCGAGCCCTTTAACATGTTTCCGTTTTTAACGAAGAGTATTGCCGGCCGCGAGTATTCGTCGGCTATGCGCGCGGCGACTATGCCAACGAAGCCCGAATTCCAGCTTTCGTTGCATAAAAGAATTACGTTACCCACATATCCGCGGTTTTTAATCATTTCCTTTGCGCTTAAATACAGCTCGTCGCAGTACTTTTGCCGCTCGGTATTATACTCGGTAAGCTTTGCGGAAAGCTCGAAAATTTTGCTTTTGTTGCTTTCACTGAAAAGTTGAAGCGCAGCTTTGGCGTCGCCCATTCTGCCCGCGGCGTTGATTTTGGGCGCAACCGAAAACGCAAGCGTATGCGAGTTTACTCCGCCCTCCGCCTTGCTTAAAAATTGCGAGTAGCATTCGCGCGGACTATCGTTTATAAGTTTTAAGCCCTCGTAAACTATATCGCGGTTTTCACCAGTAAGCGGAACGCTGTCCGCAACCGTTGCAATTGCCGCAAAGTCGAGATATTTATATGCGTTTTCGCCGTTAAGCGCGCAACCTACCTTAAACGCGACCCCTGCGCCGCAAAGATTGTCGTAAATATAACCGTCGTTGAACTTGGGATTTATACAAATACAGTCGGGTATCCTTTCGGGCAGTTCGTGATGGTCGGTAACTATTACCTCTGCGCCGAGTTCCTTTAAATATTCCACTTCATCCGCGCAGGAAATTCCGCAGTCTACCGTTATGAAAAGCTGGGGAAAATACTCGTCGAAAATGCTGTCGATTAAGGCAACCGAAAGCCCGTAGCCGTCGCGACGCTCGGGCACGCAGATATACGGTTCGATACCGAAATCTTTTAAAACGTTGCCCATAATAGTCGCGGCGCAGACGCCGTCCGCATCGTAATCGCCGTAAACGACTACCGACCACTCCTCGTCGCGCGCACGAGTTATCAGCTCGACGGCTTCGCGCATACCGCTCATTTTAAAGGGCGATATAAAGTGCTCACGCGAGGGATGCATAAATTTTTGTATGCTTTCCTTATCCCTTAAACCCCTGCCGTAAAGAATTTTTACCGTGTCGGGGAACAGAGAACACTCTTTCGCAAGCGCGTTTACAGTATTAAGTTGTTCGTCCGTAAACTCGAATTCGGGTAAAATTCTTTTCATATTTACAAAAACGGGCGGGTTGCCCCGCCCTTAAACCTTTAAGTTAATTTTTTGCTTTTTCCTTCCGGGCACGAGCGTGCTTTTGCTTGTAGTCGTCACCGACAAGCTTAAAACGCGAGTAAACCGAAGGCACAAACATTACTGTGCCGT
>JAAUYR010000061.1 GCA_014805025.1 Clostridia bacterium | reverse complement strand
TTTGTGGACAAATTAAATAATGAATAAATTTAAATTGACATACAATATTGTATGGCGCGCGTTAAAAACAAAAAATTCAGAAGATTTAAAGTTTTCTTAGTAATATTCTGTTTGCTAATAATAGGCGTGCTCGTCTATTTTCAGCGCAACGTAACGCGCGTACTTATTTCCATAAGCGAGGCGACTATCCGCTCTATAACCACGGTTGCCGTAAACGACGCAATTTATTACACCTTGAACGACAATATGCGTTACGAGGACTTAATTCAGATAGAGCGCGACGCCGCCGGCAACGTAACCTCGATTACAACCGACAGCCTCAAAATCAACCGCATAGCGCGCGATACGGCCTATCTATCGCAGGAAAACCTGAACAAAATGAGCGCAGAGGGCATAATGGTGCCCATAGGCGCGCTCACAGGAGTGGAGGCTTTGGCCGGCTTCGGTACAAAAATCAATATAAAGATTATCCCCATAAGCAACGTCGAATGCCGCTTCGTTTCCAAGTTCGAGGAAGCCGGCATAAACCAGACCAAACACTCGCTGTATCTCGAACTCGTTTCCGATATTTCCATAATTCTGCCGTCGCGCAGCACGAACCTTGCCTCAACTATCGAAGTGCTCATATGCGAAAGCGTTATATCCGGCAAAATTCCCGATACATACTTGCAGGCCTCGCTGGCAGGGTGGGACGGCGCGTTAGTTCCCAAAAATTGAAAAAGCCCCTTGCAGGGGCTTTTTTTATCTCTGAGTTATGTTGTGTTTGAATTTCAGATTACCGAGTATCTTTTTAACGTATCCGTCAACCTTGTCTTCGATAGGCTCGTCTTTGGGGGTGAACGTTATGTTGAACGCCATCGACTTTTTGCCTTGCTCGACCTGCTCGCCGATATAAACGTCGAAGAGGTGTACCGAGGAAACGTATTTGCAAGCCGCAAAAATTTCCTTTTCTATTTCCGCGCAGGTTAAGGTCTTGTCGCAGGTCAGCGCCAAATCACGCGTAACCTCGGCGTACTTGGAAAGCGGTACGAACTTAAAGGGTTTAGCGTGCTTTTTAAGCTCCTCGTAGTCGATTTCCGCAACGTTTACAAGTCTGTCAAGGGCAAGCTCCTCGCCGATTTCCGGCGAAAGCGTACCGAGGTAACCTATTTCAACGCCGGCGCAAAGAATTTTTGCGGTAATGCCCGGGTGCAGGAAAGGCTTGCTTGCGGCAACGTATTCGAACTTGGTGTTAAGCGAACTTGCAATGCCCTCGATTATTCCTTTCAGCTCGAAGAACCCGAACTTACCCCAAACGCCGAGGCACAAAGTCGAACGCTCTTCGGGGAACGATTTTATCGGCAGTTCCTTAGCAAGGTAAATTTTCGCAAGCTCGAAAAGTTTACCTTCCATATTTCCGCGCCTTAAATTGCGCACTATGGTGTTCACCATGGACGGCGCAAGCGTGGTGCGCATAACCGATAAATCTTCGCTTATGGGGTTGAGAATTTTAATTACCTTTCTTTCGGGCGCGCCGCTTTCAAAGTGCAGCATGTCCAAATCTTTTTCCGATATGAACGAGTAAGTAGAAATCTCGTACAAGCCGTTTGAAACGAGCGTATCTTTGAGTTTGTTTTCCGCCTTTTGCTCGCTTGAAAAACCGCCGTTTGTAATGGAGGCGGAGGGTAGGAAAGTACCCTCTATATGGTCGTAGCCGTAAAGCCTTATAACCTCTTCTGCAATGTCGGGGTAGCCGTCGATATCCTCGCGGTATCTCGGCACGGACAGCTTCAATTCACCGCCCTTGACCTCGACGCCGAAGTTCAGGTTCTTTAAAATTTCAACCATTTTTTCGGTGGGAACGGTAATGCCCAGAAGCGCGTTAATTTTATCTACGCTTACCGTCATTTTCTTTTCGGTAAGCTTGGAGTATTCGGTTGTAACGTCAACGTGCTCCGTTGTAACCGTGCCGCAATTCAAAGTCTGAATTAAATTCAAAGCCCTTGCCATTGCGTGCTCGGTAGTGTATTCGTTTACGCCTTTCTCGTACAGCGCGGAGCTGTCGGAGTGCTGACCGAGCGCGCGCGCCGTTTTGCGTACGCTGTCGCGCGCAAACTTAGCCGCTTCAAACAATACCTCGGTGGTGTCGTTTTCTATTTCGCTGTTAAGTCCGCCCATAATTCCGGCAAGCGCGCAGGGCTTTTGCCCGTCACATATCACGAGGTTTTCGCTGTTCAGCTTAAATTCGTTGCCGTCAAGAGTAACTATCTTTTCGCCCGTATTCGCTCTGCGTATAACAACCTCGCGGCCGGTCAGCGTCCTCAAATCGAACGCGTGCATAGGGTGACCGAGCTCCAAAAGAATAAAGTTCGTAATGTCTACTATATTGTTAATCGAGCGCAGTCCGCACAGCGCAAGCCGTTTTTTAAGCCAGGCGGGGGAGGGGGCAATCTTAACGTCTTTAACGTAATGACCTATATATCTGGGGCATATATCGGGGGCTAAGTCGGAAATTTTAATTTTCTGATACTTGCCTTTAACCTCGGTATACGAGTAATCGGGCTCCTTAATTTTCTTGCCGAGCACTGCCGCAACCTCGCGCGCAATGCCCAAAATGCTCTGGCAGTCAGGGCGGTTTGCGGTTACCGCGATATCGAAAATATAATCGTCAAGACCGAGTATGGGTTTAACGTCCGCGCCGTTTTTACATTCGGAGGGGAGTAAAAGTAGTCCGCAGTAATCTCCGCCCTCGTACATATCCCCGTTAACGCCGAGTTCCGCGCCCGAGCAAAGCATACCTTCCGACTCGATGCCGCGAAGCTTGCCCTTTTTAATGGTCATAACGCCTTCAACGGTAACGTGGTCTTTGGCGGTGGCGTAAACGGTTGCGCCAACCAGCGCGCAGGGAGCTTTTATGCCCTTTTTAACGTTATCCGCGCCGCAGCAAATCTGAAAAATTCCTTTATCGCCGCAGTCAACCTTGCACTTTGAAAGGTGCGTTCCTTCAATCGGCTCGCACTCCGTAACCTCGCCGACTACGACTCCGGAAATATCCTTGCCTATTTCAATAAGTTCTTCAACTTCGAAACCACAGGAGAAGAGTTTAGCCTGTAATTCTTTCGCGGTAACGTCAATATCAACGTAATCTTTTAACCAACTAAGCGGTGCTTTCATTTCTTTCTACCTCACGCCTTGAACTGCTTTAAAAGCCTTGTGTCGCCTTCGAAAAGGAACTTCATATTGTTGATGCCGTATTTGAGCATTGCAATGCGTTCTATGCCCATTCCGAACGCGAAACCCGAATATATATCGGGGTCTACGCCGCAAACTTCCAAAACTCGCCTGTTTACCATACCCGCGCCGAGCACCTCAATCCAGCCCGTTCCCTTGCAAAGTCTGCAACCTTTTCCGCCGCACTCGCTGCAACTTACGTCAACCTCTACCGAGGGCTCGGTAAAAGGGAAGTAGGAGGGGCGCAGCCTCGTCTTTATTTCCGTGCCGAAAATCTTTTTTGCAAACTCGTCAAGCATACCTTTAAGGTCGCAAAGCGTTATGCCCTTGTCAACTACAAGCCCTTCCATCTGCGAGAACATGGGCGAGTGCGTCGCGTCGTCGTCGCTGCGGTAAACCTTGCCGGGCGATAAAACCTTTAAAGGTGGTTTCTTGTTTTCCATATACCGTATCTGACCTGCCGAGGTCTGCGTACGCAAAAGCAAATCCTGCGACAGATAGAAGGTATCCTGCATATCGCGCGCAGGGTGGTCTGCCGGAGTGTTTAAAGCGGTAAAGTTATAATAATCGTTTTCTATTTCCGGCCCTTCGAAAACCTCGAACCCCATACCCGAGAATATCGAAATAAGCTCGTTTCTTACAAGGGTGTTGGGGTGGTAAGCGCCCTCGGGTGCACGTTTTGCCGGAAGCGTTACGTCGATTTTTTCGATTTCGTACTTCTTTTTAAGCTCGGCGTCTTTAATAAGCGCTTCCAAAGAACTGAACTTTTCTTCCGTCCATTGCCTTAACGCGTTTAAAAGCTTGCCCATAGAGGGGCGCTGTTCGGGCGGAACGTCGCGCATGTTCTTCATCAGCTCGGAAATTTTACCCGTCTTGCCGAGGAATTTAAGCTTGATTTCCTGCAAGCTTTTACTGCTTGTGACGTCCTTGACGGATTCGTCAACCTGCCGTTCGATTTCGTTGATTTTGTCCTGCATAATTTACTCCTGAAAATATAAAAAGCCCCGTGCAAAGCACAGGGCGAATTTTTCGCGGTACCACCTGTATTTGCGGCATATTGCCGCCTCAATTCTATCCTTAACGCGGAAAAACGGAGCGGACTACTCTAAAAAATTTCGCCCGTCGGCTCGCGAGTGAATACCGCTTTTACCCAATGAAAAACCTTTCAGCCGTGTGCGGATTTTTCTCTCTGAAAAGGGCTTTTAAAAGCGTCTGTCTCGGTCATTGCCTTTAAAATTGATTTCGTAAAAATCTCATTCTTGCGATTTTTACGAGTTAGCTTTTGTCGTTAAAACGCTTTACGGGTGAAATGAATTCCCCCTTGCGTTTTCCGTCGTAATTTATTATAAAAAAATTATAATTCAATGTCAACTTATTTTAGTAAAAAATCAATTTTGAGAGTAAATTGAAGACTAGGTTTACTCGTCCTTTTTCAGTTCTTCAAGTTCCGCTTCAAGCTTGGCGATTTTTGCCTGCTTGTCCGCTTCGGCGCGTGCGGCTTTACGAGCAGCTATTTTATCAGAATATTCCATTTTATATTCTTTATAGAGTAAAATTGAAGATTTAATTGCAAAATATCCAAAAATTGTAGTAATTAGTAAAGTAGTTAAAAATTGAAAAATAGAACCTAATAAAGTACTAATCTTTATATTAAAAACTTCATATGGATAACTATAATAGCTCTCAATGTTTGCATCACTTAAAGCAACTATTGTAGATATTGTGAGTATAAATAAAATTATCGTATAAACTAGAAACAGAATAAAAGCAAAGTTAAAAAAAATTGTTTTTGTTAAATATTTTTTCATTTCACACCTCAATATATTGTGTTGCCGTAAGCGTCGTACGCAACAACTACGGGGAAGTTCTCTACTTCCAGCCTGTAAACGGCCTCGGATAAAAGGTCTTCGAACGCAATGCACTCGCTCTTTTTTATAGCGTTTCCGTACAGCGCGCCCGCGCCGCCGACGGCCGCAAAGTAAACGCTTGTATTTCGTTTAAGCGCCTCGCGCACTTCGTTTGTCATTTCGCCTTTGCCTATAATTGCGCCAAGCCCCAAATCGAGCAGAGTGGGGGCAAAGCCTTCCATTCTGGCGGAAGTCGTCGGGCCGCAGCTTCCGGAAGCTTTGCCGGGCTTTGCCGGGCACGGGCCTGCGTAGTATATGACCGCGTCCTTGATTTCAAAGGGCAGGGTAAGCCCTTTTTCAAGGTGCTCGAATATCCGCTTATGCGCGCAGTCGCGCGCGGTTAAAATCACGCCCGAAAGCAATACGCTGTCGCCTGCGCGTAAATTCTTCACATCGTCTTTACTTAAAGGCAGTTTCAAGTTCTTCATATAATCACCTTTTCGCAACGTACGCAATGGCACTGAATATTTACGGCTACGGGCAGGCCTGCAATGTGCGTGTGCGCCCATTCGCAACTGACCCCGAGCGCGGTGGTGTTTCCGTGAAAGCCCTGACAGCCTATGTTCAGCTCGTTAATGCGCTTTAAAGCCTCGCGTTCGATTTCGGCAATGTCCTCGCGCGGATTTGCCGAACCGACGTCGCGTGTCAGCGCCTTTTTGGCGAGGAATGCGCAACTGTCAAACGTTCCGCCTATTCCTACCCCGACGTAAACGGGAGGGCAGGGTCGCGAGCCGGCAAGCTTGACCGTGTCAACAATAGCGTTTATAATGCCCTCCGTGCCCTGCGCCGGTTTAAGCATATACAGTTTTGACATATTCTCGCTGCCGAAGCCCTTGGGTATAAAGGTTATGCTTACTT
>JAAUYR010000060.1 GCA_014805025.1 Clostridia bacterium | reverse complement strand
ATGTTTTTTCTACCTTTTAAAATATAAGAGGCGCGAGCTTTTTAAAAGCTCGCGCCTCTTAGTTTAATCTACCCCGTAAGTTTTACGGTATTCTTTCATTTTGTCAAGATACTCTTTGCCCTCGATTATTCCGTCCTCTATTGCCGATATGATGTCCGCCATAGTAACTATGGAATAAACTTTAACACCGAACTCCTTGTAAACTTCCTGAACTGCCGAAAGCTGGCTTTCAAGTCCGCGCTCCATTCTGTCAACGGAAATGACCATACCTGCGATTTCAACGTTGGCAGCGGCTTTGAGTTTAGGTAACATTTCTCTCAGCGCCTTGCCGGAAGTCATAACGTCTTCAATGAGTATTACCTTTTCGCCGTCGGTCAGCTGTTTACCCACGAAAAGTCCGCCTTCGCCATGGTCTTTGGCTTCCTTTCTGTCGAAGCAGTAATTCAAGTCCTTATTAAACTTGGAATACAGCGCAACCGCCGTAGTTACCGCAAGAGGTATTCCCTTATATGCAGGCCCTACAAGAGTTTCCGCCTCGATACCGTTTTCGACTACGCACTGAGCGTAATACTCGCCGAGCTTTGAAAGCTGCGCGCCCGACTTATAGTTTCCCGTGTTAATAAAGTACGGAGCTTTTCTGCCGCTTTTCAGCGTGAACTCGCCGAACTTCAAAACGCCGTTTTCTACCATGAATTTAATAAATTGCTGTTTGTAAGTCATTTTTTACTCCTTTTCGTTTAACGTTGCAGTACCTATAATTTCATTGATATCCGATATATTGTGTCTGTCGAGCCAGCCGTCAATGCCCGAAATAATCTCCGGCATAGCGTTAGCGTTTGCAAAGTTGGCAGTACCTACCTGCACGGCAGAAGCGCCCGCCATCATAAACTCGATAGCGTCCTCGCCCGTCATAATTCCGCCCATACCGATTACGGGGATTTTAACCGCGTGAGCAGCCTCGTATACCATTCTTACGGCGACGGGTTTAATGCCTGCGCCCGAAACTCCGCCCGTGTTGTTGGCGATAAGCGGCTTTCTGCGCTCGATATCGATAACCATGCCCGTAAGCGTATTTATAAGCGATATGCAGTCCGCACCGCCGCTTTGCGCAGCCTGGGCGTTTACGACTATACTTTCCACGTTGGGCGAAAGCTTAACCATAAGCGGCGTTGAAGAAAGCGCGCGCTTGGAAACCTTTGTTACCTCTTTAATGCTTTCGGGCTTAATACCGAAAGCCATTCCGCCGGCCTTTACGTTGGGGCAGGAAATATTCAGCTCTACAAAGTCCACAAGCCCGTTGAGCCTTTCGCAAATTTTGCCGTAATCTTCAAGCGTTTTTCCGGCAACGTTTGCAATAACCGTTATGCCCTTGCTCTTCAAAAAGCCCAAATCTTTTTCTATAAAGCTTTCAACGCCGGGGTTTTGAAGCCCTACCGCGTTTAAAATAACGCTTCTGCCCTCGGCAATTCTGGGCACGGGGTTGCCGAGCCTCGGCTCTAACGTAAGTCCCTTGGTGCTTATTCCGCCGAGTACGGAAATATCGTAAATTTCGTTGTATTCTCTGCCGAAGCCGAACGTGCCGCTTGCGGCTATTACGGGGTTTTTAAGCTTAACTCCGCAAATTTCTACCGATAAATTAGCCATAAATTATCCTTGTCGTGTATTTTTAGTAAGCGCGTTTAATCTTACAAGCACTTTTTGCATATCCTTAGCGCCGCTTACCTTTACCGTTTTGCCGTTATAATAAACTACAATATCGCCCTTATCCGTCTTGATTTCGGTTATTTCCTCGGGGCACACACATTCTCCGTTTTCAAATATAAGCCGACCGTCCTCGTAGGTCAACAAAATGCGCTTTCTTTTAATCTGCCGCACCATAAATACAATGGCAACGACAAAAAATATCGCGCCGCCGACTACAAGCGAGACGGATACGTCAAGCTGCTGGTGGTCGTAATACGAGCCGCTGTCGAAGTCGTGCAAGCCAAGCATAAGCCATAAGCCAACCGCAACGGCAACAAGTCCGCCTATCATAAAAAACAGATATAAAAATATATCGAAATACGATTTTTTTGCGATTATCTCTTTCATAAATCAAACGGGTCTTCGGCAGGCTCTGTTTGCGGAGTTTCAGTTTTATGCTGCTCCGCCATAAGCTTTCGGAAATATTCGTTTCTTAACATTTCCAGCCTTTCGCGGACTTGCCTTACCTCGTCGATACCCGTATACTTGTATTTTTTGCCGTTTATAACCAAAACCAACGAGCCGAAGCGGCTTGCAACGCCGTACTTATTCGTACTGGCGTACGCGTTGCAGGCTTCTACTTCGTTTATCGTGCAGGTCAGACCCTTGGGAAAGTACAGCGTGCCGTCCTTATATGTAATAACGTTTTTGGGAAGCCGAGCAAACTTTATTATGAAAAACAAGCCTACGCCTACCGTTATTGCCGCGAGCACCATTCCGACGATAGAAAGAATCAGGTATTGACTTTCAGCCTGCAACAGCGCCATTACGCTCATACCTGCAAGTAACGCGCCGATAATCATTATTACTACGTAGCTTACGAGCACCGCGTTTGTTTTTTTTGCAATTACCGTTTCCTGCATTGATTTATAACTCCACTTTATTAATGTCGAACACTGGGCCGTCTTTGCAGACCCTTGCGTTGTTTCCGTCGGCCTTTTTGCATACGCACACAAGGCACGCGCCGACTCCGCAACCCATACGCTCCTCCAAAGACACGAAGCAGGGAGTTTTAATTCCGCGTTCCTCTATTTCGCGCTTTAAAACTTTGAGCATTACGGGAGGGCCGCAGGCGATAATAGCGTCAGCCTGAACGGTTTCCGCATCCGCAAAATACGCTTCTACCGCGTTGCCCTTTTTGCCGTAACTGCCGTCGTCGGTGGTAACTGTAAGGCTCTTGCTTTTTTCAAGCTCGTTTAAAAGACATACGGCGGATTTGTTGCGGAAGCCTATATAAGAATAGAAGTTTTTATGTCTGTAATGCTCGCGGATAGTGGCTATAAGCGGAAAAACGCCCACTCCGCCGCCTATTACCGCAATATTTTTGTAACCTTCGAGGTCGAAGCCGTTGCCAAGCGGCAGCAAAACGTTGAGCTTGTCGCCTGCCTCGGCCGCGGAAAGCTTTTGAGTGCCCTCGCCCTTTACCTGATAGCATACGGAAATATCCTTGCCGTCGGCAATGCAAACTCCGAGCGGACGGCGCAGAAGGTGCGAACTGTCGCCCGTGGATACGTTCACGAACTGTCCGCCGTGAATTTCGCCGGCGCTTTCGGGCAGCGTGAGCGTCAACATATAAATATTTTCAGCAATCTTTTCGTTGCTTTTTACTTTTGCAGTTAAGTCTTTCATAATTTTTCCTTAACGTTGAAAAACAGACGCGCGAAAGACAAGGAAAGCGCGGATTTTCGACGGGGAGTTTACTTTATCGTAAATGACCCGAGAAAAACGCAAGCTTGACACAGTATTTCGCGATGTATGTTTTTTAACGACCCATTTTACCTATAACGCCGGCTAAATCCTGCTGCATATCTATGCAGGCCGCGCGAGCCGCTTCGCTGTAACTCATGCCCGAGTACTGCGGATTTTTATAAGCGCAGATAATTCCGCGCGAGGAATTTACAACTCCGCCCAGACCGCGGTTATCGAAGCAGACTTTAAGCATCTGCGCACTTCCGCCCTGAGCGCCGTAGCCGGGTATTAAAAAGAAAGTGTGCGGAAGCTGTGCTCTGAGCCTTGCCGCCTCCTCGGGGTGGGTTGCGCCGACTACCGCGCCGACGTCGGAATATCCGTACTTGCCGATAGTATCCTCGCCCCACTTGGAAACAAGCTCGCCCATGTACTCGTAAACGTACTTGCCGTTTTCGAGCTTTAAGTTCTGGAATTCGCCGCTCGACGGGTTGGAGGTCTTTACAAGCGCGAAAATCGATTTATCGTGCGCCTTGATATCCTCAACGAACGGCTTTATGCCGTCGAAACCGAGGTAGCCGTTTACCGTAAGCATATCCGTGGGGAAAGCTTTAAGCTTTTTGCCGCCGACGTCGGTCTTGCTGAGGTAGGCTTTGGAATAGCAGCCTGCGGTTGAGCCTATGTCGTTGCGCTTGCAGTCGGCAATTACAATCATACCCCTGCCGCGAGCATAGTTTACGGTATACTCGAAAGCGCGAAGCCCTGCAACGCCGTACATTTCGTAGTACGCGATTTGCACCTTAACCGCCGGAACTATATCGCAGACCTTGTCGATAACGTTCATATTAAACTCGGCAATTCTTTCGGACGCGTCCTCAAAAGTGGTTATATCTTGCCGCATTTCGTCGGGAAGATAATTAAAGTCCGTGTCAAGACCTACGCAGGTAGGATTTTGCAACTCGATAATTTTATCAATAAGCTTATCAATCATATTACCCTCTATTTAAAACGGAAATTTTATTTCACCGTTTACTAACGTGTATTCTATTTTGCCGTAGACTTCATCGCCGTTGAACGGCGTATTCTTGCCCTTGGAGTAAAACTTTGCGCTGTCGATTTTATATTTTTTGCTAAGGTCGGCAACCGTTAAATCGGCAATCGCGCCTTCGCGGATTTCGCCGCCGTCAAGCCCGAGAATTTGCGCAGGGGCAAGGCTTAATTTTTCGGAAAGCTCGCTTAAAGTCATTTTGCCGGACTTGACAAGGTAAGTATAGCTTACCGCAAAGCTCGTCTCTATTCCGCTTATGCCGAACGCGGCAAGGTTGTATTCGACCTGCTTGTCCTTTAAAGAGTGCGGCGCGTGGTCGGTTACTATGCAGTCAAGCGTGCCGTCCTTTAAGCCCTCGATTATCGCAAGCCTGTCCTTTTCCTCGCGGACGGGCGGATTTACCTTGGTGTTGGTATCGTACGAGGTTATTATATCGTCGGTCAGCGCAAAGTAGTGCGGACAGGTTTCCGCCGTTACCTTTACGCCGCGGCTTTTGGCGCTTCTTATTATCTCCACGCCGCTGTAAGTGGAAACGTGGCAGATGTGCACGGGAATATTCAGACTTTCCGAAAGCGCGATTTCGCGAGCGATAATAATATCCTCGGCGGCGCGCGGACTGCCCTTTAAGCCCGTCAAAGTCGAATTATAGCCCTCGTTTACCACCCCGCCGTCGACGAGCGACGCGTCCTCGCAGTGGCACAGGCACTTTAAATTAAAGTCGTTTGCGTACTCCATTGCAAGGCGCATAACGTGAGAATTTGCAACCGTCTTGCCGTCGTCGCTTATTGCGACAGCGCCTGCCGACTTCATTTTACCGATATCGGCAAGGCTTTCGCCCTGCTCGCCTTTGGTTATCGCGCCTATGGGGTTGACCTTGCAGAGATTAACCTCTTTCGCGCGGTTTTTGATATAGCTTACAACCACGGCGTTGTCGCAAACGGGGTTGGTGTTGGGCATACAGCAGACCTGCGTAACTCCGCCTGCAACCGCCGCGCGGCAGCCGCTTTCGATATCTTCCTTGCCCTCGAAGCCCGGCTCGCGCAGATGCACGTGCATATCGATAAGCCCGGGTAAAACGTGCTTGCCCTCGGCATTGATTACTTTACAGCCGTCCGCAGAAATCTGTTTTGAAATCTTTTCTATTTTTGTGCCGTTTATAAGCAGGTCGGCTCTTTGCTCGCCGTCCTTTAAAACAAGCGTGCCGCCCTTGATAAGTATCTTCATAAGTTTTTCTCCCTGTACTCGTTGAGAAGTTTAAGTATGGACATTCTTACGGCAACGCCGTTCGTTACCTGTTCTAAAATAAGGCTCTTTTCGCCGTCGATTACCTGCGGCGTAAGCTCTACTCCGCGGTTTACGGGGCCGGGGTGAAGAACTATCGCGTCCTTTTTGGCGTATTTTAAAAGCTCGTCCTTGACGCCGTAGAATTTGCTGTATTCGGAAAGCGAAGGGAAAAGTCCGCCGTTTTGGCGTTCGAGCTGGATTCTGAGTCCCATTACTCCGTCCGCGCCCTCTATCGCTTCCTCGCGCGATTT
>JAAUYR010000059.1 GCA_014805025.1 Clostridia bacterium | reverse complement strand
ATATCTTTTGAAGTGGTTAAGGTTGAAGCACCCAACGTAGTATGCAAAACCTTGGTCGGCGGAGAGCTTTCAAACAGAAAAAGTATGTTCTTCCCCGATAAAGAGCTTGATATGGTTTACCTTTCCGAGCAGGATAAGGCCGACATCAAGTTCGGCGTTGAACAAGGCGTCGATTTTATTGCCGCTTCGTTCGTATCTAAGGCTCAGGACATTTTGGATATAAGAAACTGGCTGAGAAAGTGCGGTTCACCCGACGGCGAAATCGAAATTATAGCTAAAATTGAGAGCCGCGCAGGCGTAAATAATTTAAGCGAGATTCTGGATGCTTCCGACGGTATAATGGTTGCGCGCGGAGATTTGGGCGTTGAAGTACCCTTCGAGGAGCTGCCCAGCATTCAGAAAACTATTATCAATGCATGCCGTATCCGCGGCAAGCGCAGCATTACCGCTACCGAAATGCTTGAAAGCATGATAAAACAGCCCCGTCCTACCCGTGCGGAAATTTCCGACGTTGCTAACGCCGTTTACGACGGCTCGTCGGCAATAATGCTTTCGGGCGAGACTGCCGCAGGCGCGTACCCCGTTGAAGCCGTTAAGGCAATGGCTAAAATCGCACAGCAGGCCGAAGCCAACACAAATTACATTGCGCACATTGACGAAAGCGCTTACCGCATTACCAGACTTTCGGAAGCGTTATCGCACTCCGCCTGCACACTTGCTCACGATATAGGCGCAAAGGTTATAGTAGTTTGTACCAGAACGGGCGGCACGGCAAGAACGGTTTCGCGTTTCCGTCCTATGATAGATATTATAGGTATGACCACCGAGGAAAGAGCTTACAGAAAGCTGGCTTTAAGTTGGGGCGTTACCCCCGTCATGAGCGAGGAGTTCTATTCCGTTGACGTACTCTTCCACTACGCAAAACGCGCCGCTATGGACAGCGGAATGGTGCAGAAGGGCGACAAAATTGTTCTTACCGGCGGAACTCCGAACGGAAAGAGCGGCAACAGTAATTTGATAAACGTCGAAACAGTATAAATTAAGGCCCCCACGCTTGTTAAAGCGTGGGGGCCTTTTTAGAGAGAATATGAAAAAAAGTTATGTGTGTTCGTTGTTTATGGCTCTATTATAACTCGGGTTTGTGTTGAGAATATGAAAATTTAATGATTTTTGTACTTATTATAAATTTTTTCCGCAATACCCAAACCGTCCGCCGCAGAGCTCGTTATTCCGCCCGAGTAACCGCTGCCCTCGCCGCAAGGATACAAGCCGGCGAGCGTTACGCTTTCGTCCTCCGCCGTTCTAAGAATTTTCACGGGCGAGGAAAACCGTGTTTCAACTCCCGTCATAACCGCATACGGGTTGTCGAAACCGCGAAGCCTTCTACCCATATCGGGTATAGCAACCGCAAGCGCGTCCGCTGCAATTTTCGGCAAAACCTCGTTTAAGGGCGCAAAGACCGTACCTGCCGCATATGTGGGCTTCACTTCGCCGAACGCGGACGAAATTCTGCCCTTTGCAAAATCGCCGAAAAGCTGAACGGGCGCTTTATAATTCCGCCCTCCTGCCTCAAAGGCTCTGCGCTCTATTTCGCGTTGAAACTGCATACCTGCAAAAAGCCCCTCGCCAAAATCCTCTTTGCGCATCTGCACCATAAGCGCCGCATTAGAGTTTTCGCCGTCGCGCGCGTACAGACTCATTCCGTTAGTAACAACTCCGCCGTGCTCGCTTGCCGCAGGAATAACCACTCCGCCCGGACACATACAAAAAGTAAAAACCGTGCGCGCGTGCGCGTGCGAAACAAGTTTGTAATCGGCGGCAGGCAGTAAATTGTAGTTTTTGCCGTACTGCGCAAGCCCAATTTTACTTGCAAGGTGCTCTATTCTGACGCCGATAGCAAAATCGCGCGCTTCCATAGCCACGCCTTTTTCCGCAAGATAGGTAAAGGTATCCCTCGCCGAGTGTCCGATAGCTAAAACGACACAGTCAAAGTCAAGCTCGCTCTTTTGTGAAGTTTTTACGTTTTCAACAATTATTGAACTGATTTTACCGCTTTTTTGCGTAAAACCGCAGAAATTAGTGTTAAAAAGATAACTTCCGCCGTTATCGATAACAAACTTTCTGATATTCTGCAACACCGAATACAGCTTATCACTGCCGATATGCGGTTTGTTTAAATACAGAATTTCTTTGGGCGCGCCGAAGCGGTTAAAAATTTCAAGCACGTCTTTATTGAGTCCGTCGTGCGTTTGGGTGTTCAATTTACCGTCGGAAAAAGTACCTGCGCCGCCTTCTCCGAACTGAACGTTGGAGTTTTCGTTGAGGCTCTTGCCGTTAAAAAAATTATCGCAGGTTGCGCGCCTTTCTTCGACCGGCTCGCCACGCTCGATTATAACGGGCCGAAAGCCGTGTTCAATAAGCCTTACCGCGCAGAAAAGCCCTGCCGGTCCACTGCCTATTACCGCCACTTTCGGCGGATTTTTTAACTTTTCAAACTGTTTGGGCGCTTCTTTTTCGTTTTCCGCAGAAAACGCTATCGAGTAGACCCAAAACAGATTATTTTTATCGCGCGCGTCCAAAGATTTGCGTAAAATTTTGAAATATTTTACTTCCCGTCCCAAATTTTTACGGGCAATATCAACAAGCTTGTCCTCGCGCTCGGATATATTAAGTTTTACGTTATCAAGCCGTTTTATCATACTCTTTTTAAAATAGCGTCGGCAACGGCCATTCCGCTTGTAAATGCCCATTGCAGATTATATCCGCCGCAATCTCCGTCAACGTCGAGAATTTCCCCGGCAAAGAACAGCCGTTCGGCAAGCTTGCTTTCAAGCTCGTCCGTTACCTCGTTCATATTTATTCCGCCCTTGGTGACCTGTGCGTAATCAAACCCGAGCGTTCCCGTTACGGGCAAAGTGAAATTTTTAAGCCTTTCTACAATTTTTTGCGGACTGTCCGAGCCTGCGCGTTTGATTACCGCCCTGCCTATCTGATTATGGAGCGTACCCGAAAGCAATTCCGTAGCCGCCCTTCCGTCAGATTTTTGGGCTTTAATGCTCTTTATAATTTCTTCCGCGCCGAAATCGGGCAAAAACTCCAACGACAAAACAACTCCCTGCTTGTCCGTTATGCGCGACGAAACGGAAAAAACTGCGTTGCCGGAAACGCCGTACTCCGTAAATATGACGTCGCCACGGCTTTCCGCAAGTTTTTTACCGCCGCAAAGCGCGGAAACTTTGCAGTCCGCACGAATACCCTTTAAAGTTTTAATATGCTCGGTTTCCGTCTTAATCTGAACAAGCGACGGATACAGCGGCGTAAGCGTGTGCCCGAAAGCGGTTGCAAGCTTATAAGCCGAACCGTCGGTTTTAAACTGCTTTTGCGCCTTGCCACCCGTGCAGATTACTACAAAATTTGCCTCGGCGCAAAACTTATCCGATAAAACCGAAAAACCGTTTTTAATTCTTTTAATGGCCGTAACTTCGGCCTTAAAGACAATTTCAACCCCGTCAAGCGCGCTTATAAAGCCGTCAACAAGCGAGGAAGCCTGTCTGCCGGCAGGGTAAATTCTGCCCTTTTCGTCCGCCTGAAACAGGCAATTAAAGAGCTTAGAACCGGAAAACGGGTCACCGCAGGCGATTTTTTCGACAAGCGCCGTGTTACCGCCGTAATAATGCGCAAAGGTCATATCGGTATTTGATATATTGCCCAGACCGTTACCCGTAGCGGCAAGCTTTTTGCCAAGCCTTTCGCCGGCTTCAAAAATGCAAATTTTAAGTTTATTATTGCCTTTCAACAGGCTTTCGGCGCAGGCCAGCCCGGAAGCTCCTCCACCTATTATAATTACGTCGTACCGCATAATTCCTCTTTGATTATTTTATATCAAAGAGAGTTAAGTGTCAACACTTAAAGTCTTTTAAAATTTCTTCAAGCTTGGCAAGATGCAGTTTTTCGTCATCTAAAATTCTTGTAATTATTGCTTTTACCTGTGCGTTTTTCAAACATTTAATCATATTTTCATACGCTGAAATTGCGTGCCTTTCGCCGCGGATATCGTCTTCAAGCATATTTTTCAGCGTGCAGGAATACGAAACGTACTTCGTCGAATAAAAATTGAAACCCGTAGCCGGATAACGCGCATACACGGGCGCAGCGCCGAGTGCAAGTATAGTTGCGCCAAGCAAATCGAGGTGTCTCATTTCGGCAATCGCTATTCCCGTAAGAGTGTTCGCAATATCTTCATACCCTTGCTTTTCAAAAAAGAAGGAATGGTAAATATACTGTAAAATTGCGTTAAGCTCGCTCTCGGAAGAAGCGTAAGCCGGTGAAATAATCCTGAGGCTGTAAGCATCGGGGCAAATTCCTTCTGTCGTAGGATAAGGCTCATCAATAATCAAAGGTTTAGGCATACTACCAAAGTATGCTTAGGCATAATTATGCGTGACATAGTACTTTGCAAATATCTTAAAACAACAAAAAAGCGGCAAAATTGCCGCTTTTTTTAATCAGTTTAATACTTTTTTAAGGAATTGCCCTGTGTAGCTCTTATCTACCTTGGCAACGTCCTCCGGACTGCCCGTTGCCACTATCGTACCGCCTTTATCACCGCCCTCGGGGCCTAAATCAATAATCCAGTCGGCGCTTTTTATTACGTCAAGATTATGCTCAATTACAAGAACTGTATTTCCGCCGCTACGAAGTCTTGTTATTATATCAACAAGCTTTTCTACGTCGTAGCTGTGAAGTCCCGTCGTGGGCTCGTCCAGAATATAGAATGTTTTCCCCGTGCTGCGCTTTGAAAGTTCGGTTGCAAGTTTTACCCTTTGCGCCTCGCCGCCCGAAAGCGTAGTTGCGCTTTGTCCGAGTTTTATATATCCGAGTCCAACGTCGCACAGAGTTTTAAGTTTGTTGTAAATAGACGAAACGGGCTTGAAGAAGTCCGTCGCTTCCTCCACCGTCATTTCCAGAACGTCGGATATAGATTTGCCTTTATACTTAACTTCAAGCGTTTCGCGGTTATAACGCTTTCCGCCGCAAACCTCGCAGGGAACGTAAATATCGGGCAAGAAGTGCATTTCTATCTGAATTATTCCGTCGCCCTGACAATGCTCGCATCTGCCGCCTGCTACGTTAAACGAGAACCGGCCGCTCTTGTAACCGCGCTCCTTTGCGTCGGGAGTTGCGGCAAACAATTCGCGAATCATTGTAAACACACCCGTATAGGTCGCAGGGTTACTCCTAGGCGTTCTGCCTATGGGCTGCTGGTCGATGGCAATTATTTTATCGAAGTGCTCCAAGCCCTCGAATCCCGACGCATTACCCGTAAGCTGACGGGCGTTGTTCAGTTTGTTTGCAAGGTACGGATAAATAATTTCGTTTACAAGACTGCTTTTACCGCTGCCGGAAACTCCGGTAACCGCGGTAATAAGTCCAACGGGAATTTCAACGTCGATATTTTTCAGATTATTCTGCGCGCAGCCCGTAACTTTAAGAAACCTGCCGTCGGGCTTTTGCCGAATCTCCGGCACAACTATTTTGCGCTTGCCGGAAAGGTATTCGCCCGTTATCGAGCGAGGTTCGTTCATTATATCCTGAACGCTGCCGCACGCAACTATCTCACCGCCGTGTACGCCTGCCTTAGGCCCGATATCAACTATATAGTCTGCGGCACGCATTGTGTCCTCGTCGTGCTCTACGACAATTAACGTATTGCCAAGGTCACGAAGCCCCAAAAGCGAGTTTAAAAGCTTTTCGTTATCGCGCTGATGCAGACCTATGCTCGGCTCGTCGAGAATATACAAAACGCCGGTCAGCGCGCTGCCTATCTGTGTTGCAAGCCTTATTCGCTGACTTTCGCCGCCAGAAAGAGTTGCAGCACTACGCGAAAGCGTAAGATACCCAAGCCCTACGTTCTGCAAAAAGCTTATTCGGCTGTCGATTTCTTTTATTATGCTGTCGGCTATCATATGCTCGGTTTTGCCGAAAAAGCCGAAGTCGGAAAAGGCTTTTAAGTCGTTTACCGACATATCGCAGACTTCCGCAATGTTTTTACCGCCGACGGTTACCGCAAGTGCTTCCTTTTTTAAGCGTTTGCCGTGGCATGCAGGACAGTCGGACGTGCGCATATAACGCTCTATATCCCACTTAACCCCCTCGGACGAGGTTTGGTTATAGCGGCGCTGCAAGTTAGCCGCAAAGCCCTCCCAAGCCGTTTTATAGCTTCCCGAAAAGCGGTAAGCGTTGTATTCAAGCTCAATTTTTTCGCCGCCGTTGCCGTACATAAGCATATCGTAAATTTCCTTTGGCAGGTCCTTTACGGGCACGTCAAGCGAAAAGTTGTATACCCTTGAAAGCGAGTTTAAATACATTTGCGTCATTGAAGACGAATCTAAATTCCAACCGCTTATCTTAATTGCGCCCTCGCGCAAGGTCTTGGTTTTGTCGGGGCATATGAGGTCGGGGTCGATAATCTGGCGGAAACCGAGGCCCGAGCACTCGGGGCAAGCTCCCCAGGGAGTATTGAACGAGAACAGCCTCGGCTCTATTTCCTCAATGGAAATGCCGCAGTCGGGGCAGGCATAGTTGGAAGAAAACAGCTCTTCTGTGCCGTCGCAGTCGATTATAACAAGCCCGTCGGCAAGTTTAAGCGCGCTTTCAAGGCTGTCGGTAAGTCTTTTCAATACGCCTTCCTTAATGACAAGTCGGTCTATAACTACGGCAACGTTATGCCGCAAATTCTTTTCAAGGCGGATTTCTTCCTGTAAGTCGTAAATTATTCCGTCGATTTTTACCCTTGCGTAGCCGCTCTTTTTATAGGTAGCAAGCTCCTTTTCGAACGCGCCTTTCTTGCCGCGGAATACGGGAGCTTCTATCATAATTTTACTGCCCTCGGGCATCAGCATAACCCTGTCGGCAATTTCGTCAACCGACTGTTTGCGTATCTCCCTGCCGCACTTGGGGCAATGAGGTATGCCTACGCGCGCGAAAAGCAGTCTGAAATAATCGTAAATTTCCGTTACCGTGCCTACCGTTGAGCGAGGGTTATGTGAAGTTGTTTTCTGGTCAATGGAAATTGCAGGCGATAACCCGTCAATAAGCTCCACGTCGGGCTTTTCCATTTGACCCAGGAACTGGCGCGCATACGAGGAAAGACTTTCTATATACCGCCTTTGCCCCTCGGCAAATATCGTATCGAAAGCAAGCGTTGATTTTCCGCTGCCGGAAAGCCCCGTAAACACCGTAAGAGTGTTTCGGGGAATATGAACGTCAACGTTTTTTAAGTTGTTTTCCTTTGCACCTTTAACAAATATTTCTTCTTTCATTGCTTTTTACTTTTAAATAATTTTTTTCTCAGTTCCGAAATAGTATCCCTTATCTCTATCGCTCTTTCAAAGTCGAGCTGTGCCGAAGCCACTTTCATTAGCGCTTTCAGCTTTTCGATTTCCGCAGGGATATCGGCAAGCTTGATATCGTCACCGACCGTCTTTTTGCCGGTTATGCCTATTGAGTTTTTAACCTCTTTAATAATCGTTTTGGGCACAATTCCGTGCGCCTTATTGTAATCGGACTGAATTTTGCGGCGGCGGTTGGTTTCGTCGATAGCGCGTTTCATACTGCCCGTAATTTCGTCTGCGTACATAATAACACGCCCCTCGGAATTTCTCGCCGCGCGGCCTATCGTCTGAACAAGCGAAGTTTCGCTCCTT
>JAAUYR010000058.1 GCA_014805025.1 Clostridia bacterium | reverse complement strand
GTCGAACTGGGGATGCAGAAGCATATCGAGCGACTTAGCGTCAATCTGCATAAGCGCTTCTTTTTCGGTAATCATTTTCTCGTCGATAAGGTCGCACGCAATCTTGATAGCGGCTGCGGCGGTACGCTTACCGTTACGGGTCTGCAACATGTAAAGCTTGCCCTGCTCGATAGTGAACTCCATATCCTGCATATCGCGGTAGTGCTTTTCGAGGGTGTCGCAAACTTTTAAGAACTGCTTGTACACGTCGGGGAGAACTTCCGCCATCTTAGCGATGGGCATGGGAGTACGAACGCCCGCAACGACGTCCTCGCCCTGAGCGTTCATAAGGAACTCGCCCATAAGGCCTTTTTCGCCGGTTGCCGGGTTACGGGTGAATGCAACGCCGGTGCCGCAGTCGTCGCCCATGTTACCGAACGCCATCATCTGAACGTTTACCGCAGTACCCCAGCTGTAAGGGATATCGTGGTCCATACGGTAGATGTTTGCACGGGGGTTGTCCCACGAACGGAATACGGCCTTAACAGCCTCGAAGAGCTGCTCCTTGGGGTCGTCGGGGAAGTCCTTGCCGAGCTGCTTTTTGTATTCTGCCTTGAACTGATAAGCAAGGTTCTTTAAATCTTCGGCGGTAAGGTCAACGTCGAATTCAACGCCCTTAGCCTCTTTCATCTGGTCGATAAGTTTTTCAAAGTACTTCTTGCCGACTTCCATAACGACGTCGGAGAACATCTGAATAAATCTTCTGTAACAGTCCCAAGCCCAACGGGGATTGCCGGATTTAGTCGCGATGGTATTAACTACTTCTTCGTTCAAGCCGAGGTTCAAGATGGTATCCATCATACCGGGCATGGACGCTCTTGCGCCCGAACGTACGGAAACGAGCAAAGGGTTTTCCTTATCGCCGAACTTTTTACCGCAGATTTTTTCCATTTTGTCGATATACGACATTATTTCCTTCTGAATACCGTCGTTAATTTTGCGACCGTCTTCATAGTACTGGGTGCACGCCTCGGTTGAAATTGTGAAGCCCTGAGGTACGGGAAGACCGATTTTGGTCATTTCCGCAAGGTTTGCGCCTTTGCCGCCCAAGAGCTCGCGCATGGTTGCATCGCCTTCTGTGAAGAGATAGCAATACTTCTTTGCCATTTAAAAATCCTCCAAAAAAATTATAATTATTTTTAACTTTATTATTGTAATATATTTATCGATTTAAATCAAGTGTTTGCGCCGACATTTATAAAAATGTTTTATTGACAGACCGCCGCTTTCGTGCTATAATTCCGTTAAAAAAACGAGGCGGATAAATGAAACGCAGAAAATTTTTAAGAACGCTCAGCAAAGTGCTGGCGGTAGTATTTGCACTGTGCCTTTTAGTTGTTTTGGGCTCAATGGCTTTCCCCAACAAGTACCCCGTTGCGTGCGCAATTGCCGGCGCGACAGGCGGCGTTGTGCTTGTAGCTCTGATAGTTACTTGCGTGCTGACAAACAGTCCCGATAAAGAGCTTAAAGCAAGACGCGCGCACTACTCTTCTTTACCCCGAGAGCCGATAACCGATTTCAAGGCCGAGCTTGCGGCGGTGCGCCAAAACTTTGAGGCCGATACCGACCCCCAGAAAAACATCACGGAAAAGGTTAGCTACCCCAACACCGATTGCAGTCCGTATTTTAACTTTTCGGTTTTAAAGAACGGTAAAGTATATTACGCTTACCTTGTCGAGGCAAACACCGCAGTGTTCAAGCGGAAAAGCACGGGTATGGGACTTTATCCGGCCGTTATAGTTTACGGCACGGACGAGTACTTTGAGGAAAACCCCTACGCGCTTAAAAAGATAGCCGAGTATATGTTCGCAAACAGAAGCAACAACATTTTACGCGACGAGCGGAGCTATTTTTCGAACGTCAAGCTTGAAAATCCGCTTACCGAGGGCAGAAACGTTTATATGACTACTATTTTCCTCTACTGCCCCCACCTGCCGTTCGGGTATTTGAGCGCGGCTATGTTCCCCGTAATTGCCGAGCCGAGAATGTGCACCTCGGTTTTCGTAGCCGACAGCAAGTATTGGACGGACGGACTTGTAACAAACTTTATGTACAACGATTTAAGCGACCCGACCGAGCAAGACCCGTTCGGCGAATAATAAAACGGCGAGAACAACGTTCTCGCCGTTTTTATAATAATCTTATGTATTCCGATAAGCTTTTAAATGCAAAGTTGAGTTTGTAGGAAAAGTATTCTCTTAAAAGCCTTAACGCGCGTTTTTCGCCGTCCTCGGTTATGAAGTCCTCTTCGTAGGGCTTATTTTCAAGCTTGCGCAAAACGTTGTAGGTTACCCGGCTTGCGCCTGCGCCCGTGCCGCACTCGAAGCAGGTAAACGCGCCGGCGTCAAAGTCGAACCTTAACTTGTCTTTGCCGAAGAGCGTATCACCGCACTCAGCGCATTTATCAAGCGATATCGCGTATCCCGACTGTCTGAGTGCAAACGTTAAAAATTTAATAAGCGCAGAACACTCGCTTCCGTTGCAGATTTCCGTAAGGGCTTTTATAAACTCGTAAAAAATTTCCTTGCAGTCATCGCCCTCGTATGTCAGGCTCAGCGCCGCCTCCGCCGCCGCGCTCGCCGCGTAAAACTTGTTTATGTCGGTGCGCAGGTCGTAAAAGCTTTCCTGCTCGCTTGCGTTTATTACCGTGTATTTATCGCCGCGCCGTGCCAGGATAAACTCGGCAAAACAAAAAGGCTGCGCGGCAAACCTGAGTTTTGCGCCCGCCTTTTTAACGCCCTTGATGCCTGCGGTAAGCTTTCCGCCCTCGGCAGTCAACAGGGTAAGTATTTTGTCGTTTTCGTTGTAGTCCGCGCAGCGCAGTACTACGCCGTTTACTTTAATGTCCATTAGTTATACAATTAATGTTCTTTTCCTTCGAGCTGTTTATACAGCATATAATAGCTTACGTTGCCCGTCTTTTCAAACATTTTCCAGGCAAGTTCGGCTGCGTCTTTATCTCTTTTCATAGCACACCTCTGTACAAGTAGAATGTGCTACGTTTCGGAAATTATACGATAAAAATATCCTTAACAAGACCTGGGCGGTTGCGCCAGTCCTCTTCGACGCGGACGTAAGTAGTTAAAAAGACTTTTGCGTCCAAAAACTTTTCCATTGCCTCGCGCGCGAACGAAGAAACTTCTTTAATAGCCCTGCCCTGCTTGCCGATAAGTATTGCCTTGTGGTTGGGTTTTTCGCAGATAATATCCAGGTTGATATCGTAAACGCCCTTTTCGTTGCGCTTGAACTCGTTTATAACTATCGCTATGCCGTGAGGAATTTCGTCGTCAAACTTCAAAAGTATTTTCTCGCGCATAATTTCGGCAACCATAAACTTTTCGCTCTTGTCCGATACTATGTCCTCTTCTATGACCTTTCCGCCATCGGGCATCTGCTCGACTAAAAAGCTTTCAAGCTTTTTAAGGTTGGTGTACTTGCGCGCCGATACGGGGAAGATATCGCACTTTATTCCGCCGTCGTACATCTTTTTGACGTCCTCGGCAATGCGCTCCTTGGGCATAATGTCTATTTTGGTATAGGCAACCGCCATGGGTATTTTGCCCGACTGGTATTTTTTGATAAGCTCAATATCCTCGTCGGTTACTCCGCCGTGCCCGTCGTGAACGAACAGTATAAAATCGACGTCCTTTGCGGTATCGTCGGTGGCTTTCATCATAACGTCGGTAAGGTAATTTCCGCTTTTATAAAGACCCGGGGTATCTACGAACACAAGCTGGTATTCGGGCTTGGTCAAAACGCCCATTATGGAGTTACGCGTCGTTTGGGGCTTGGGCGAAACTATTGCAACCTTTTCGCCGACGAGCACGTTTACAAGCGTGCTTTTGCCTGCGTTTGCCCTGCCTATTAAACCTATAAATCCGCCTTTCAAAATCAGCCCTCCCGGGTTATTCCTATTTTAGTAAGCACTTTTTCCTCGCGAGCGCGCATTTCGAGCTTGTCCTCGTCGGTCATATGGTCGTAACCGAGCAAGTGAAAAAGCCCGTGCGTTGCAAGGTAATGAAGCTCGCGGTTGAAGCTGTGTCCGTACTCCTCCGCCTGCTCCTTTGAGCGCTTTTCGCAGATAGCTATACTGCCCAAAAACAGATTACCTTCCTCGTCGAAGTCGGCGGGGAAGTCCTCTTTTAAAAGCTTTTTGCCGCGTATGCCGTCAAGCGAGGGAAAGCTTAAAACGTCGGTTACCGCGTCTATCCCACGGGTTTCGCGGTTGAGCCGTTGAATTTCGTCCTCTCCGCAGATTATAATTTCCGCGGAAAGGTCGCAGTCGCTTTCCGTTTCGCCCTCGAACGCGGACGAAAGATTATTAAAGTCGAATTCTTCGCAATAAACGTTTAACATATTACTTCTTTTTGCTGAGTACAAGTTTGGGGTATTTGATACGCGAATGGTAAACGCCGGTAAGTCCGTTTACCAACGTGCGCGTTATAATGGTAAGCTCGCGCATAGTTATATCGCAGTCAACGAACTGGTCCATATTCATACGCTCTTCCACAAGCGAGCTTACAAGCGCTTCCACCTTTTCGGGGGTGCGCTCCACAAGCGAACGCGCAGCCGCCTCCGAAGCGTCGGCTATCATTATTATAGCTGCAATTTTCGTCGTAGGCGTAGGGCCGGGATAGGAATAGTTAGCCGCGTTCAGCTCGCCGTCGCTCATCTTCAACGCTTTTGCGTAGAAGTATTTTATGGGAAGCGTGCCGTGGTGCTGAATTGCAACGTCGGCAAAGAATTCGGGCAGGTGGTTCTTTTTTATAAGCTGTGCGCCGTCGCGTGCGTGCGAGCGGATAATGTCAACCGAAAGCTCGGGAGTAAGCTCTTTATGCATATCGTACTCGCTCTGGTTTTCGGTGAACATTTCGGGGTTTTTGAGCTTGCCTATATCGTGATAGTAAGCCGCCGCCCTTGCAAGCTCGGAGTCCTCGCCTATCGCTATTGCGCAGGCTTCGGCAAGCTGAGCCACCACTATGCTGTGGTTGTAAGTGCCGGGCGCAGCCGTACGCAGCCTTTTAATAAGCTTTGCGTTTTCGCCGGTAAGCTCGCGCAGTCTGAACGGCGTAAGCTCGGAGAACAGCGCCTCGAACACGGGCAGGAACGCCATAAACAGCAATACCGAAAGCGCGCAGTCGAAAGCCGACCAGCCCAAAAGCTCTAATATAAGCCCCCAGGTTCTGTGTTCTTCGGAAGGAAGGCGCAAAACGAGGTTGATTAAAAGCGTAGGTATAAGCAGAACGAAGGTAATGTTGACGCTGCCGAGGCGAGTCTTTACGCTCTTTAAAAGTATTATGCCGATAAGACCGCCGCAGAACAGCGTTAAAAGACTTGTAATACTTTCAATTAAGGTTACACCGCCGTCTTCGAGAACGCCGAGCGTGCCCGTGCTGTTTAAGTATCTGTTATATATGAACAGCGTGAAAGCGAAAACCGTGTTTACGAACATCGCGTCTCTGCGCCTGAACAGCATTGCCGCCATCAGCGACATAAAAAGCAGCGGACGCGCCGCGCTGTCTACGTACTTGCCTACTAAAAAACAGCCGATAAAGGCCAAAATCATCATAAGGTAAAGCTCGATAATCTTTGACCTTTTTGCAAGAAACTGCTTGTTTTCAAAGTAAAAATAGCAATAAGTAATCATTCCGAGTACGCACACGGATATTACTACCGTAAGTATATTGACGGCATACTTCGGCTCGTTTTTGACGTAATCGAACAAGTCGCCGTCGAAATTGAGCTGCAACATCGAAAGCATTACCGCGAGTAGCGCGATAACGCAAATAACGAACGTCAATACGCTTAACGCTATTTCTTTATTACTGAGTTTTGTCTTCAAGTTTTCCTCCGGAACGTAAATTTAATCTTCTTTTTTCGCCGCGTCCTTTTCGTAAGCGCGGACTATGCTCATAACAAGCGGATTGCGCACGACGTCCTTGTCGGTCAAGTGCACGACGCTTATTCCTTCTACTTCCTTTAAAACCGCCGCCGCGTGAGATAGACCGCTCTTTTTGCCGTCGGGCAGGTCTATCTGAGTTATGTCGCCGGTTACCACCATTTTACTGCCGTCGCCGAGGCGCGTCAAAAACATCTTCATCTGCTCGCGCGTGGCGTTCTGCGCCTCGTCTAAAATTACGAACGCGTTGGAAAGCGTTCTGCCGCGCATGTACGCAAGCGGAGCAATTTCTATATAGCCGCGCTCCATCAATTTTGCGTAGGTTTCCAGCCCGAGCATTTCCTGCAACGCGTCGTACAACGGCCGTAAATACGGGTCGACCTTGGTCTGCAAATCTCCGGGCAGAAAGCCGAGCTTTTCGCCGGCTTCTACCGCCGGACGGGTAAGAATAATTTTATCGACCTGCTTTTGCTTGTACGCCTGCACAGCCATACACACGGCAAGGTAGGTTTTACCCGTGCCGGCAGGGCCTATGCCGAAAACGACGTTGTCCTTCTTTATACAGTCAACGTACTTTTTCTGACCGACGGTCTTGCACTTTATGGGCTTTCCGCGCGAGGTTATGGCAACCGTGCCCGAAGTCAGCTTCTGAATATCGCTTGCCTTGCCTTCCTTGGCAAGCTCTATGCAGTAGCGAACCCTGCCCCTGTCTATCGCCTCTTTATCGTCGGCAAGCACCAACAGGTTTTCCACGACCGAAGCCGCCTGCAACACCTTGTCCTCTGCGCCGTCTACTATTACGTTTAAGCCGTCCACGCGCATATTAACGCCGAGCTCGCGCATTATCACGTTCAGGTTTTCGTCGAACGTGCCCAAAACCTTTTGGAGTTTGTCCGAGCTTTGCGCGTTTATCTTTCTTATACTTTTATCCATATCTTTAAGTTAAATTTATACTTAATTTATGCAAATACGTGAAATCTATAACGTACTTTATTCCGCCGTCCGCAGGCACGACCTTGTAACTTTGCGAAGTTATGTTTTCGCTTTCCAGAAGCAGCGAGGATAAAGCGTTCTTCAAATTCTGTTCGCTTTCCTCGGCCGCGAAGTACTCACTTTGTTTTCTGCACTCTATTTCGGCGTAGCCTGCCGCAAGACATTCTATCGTGTTTTCGCCCGCAAGCGTATACGCGTAAATCAGCGTATCGCCCTTTTTAACGCTGTCGCCGACGTTCACCGCCGCCGTGCCGCACACGGCAACAATGTTCCGCACGACCCCGTCCGCGTCGGAAACGAGCGGTTTTTTGGAAGCGCTGTCAAAGTGCTCGTCGTCGACCTGAACGTCAATTATAAGCACGCTGCCGCGCTTTTCTATATTGCAGAAGGTTACCTCGGGCAACGCAAGTATCTTACCCGTTGCAACCGAGCGGTTAAACGCCGAAAACGGTTTGAACCTGCCTGCGCCCTCGTCCTCGGCAATGCGCAGAACCTCGCTTTGCAGATAACTGCCGCTGCCGCTGACCTCTATTTTAAGCATGAACGCGTTGGATATCAGCGCAACCGCAATAAACGCCGCCGCGCCGACTATAAGCCCTGCGCGCAGAAGCAGCGTGTTCAGAGTTCTCGTTTCCCTGCTTTTTTTTATTACCTTTATATTATAACACGGCTTTGAGAAAATTGCAAAAACTTTTTTTACGTCTTTATCTTTTACCGAAAAAACGAAAAAAGCGCCGTCCTTTATGCAATCGTATACGGCAATATTGTCCTTTTTGAGTTTTCTCAGCGCCGCCTCCGCCGTGGAGACTATCGAAAGTCTGCAAAGTTTACTTTTCAATTTTTATTTCCCTTATATCGCCCTTGATAAAAATATCCTCCTCGAAGTACTTGCCCACTTCGAGTTTTTCTCCGCCGACAGTTATGACCTCGCGCTTTAAAACAAGTACGATTTGACTGTCGCTGAATTCCTTTATCGACTTTACGCTCCGAAAGTAACCGCCGAAAAACGGGACGACGGTAAACGACTTCAACGTATCCGCGCCCATCTCGCCCAAAATCTGTTCCAGAAGTTTCATACAGTATTTTATGCGCCCTTACCTCGGGGTATGATTTACGCTGAAATTATATATTTTTACACAAAAAAACAGCAAATTTTACTTACCGCGCGCGTTTATAATTGCAGTATGGCTAAAAAAATTTATATGACGAGCTTCAAGGGCGGCACGGGCGTTACTACCTGCTGCATAGGCCTGGGGCTTGCGCTTGCCGAATCGGGCGAACGCACTCTTATTGTTGACGGAGACACCAAAAGCGGAAACGCTATGCTTATAGCAAACCTCAGAAATATGCAGGTTTACACGCTTGCGGACTACGAGCGCGGCGCGTGCAGAGCAAAACAGACCATACTTACCCACCCAAAGACGGGCAACCTCTGCTTTATGCCGTCGCTGAACTTAAAAGATTTATCGGCCGCGGCAAAGGCCGTAACCGACGTTGACGGACTGTTCGATTATATACTTTTAGATAAAATCGCGATAGAGGTCTGCGACAGCGCGTTTATCGTTACCGAGCCGTTCCTGCCCTCGGTAAAGAGCGCAGACTGCTGCCGTTCGGCGCTTGCCGACGGCGGAATAAAGGATATCGGGCTTGTGGTAAACAAAATAAACGGCGGACAGATTTTGAGCGGCGACATTATGACCGCGCAGGAAATTGCAACCGTTTTGCATACTCCGCTTAAAGCCGTTATCCCGGAAGATTTAACGCTTTGCGCCGGCAAATGGCGGCAAAGCACCTTAAAGGCGTTCGGAATTGCCGCCCAGACCGTTACGGGCAAAAAGGAAAGCTTTTGCAACGTTCTCAAAGGCTACGCCGGTATGAGCGGATACTTTAAAAGAAAGATGAGGGAAAAGATATGAACGGTGTAAACACTTTAATAGCTCTGGACAGAGAGGATATGTCGGAGTTCGAGCGCGGTATGTTTTTAAAGGATTTAAAACGGGTCTGCGACGAATACTTCGAATGCGACGGTGAACTCGGGCTTGAAGTAACCCGTGCGGACGGCGGATTTTTGGTTTGCGTTATATTCTCCGCGCGGCGCATCAAAAACGTTAAAAACCCGGTATAAGGTAAGCGGCGCGAGCAATTTTGCTCGCGCCGCTTTAATTATAATTGACTTACAACGTATTTAAGTTCCTCGTCTCCCTTTGTCGCCGCCCACTGTGCCGGGGCAAGCCTGCAACCGTCGGCTTCGGTAAGCCCCACGTCGTGAATGCACTTGCCGTTTGGCCAGTAAATTTTAGCGGTAGTCAGTTTAAGCGCCTCGCCCGTGAAAAAGTTGGTAAAGGTCGACTGCATTATGCCCTTGCCGTACGAGCGCTTGGTTTTTGCGCCCTCGCCCATATACTTTAAATATTCCTCGGAAAAGTCCGATAAAAATATATTTTCGTATTTCAACAGGCCGTAGCTGACCAAAACGCCTATAAGCGCCTCGGAAGCGCTTGCCGTGCCCGAGTTTGCAAGCACGTAAATTTCCGTACCCTCGGGCACGAGCTGGTTGCCCGAATGTTTTTCGCAGTAATCAACGCTTTCTCTGCCGTCTTTGTACTTGGCGGTCATAGCAACGCTCTTTTTATCGCTTATCGCCGAGGTAAAGTAACCCGCAATATCCTGCATAACGGAAACGTATCCGCCGCCGTTGTTGCGCAGGTCAAGAATAAGCGAGGTACAGCTTTCCGCATTGAATTTTTCAATCAGCTTGCCGAACTCCGCTCCGGCAGTGCCGTAAAACTGCGTGAGCTTTAAATAGGCCGTGCCCTCGGGCAGATAGCTTTTTACGTCCTTACCGGGCACAAGCCCCAGACCGCCGTCCTCCGAGCTTGTAAACTCCCAGCACGTATTGCGCGTAGCCATAAACGTATAGCTTGCGGTATAATGTTCTTTTGCAAGCTCAAAAGTATTCTCTTCCGATTTAAGCGTAAACCGTTCACCCGTATTAAAACCGTCGATAAACGAGTTAAAATCGGATGCGGTATTAAATTTAACTTCGCTGCCGTCACTGCTTCCGCCCGTCAGTAAATCGCCCGAGCGCAAGCCCGATTTGTATGCCGGCGAGTTGCCCATAACGGTAATAATGAGCGCGCCCTTGCCCTCCAAAAAGTTATAGGTTATTCCTATGCCGCTTTTCGAGCCGGAGTTATCGTCCTGAACCTGCTTGTATTCCTCTTTGGTATAATACTCCGAATACGGGTCTAAAAGCCCGGCTATGGATTTAAGCGAGGCGTCCTTGGCCTCATCCTCGTCGAATTCGCCCATATAGTATTTACCGATAGTATCCATTACCCATTTGTAGGAATTTACGTTACCGCCGTTTAAAAGTCCGCGCGTAAGATAACCTGCCGCAAAGGCCACTCCGGCTATGATTACCGCGACAACGACCGCAATTACTTTTTTTAATACGGAAGAAGAATTTTTCAACTTGGCCCCCTATTTAATCATATATAAAGAATGTAAAAGTTTAAAAGTTACCGCCATATCGAAGTTGCGTATATCAAGCCCCGTTTTGCGCCGTACGGAAGCCAGTCTGTACATAAGCGTGTTGCGGTGCATATACAGCTTGCGCGCCGTTTCCGAAACGTTCATACCGCTGTCCAGGAAAGTATCAATGGTAAGCATCATACTCGCGTCCTCGAAAATTTTTGCAAACCTCTTTAAGTCGTAGCCCGACAAAAGCTTTTCGCGCTCGGATTTATCAAGACTTTTCACAAGCTCGGAAAGCGCAATAAGCTTTGCGTCCGCAACGCTTAACTTTGACATATCAGGCACTCTATCGCTTTTTAACATATCGCCCATACCGCCGACCTCCGGCAATTATTATAGCAATACGGCATAATTTTTGCAATTCATTTTTATTATATACTCGTAAACGGGTATTAATTCGGCCCGAAATGCGCAAACTCAGTTTGAATTTAGTAAGGGTTACACCCCCTTATATGCCTAAGTTTTAGAAAATTATGCGCGACAAACAATAAAAAAACCGCATTTTAAGACAAAAATTTATATTTTATTCTTGACAATACCTGTTATTTGATATAAAATAAGCAGTGTACAAGCAGTACTATCCTTGAAATACGCTATGCGTTTATCCGCCGAAAAGGCGTTATAAATAAATTCATTTTATTGGAGATTTGCAAAAATGGGAAAAAATAAAGTAAAGCCCAACAATAAGAAGATTATTGCGCTGGTTACTTACGCCATCGCACTTATTTGCCTTATTCTGGGTCTGGTTCTGCCCCTCGGCAACAGTACACAAGCTTCGGGCGCCGGCAGCATAATGGTCGTTCAGCTTCCCAGAGCTCTCGGTATTCTTTTGAATAAGGACTGGGGCGCAAATAACGCTTTCACCTATTCCTACACAATAAGCTTTTTCGGCACGAAGAGTTTTGACCTCGGCG
>JAAUYR010000057.1 GCA_014805025.1 Clostridia bacterium | reverse complement strand
GTTCGTTTATTATAGGAGTAATAGTTACAATTTTAATTGTAGTAGGTGTTCTTTATTTTAATAAATATTTATTGGGATAAATAAAAAAGCCTCCCCGACCCAAAACGGTCGGGGAGGCTTTTACTATAAATTAAAATTCAAGACTTTTTGCTATATAGTCTTTAAGTTCGGAAATTTTCAAGCGTATCTGTTCCATGCTGTCGCGGTCGCGGACGGTTACTGTATCGTTTTCTAATGTATCGAAGTCAACGGTAACGCAGTAGGGAGTGCCTATCTCGTCCTGACGGCGGTAACGCTTGCCGATAGAACCGGTTTCGTCGTAGTCGCACATAAAGTACTTTGAAAGCTTTGCGTAAACCTCTTTGGCCTTTTCCGAAAGCTGCTTTTGAAGGGGAAGCACCGCAACCTTATAGGGCGCAATAGCCGGGTGGAAGTGCATAACCACGCGCGTGTCGCCGCCCTCCAAAGCCTGTTCTTCGTAAGCGGCGCATAAAAGCGCAAGCGTAAGTCTGTCCGCGCCGATAGAGTACTCTATAACGTTAGGCAGGAACTTTTCGCCCGTGAACGGGTCGATATACGTCATTGCCTTGCCGGAATACTCCTGATGGCGGCTCAAATCCCAGGTGCCGCGGTGGTGAATACCGTTCAGCTCCTGCCAGCCCATAGGGAAGTTGTACTGAATATCGCACGCTGCCTTTGCGTAGTGCGCAAGCTTGTCGTGGTCGTGGAATCTGAGGTTTTCCGCTTTAAGGCCGAGGTCGGTAACGTACGCCCAAGCCTTATTTTTATAATCAGCGTAAAAGTCCATAGAGGTGTCTTCTTTGCAGAACATTTGCAGTTCCATTTGCTCGAACTCGACCGTTCTGAAAAGGAAGTTGCCGGGGGTAATCTCGTTTCTGAAAGATTTACCTATCTGTGCAATTGCAAAGGGCACTTTGGCGCGCGCCGTTCTCTGCACGTTAAGGAAGTTTACGTACTCGCCCTGGCAGGTTTCCGGCCTCAAATAAACCTTGTCGGAGTCCGCTTCCAAAGTTCCGCGCGAGGTTATGAACATAGGGTTGAACTTGCGGATAGGCGTCCAGCTTCTCACTCCGCAGTGGGGGCACTTTACGTCGTGCTCCTCGATATATTTTTCCATTTCCTCGTTTGTCATTGCCTCTGCGGCAACCGCGCCCTTGGAGTGCTGTTCAATTAAAGTATCCGCACGGAAGCGCTGTTTGCAGTTTTTGCAGTCCATTTTGGGGTCGCCGAAGCTTGCAACGTGACCGCTTGCTTCCCAAACGCGCGGATTCATAAGTATAGCCGCGTCAACGCCGTAGGTTGAAGGGCTTTCCTGAACAAATCTTTTCCACCAGGAGCGTTTAACGTTGTTTTTAAGCTCAACGCCCACGGGCCCGAAGTCCCAGGTGTTTGCAAAGCCGCCGTAAATATCGCTGCCGGGATAAACGAAGCCGCGGTTTTTGCAAAGATTTACTATTTTTTCCATTGTCAGTTTATTATCAGCCATAATTTCTCCTTTGTCATTAATTTTAATTTACCGCGGCTTTCAAGTCAAGTAAATAACCGACTCAAAAAATTTAAAAAAAGCGTTTTAAAAGATATACAATTTTTGCGCGTTATGATACAATAATAAAAAATAAATACAAAGGTGGTAAACAATGCTTTCTGACATCGAAATTGCCGAAAGTTGTAAAATGCGCGATATTCGGGAAATCGCCGAAAAGTTGGGTCTTAGCGAAGACGATTTAGAGTTATACGGTAAGTATAAGGCTAAAATCAACCTGCAAAAGGTAAACCCCAAATCGAAACTGATATTGGTTACGGCCATCAACCCCACAGCCAGCGGCGAGGGCAAAACAACCGTATCAATAGGCCTTGCCGACGGTATTCAGAAGCTGAATAAAAAGGTCTGCCTTGCGCTCAGAGAGCCTTCCTTAGGCCCCGTGTTCGGAATTAAAGGCGGCGCGGCCGGCGGCGGATACGCTCAGGTTGTGCCCATGGCGGACATTAATTTGCATTTCACGGGCGATTTGCACGCAATAACCGCGGCAAACAACCTTTTGTGCGCAATGATAGACAACCACATTCTGCGCGGCAACGAGCTTAAAATAAAGGAAGTTTATTTCCGCCGCTGTATGGATATGAACGACAGAGCGCTGCGCAGCATAACCCTGCACAGCTCGGCGGGCAATATGAAGGGCTGCCAGAGCTACGACAGAGAAGAGGGCTTCGAGATAACCGCCGCAAGCGAGGTTATGGCAATTTTGTGCCTTGCGACCGACCTCAAAGATTTAAAGAAACGCATAGGCGATATAATCGTCGGCGTTGACGAAAACGGCGGATTCGTGCGCGCGCGCCAGCTCAATGCGGACGGCGCAATGACCACGCTTTTAAAGGACGCAATAAAACCCAACCTTGTTCAGACATTGGAGGGAACGCCGGCAATCGTTCACGGCGGCCCTTTCGCAAACATTGCGCACGGCTGTAACTCTGTACGCGCAACGTATACCGCAATGACGCTTTCCGACTACACCGTAACCGAAGCAGGCTTCGGCGCAGACCTCGGCGCGGAAAAATTCCTTGACGCAAAGTGCAGAATTGCCGGTATCGAGCCCAACTGCGTAGTGGTAGTTGCAACCGTTAAGGCGTTGAAGCTTCACGGCGGCGCGGACAAGACCAACCTTTCGGAAGAAAATCTTACTGCGTTAAAGGCCGGACTTCCCAACCTGTTGAAGCACGTCGAGAATATGAAAAACGTCTATAAAAAGCCGGTAGTTGTTGCTATGAACAGATTTGCAACCGATACCGAGGCGGAGATAAACGAAGTGCTTTCAAGCTGTGCCGCTCACGGAGCGAAAGCCGTGTTTACCGACGTGTTCTTGAAGGGCGGCGAAGGCGGCGTGGAGCTTGCCAAGGCCGTAATAGCCGAGTGCGATAAACCCTCGAAACTTCATTATTCGTACGATTTGAACGATAAAATCGTTAAGAAAATAGAGGATATAGTAAAAAATATATACGGCGGCGACGGCGCGGAGTTCTCCGCCGAGGCGCTTGCAAAAATCAAGAATATCGAAAGCAAGGGCGTAAAGGGTCTGCCCGTTATAATTGCGAAAACGCAGTACTCGCTTTCCGACGACGCTAAAAAGCTTGCCGCACCCAAGGGATTTAAAATTTACGTTCGCGATATAATTTACAAGGGCGGCGCAGGCTTTATAGTTGCCGTTGCCGGAGAAATTATGCTTATGCCGGGGCTTTCCAAAGTGCCTTGCGCGGAGCACATCGATATTGACGAGAACGGCAAAATTGTAGGACTTTCTTAAAAATTGCATATATGCTTCGCAATACTTTGTTGAACTTGCGTTTTACTGTGGGTCATTTACGCCAAAGTAAACTCCCCTTGTAAAGCCGCGTTCGCCTCGTCTTGCTCGCATCTCTGCAATTTTGGTTTTAAGGATATAATAGGAGTTTGTATGGAGCTTCCCGAAGCTACTAACTTTATAGAACAAATAATTAACGAGGAGCTGGAAGCAGGCAAGTTCGAGCCTGTCTGCAATAAGCTGCAAGTCCGCTTTCCGCCCGAGCCGAACGGTTATCCGCACATAGGACACGTAAAGGCGATGTGCATAAACTTCGGCGTTAAGGAAAAGTACGGCGCAAAACTCAACCTGAGAATGGACGATACCAACCCTGCCAAGGAAGACTACGAGTACGTTAATTCCATAGTGGACGCGATAAAGTGGCTCGGGTTCGAGTATGATAAGCTGGTTTTTGCCTCCGACTACTACGATAAGCTTTACGAAATTGCCGAAAAGTATATAAAGGACGGAGTGGCTTACGTCTGCGATTTGTCGGCGGCGGAAATCACTGCAACGCGCGGAACGCTTACCGAGGCAGGCACGCCCTCGCCTTACAGAGAGCGGAGCGTCAAAGAAAACTTAAAGCTTTTCCGCGAGATGAAGGCCGGCAAGTACCCCGACGGCGCAAAGGTTCTGCGCGCCAAAATTGATATGGCTTCGCCCAACCTGAATATGCGCGACCCGGTAATTTACAGAATTGCGCACGTCACACACTACCGCACGGGCGACAAGTGGTGCATTTATCCTATGTACGACTTTGCGCACCCCGTTTCCGACGCAATAGAGGGTGTAACTCACTCGCTTTGCTCGCTTGAATTCGAAAATCACAGACCGCTTTACAACTGGTTTGTTGAAAAAGCAGGCTTCCCCGCGCCGCTGCCCCGTCAGATAGAGTTTGCCAGGCTGAATATTTCCAACACGCTTATGTCCAAGCGCTACCTTAAAAAGCTTGTGGACGAGGGCGTCGTTCGCGGCTGGGACGACCCGAGAATGCCGACGATAGCCGGAATTAAAAACCGCGGAGTTCCGCCCGAGGCGCTTAAAAAATTCTGCGCCGACGTCGGGGTTGCAAAGGCTTATTCGGTGGTAAGCCAAGCTCAGCTTGACAGCTGCATACGCGACGAGCTGAACGCGAGCGCCGAACGCGCAATGGCGGTTTTAAACCCCGTAAAGCTTACAATTACAAACTATACGGGCGAGGAAGAGCTTGCATTCGATATAAACCCGACCAAAGAGGACGGCGGCACGCGTAACATTAAGTTTACGGGCAGCGTGTATATAGACAGGGACGACTTTTCTTTGAACCCTCCGCCCAAGTATAAAAGACTTCAAAAGGGCGGCAACGTTCGTTTAAAGGGCGCGTATATTGTGCGTTGTGACGACGTTAAGCTTAATAAGAACGGCGAAGTTCAGGAAATTCTCTGTACCTATTTCCCCGAAACGCGCAGCGGAAGCAACGCTCCGACCGATATCAAGGCAAAGGGCGTTATTCAGTGGGTTGACGCAAAGTACGGCGTGGACGCGGAGTTCAGACAGTACGAACCGCTTTTAAAGGACGAGGAATACCCCGACCAGGACTACGCCGAGCGCCTCAATTACGACAGCGAGAAAAAGTTTAACGGCAAGGCCGAACCGTATCTTGCAGAGAGCGAAGAGGGCAAAGCGTTCCAGCTTATGCGCACGGGCTACTATAAAAAGTGCACCGAGGGCGGCCTTGTGCTTTCGGAAATAGTATCGTTAAAGGACAACTTCAATAAATAAAAAAAGAGCGCGCGGAAAAGTTTCTTTTTCCGCGCGCCCGGAGTATTAACGGGTTTTTCCGCCCTTTAAACTTTTTCGGAATAGCTTTCGCAGCAAGTGCAATCTACCTGACTGCACGAGCAACCGACCTTAATATGGTCAAGCGTGCAGTTGCAGCCTGCGTGATTATACTTGCAGGTTGAAACGTCGCAAGCTATATCGTTATTAACGTTTTGCATATAATACCCTCCGAAAGTAATTTTGCGCAAAAACCCTTGAAATATACAAAGCTGTTGACAAAACGGCGGCTAAGTTATAAAATAATTATAAAAATCACGGTAGGAACTTTTATGAAAGTAGTTTTATTGCAGGACGTAAAGGGCCAGGGCAAAAAGGGTGAGGTTGTGGAAGTAAACGAAGGTTACGCTCGCAACTTTTTAATTAAGAAAGGCATGGCGGAGGTAGCAACCGCCACGAAGATAAACGATATCAACCAGAAGAAAGCTGCGGCGGACTTCCATCACGCGGAAGAGGTCAAGGCAACCAAAGCGCTTGCTGCCGAAATAAGCGGCAAGAACTTTACCGTTAAAATTAAGGCCGGTCAGGGCGGAAAGGTATTCGGCTCGGTAACGGGCGCAAATATAGCCGACGCATTGCAGGCGGCAGGGTACAAGGTTGATAAAAAGAAAGTCGTACTTACTCAGCCGATTAAAACGGTAGGCGTGTACGACGTGGATTTGAAACTTATGGAAGGTATATCTGCAAAAATAAAAGTTACGGTTGAAGCCGAATAATAAACGGCGCGGACGAAATGTCCGCGCCGTTTTTAGTTTATCTTCCTCGGCCTCCGCCACCGCCGAAGCCGCCGCCGGAGAACCCTCCGCCGATGCCGCGACCGCCGCCGTTTATGCCCGACGACGAGGGACGGGAAACAAGCCCGTTAGTCATTTTAACGGTAGACCGTCTTATTATGTTGTTCAAAACGTGGAACTGTATAACGGTATCCAGCATGGAAGTGGTAGCCCACTGCGGCGGTTCAACCGTTAAATCTCTGAACTTTTCTTCCCACTTATCCGAAACGCCCAAAACCTGCGCGTACGGCAGAACGTGGTAGTAGAACTGAGGGTCGTCTTCAAGCATAGCTTCAAGCTTATCCTTTTCGGCAAGCAGAATAAACTGTTTGAAACCTATTATCTGGTTTAGCTTTTCGGTGTAATCGTCCGTTCTCGTTATCACCGAAACCGAAAGTACTATAATCGCCGAGCATACAACGCACAAAAGCGCTTTGGGCAGGTATCCCAAAATTGAAGTCGGTACGAAAAATACGTAGCAAACGGTTAAAATTATGCACAGCACGGCAACGACGAGCCATAATATAAGCTTATTCTTTTTAGTGAATTTCAGCTTGTTATATACCGTTGACTGACAAATAACGTACACAAAGAACGCAGGCACAAGCGCAAGGAACGGCGCAAACATTAAAAGCTTATGCGAAATTCCCAAAAACGCGAGCACTACGGGCGCGGCGCTCAGCAGCAGCCCTCCGATTAACGCAAATATAACCGATATCGTCATACTCACGCTTGTATAAAGCCCCTTGGTTTGTGAATTGACGATAGAGGTAACTTTATCGACCGTGCGGTAAAATCTGTTGGCAAGCTGACTGGGCTTAACCGTTTCGCCGTCTCGGAACAGGTTGTAGAACATCACCTTTTCGTACTCGGGCGCTTCCTCCGGCAAGGTCTGAATAATGCGGATAAGAGTAGGGTCTGCATTGTCGTCAAGGTTGATTTTAAGGTACCCCTTGTCGGCAAAGTAATAAATCATAGAGGTTATATCCTCTTTATCGACTCTGTTGTCTATGAGCTTGCCCATCATAAGAGGGTCGATATTTTCCGGAGCTTCGAAGTTCACAACCGGAGTCAGCGTTGATTTATTGAAGCCCAAAAACTTTACAACAACGAGTATAACCAAAACCGCCACCGCGGCAAGCACGAACCAGTAGGGGGTAAAGTCAAAGTACGACGAAATCGCGCCGTCTTCGAAATTTATATTAAAGGTTATGCCCTCGCAGTCTTTGAGGTGTTCGGTATAAGCGGTTAAAACCGTTCTGCCGTCTACGACGCTTTCCTCAAAATCACATTTTTTCGTAGAGCCGACCAAGCCCTTGTAGCACGTTGCGCTTTTATATCCGTCGGGAAGAATAAGAGTGACGTTGCAGTCGTACAAATCGCACTCCCAACCGAAACCTATGGGGTTTAAGGGCAGCATTCCGTCTTTAACGACAGAGCTTGAGATATTGTAGTCGTAAGTTATACGGTAGCTTTCGCTTTTGCCTACCTTGTAGCGGCTGTCGCCTATGTCCACGGTAACGTAGTTGATATCTTCGTACATAACGTCGAAGTAAACAGCTTCAAGCCTGTTTTTCTCGCCGAATTTCTGAACGTAGACGTTCCGTATCTGAACGCCGCCGTTTGCCGGAATATCCCTTAAAAAGCCCGTGCTTAAACGGCCCTTGTAGCTTACGGTTATATCCTCGGTAACGGAGATGGCGCAGTTGCTTTGGATATCGTAGGTTACGTCGTATTTTTTAACCTCGAACAGGTAATCTGGGTCGGTTGCGGCGCTTGCCGTAATTCCGCCGCCTATGCCGCACAAAACCGCGGCAATAACCGCCGCAAACAGCGCAATTAGGCATATAAAAGGCGCTTTGATTTTTTTCATATTATCCTCTTAAAAAGCCCCTTTTGAAAGGGGCTTTAAAAACTTAAAACTGAACTTTAACGTTCTGTCTTTCTTCGGGAGAATCAACCGTGAAGAAGGGCTGTTTTTCAAGCTTCATACGGTTTGCAACGATAAACGCGGGGAAGCTCGAACGCTTAACGTTCAGCTCGCGCGCGCAAGCGTTGTAGTACTTTCTTGCCTGCGACAGCTCGTTCTCGATAGATTTAAGCTGAGCCTGTAAATCAAGGAAGTTGGCGTTGGCTTTCAGCTCGGGGTACTGCTCCATAACCATATTGAAGTTGCGCATTGCCTGGGTCATTGCTCCGTCGGCAATAGCTTTTTCCTCGGGGGTCACGGCGCTTGCAACCTTGGTGCGCGCCTCGGTAACCTTTAAAAAGGTCTCTTTTTCGTGCGCGGCGTAGCCTTTAACCGTTTCAACGAGGTTGGGAATAAGGTCGTAACGCTTTTTAAGATAAATATCTATGGTCGAAAACGCGTCCTCGCACATATTTTTAAGTCTTATAAGCGAGTTGTAGGTAGCTGCGTACCAGATGCCGAAAATAATCAGCAGTCCTACAAGTACGCACCCGACGATTATGCCGACGAGTGCGCCGGTCGATAATGCAAGTAAATTCATAATTTATGTTCTCCTTTAAATCTTTTTAATTTCAGAAATGGCGCTTTTCAGAAACGCTTCGGCAGTGGAGTCCTTTCTGACGGCTTCGAGAGCTTCGTCAAAGGTGAACCATTTAACTTCCTCAATTTCGTTTTCGTCCAGAACGGGCTCGCCGTCCTCGGCAACCATCAAAAAGTTGAGCATTAAAACGCTTTTCGGCTCGTGATAGCGAGAGGACATATATTTATACTTAACCGTGTTAAGCTTTGTTTCCTCTTTAAATTCGCGGGTAACCGCTTTTTCTGCGGTTTCGCCCTTTTTGATATATCCGGCAAACAGAATATAATCGTCCTGGTCTACGTGCTTAGCAAGCAGAATTCTGTCTTTGGCGCGGTTTGTCACCACCATACTCACGGCAGTGGGGAACTGCGCAAAACGGAATTTACCGCAGTTTTTGCAGTAGGGTACAAGTCCTTCGCCGCTTGCGAACATTAACGTTAATTTTTCTCCGCATTCCGTACAATACATTTTTTCCCTCCAATACAGTTATATTATACAGTATTTTATTGCAATTTTCAATACATTCGCGCAAATTTCATAAAAATATTGACTTAGTTTTCACAATACTATATAATAATAGTATTAATTTAAAGGAAATAGACGCGTTTAGCTGCGTTCATTCGGAGCTGATAACGCGTATGAATAATATGACTTACGAAAGGGCAAAAATATATCTTAAAGAGCGCGGACAGGGGCAGCTTTTAAAGTACTATGACGAGCTTTCCGAAATCGAGCGCGCTCAGCTTTTAAACGATATTGAAAAGGTCAATTTCAATATAATCAAAAATATCGATAACAAAGCCGCTAAAAAGCGCGGCAAAATAACTCCGCTTTCCAGCGCGGTTTCCATTGCCGACATAAAGCG
>JAAUYR010000056.1 GCA_014805025.1 Clostridia bacterium | reverse complement strand
ACGTACAAATCGTTTATGGCGTGTATGCCGCCCTTTTCTACCGCCTTTTTATCGCCCCAGTGCTTATATGCGCAGATGAGCTTGCCGAACTGAGTGCCGTAATCGCCGAGGTGGTTGATACCGACGACGTTATAACCCAAAAATTTGAATATTTTATACAGCGCGCCGCCTATTACCGTAGTAGAAAGATGACCGATATGGAAGGGCTTTGCAATGTTTACCGACGAATACTCGACGATAATCGTTTTATCGGTGCCGTCGGTTGAAGCGCCGTAACGCTCGCCGGCCGCCTCTATATCTTTTAAAACGCTTTGCGCAAGTCCGCTTTTATTCACCTTAAAGTTGAGATAGCCGTTTACAGCTGATACTTCGCTTATAACGCTATCGCACTTGTATGCGGTTTTAAGCTCTTCGGCTATTGCTACGGGGCTTTTCCTTAAAACTTTTGCAAACTTGAAGCACGGAAGCGCGTAATCGCCCATTTCGGAATTGGGAGGAAGCGCCAAAAGCGAATAAATTTCGTCGGTTGCTACTCCATCGATTTTTAAATTATCTGCAATATGCTGTTTGTAGTCCATATTCGTACCCTTTATTTTGAATTTATTTTAGCATATAAGTAAAAATTTGGCAACTTTACCGCACATTCGTTTTGATTTTTTTGGACTATTATATTATAATTGAATTAAAATTAACCATTTGGAGTTAAATATGAAATTAGGTGTTGTCGGACTTCCCAACGTGGGAAAATCGACTTTGTTTAACGCTATAACGCACGCAGGCGCCGAGGCGGCTAATTATCCTTTTTGCACTATCGAACCGAACGTAGGCGTAGTTGCCGTGCCCGACGAAAGGCTGGACAAGCTTGCAGCTCTATACGACAGTAAAAAAGTTACCCCGGCTATCGTTGAGTTCGTTGATATTGCCGGACTTGTAAAGGGCGCTTCCAAGGGCGAAGGTCTGGGCAATAAGTTTTTATCGCACGTGCGCGAATGCGACGCAATAGTTCACGTTGTGAGGTGTTTCGAGGACGAGAACATTACTCACGTTGGCGGAGTTATTGACCCCATAGCCGATATTCAGACGATAACCTTAGAGCTTATACTCTCCGATATCGAGGCCGTGCAGAAGCGCGCGGACAGAATACGCAACGTTGCAAGGGGCGGCTCTAACAAGGAAGCCGCGGCAGAGTTCGCGTTTTTGGAAAGACTTGAAAAGTTTTTGAGCGAGGAAAAGCCTGCAAGGCTCTTTAATTGCTCGGACGAGGAAAAGCCGCTCCTTGATAACCTGTTCCTTTTAACGGCTAAGCCCGTTATTTACGCCGCGAATATTTCGGAATTCGATATGGGCAAGCCCGAGGACGAAATTGAAAAGGTCGTTAAAGTAAAGGCTTACGCCGCCAAAGAGGGCAGCGAGGTTCTGGTTATTTGCGCAAAGACCGAGGAAGAACTTTCCAAAATGCCGCCCGAGGACTGCGCAATGTTTTTGGAAGAGCTGGGGCTTGAAGAAAGCGGTTTAAACAGGCTTATTAAAAAGAGTTACGCGCTTTTGGGGCTTATATCCTACCTCACCGCAGGTGAAAAAGAAACCCGAGCCTGGACAATCGTAAAGGGCACGAAAGCTCCGCAGGCGGCCGGTAAAATTCACAGCGATTTTGAAAAAGGATTTATCCGCGCGGAAGTCGTTGAATGGGAAACGCTTTTGGAGTGCGGCGGACTTGTAGGCGCGCGCGAAAAAGGCAAAGTGCGCTCGGAAGGCAAGGAATACGTCATAAAAGACGGTGACGTGGTTCTCTTCCGCTTTAACGTTTAAAATTATAAGACGGCGATTAATTCGCCGTCTTTATTATTTCGGAAATGCCGCCGCCGTAAGCAACCACAACTTGGTCTCCGTCTTTTAGTTTTTCAATAACCTTGCACTCCTTTACGTGCTTTTTGCCCTCGGCGTCAATAAAACAGTAAAACTTATTATTGCCCGAGTTATATCGGTAGGTGCTCTTTTTTATAAAATACCTGCCTTCCGTAAAACGTGGGTTACTGCTTAAAATTCGGTTAAGGCGCGTTTGACCGTAATACGAAATAGCGACGGGCTTTTGCTTGACCTTAATCGGTTTACCCGTTAAACCGGAAAAATCAGGTTGCTCCCTTTCGGCTTCGGCACGAGCGAACTCCTCCGCGCCCTCGGATAACGAAAACTTGCTTAGTATTACGCTTTGCGTGCCGTTAAAGGCAACCATAAGGTTCTGACCTGTAAAAAACGGAACTTCGCCGTAATTGCCACGGAGTTCGCCGTAGCGCAAATTGCCGTCAAGGTCGTGAAAGCTGTATCTTAAATACACTGCGTAATACGAATAATTACTTGCCGTATTTACGCCTGTGTGCCACATTTTCTGCTTGACAAGGTCTATTACCGTTCCGTCGGTCAAGGTACAGTTTTTTATGACTTTGCGCGCAAATTTTCGTTTTTTATAAATCGGATAATATTTACTGCATACTACCGCTATTATAATTAATAATATGGCGACAAATACAAAGGCAAATACCGTAATTTCAATATCGCGGAATAGGACGTCGGCGTTGATAACTATCAGCGCTATTGCCACCGCAAGAAAAAAGGTTAAAACCGTGCTAATAAGAACTGCGTCGAATACTTTAAAACGAGTTCCTTCCACCTGGTAACGCTTGCGTTTATTCAGTTTATAAAACTGCACTTCCATACTTTTAGGAAAAAGCCCGACGGCAAGCCGTCGGGCTTTAATAATCTTTTAAATTACTTCTTTAATTCTGCGAAGTATTTAATGGTGCGTACCATCTGCGAGGTGTACGAGTTTTCGTTATCGTACCAGCTTACAACCTTAACAAGGGTTGTGCCGTCGCCGAGGGGCATGCACTTGGTCTGCGTTGCGTCGAACAGCGAGCCGTAGGTCATACCGATAACGTCGGAAGAAACAAGCTCTTCTTCGGTATAGCCGTAAGATGCGGAAGATGCAGCCTTCATTGCATCGTTTACAGCCTTGCCGTCTACTTCGCCTTCGCAAACTGCGATAAGCTGGGTAAGCGAACCGGTGGGTACGGGTACGCGCTGTGCGCAGCCGTCAAGAACGCCGTTAAGTTCGGGAATTACAAGACCGATAGCCTTAGCTGCGCCCGTCGAGTTGGGAACGATGTTGCAAGCTGCCGCTCTTGCTCTTCTCAAATCGCCCTTGCGGTGAGGACCGTCAAGAACCATCTGGTCGCCGGTGTATGCGTGAATGGTCGTCATATAACCTTTCTTGATTTTGCAGAGTTTGTTAAGAACGTCCGCCATGGGTGCAAGGCAGTTGGTCGTGCAGCTTGCAGCCGAAATAACGGTGTCGCTTGCCTTTAAGGTCTTTTCGTTTACGCTGTAAACTACGGTAGGCAGGTCGTTGCCTGCGGGAGCGGAAATAACGCACTTTTTAGCGCCTGCTTTGATGTGCGCAGATGCCTTTTCCTTCGAGCAGTAGAAACCGGTGCATTCCAAAACAACGTCTACGTCCAAAGCTTTCCAAGGAAGGTTGATAGCGTCCTTTTCAGCGTAAATTTTGATGGTTTTGCCGTTTACGGTGATGGAATCTTCGCCCGCTACAACGGAATCGCAGTACTTATATCTGCCCTGAGCCGAATCGTACTTCAACAGATGAGCAAGCATTTTGGGGCTTGTCAAATCGTTGATAGCTACTATTTCGTAGCCTGCTGCGTCGAACATCTGTCTGAAAGCCAGACGGCCGATACGACCGAAACCGTTGATTGCAACTTTTACATTTGCCATAAATTTAATTCCTCCGAACTATTTATTTTATTTTGCAAATTTAGTTTGTTTAAAAACAGTGCCATTATAACAAATAAATTTTACCAAGTCAACAATTTTTCCAATATTACCCTTTTGAAAGAAACTATTACTTATTTTAAAAAAATTTTCAAAATAACTTGATAATTAATTCGTTATGAATTATAATTAATAAGGTTATTTTATAACTATTAATTAATTTATGTTTTCGGAGGTTTTTATGGCATTGGTTTCGGCAAAAGAAATGCTTGAAAAAGCAAGGGACGGCAAGTACGCCGTAGGTCAGTTCAATATTAATAATCTTGAATGGACAAAGGCTATTTTGCAGACTGCCGAGGAGCTTAAATCTCCCGTTATTCTCGGCGTTTCCGAGGGTGCGGGTAAATACATGACCGGCTTTAAGACGGTTGCCGCTATGGTTAAGGCAATGATTGAGGAACTCAAAATTACCGTTCCCGTTGCTCTGCACTTAGACCACGGCACTTACGAGGGCTGCTATAAGTGTATTGAAGCGGGCTTCTCTTCCATTATGTTCGACGGTTCGCACTTCCCCATTGACGAAAACGTTGCAAAAACCAAAGAGCTTGTTGCCGTTTGTAAGAAAAAGGGTTTGAGCCTTGAAGCCGAAGTAGGTGCTATCGGCGGCGAGGAAGACGGCGTTATCGGTAAAGGCGAATGCGCAGACCCCGACGAGTGCAAAAAGATTGCAGACCTCGGCGTTACTATGCTTGCCGCAGGCATCGGAAATATCCACGGCAAATACCCTGCCGACTGGCTCGGCCTCAGCTTTGAAACGCTTGCAGCAGTTAAAGATAAAGTCGGCAAAATGCCCCTCGTTCTTCACGGCGGCACGGGTATTCCCACCGAGATGATTAAAAAGGCAATTTCTTTGGGAGTTGCTAAAATTAACGTTAATACCGAATGCCAGCTCGCATTCCAGGAAGCAACAAGAAAATATATCGAAGAAGGCAAAGACCTTGTTGGCAAGGGCTTCGACCCCAGAAAGCTGCTTGCTCCCGGTAGCCAGGCTATTAAAGATACCGTTAAGGAAAAGATGGAAATCTTCGGAAGTATCGGCAAAGCGTAAACTTAATATTAAAAGTCCTGCGAAATGTAAATTTCGCAGGACTTTTTTAGTATTTCAACAATAAAGACAGAAATTCAACTGATAGTTGAGCCAAATTATTTGAATACGATAACCGATTCGGGTATAATAAAATTGATACAAGAGAGGTTATTTATATATGGATTACGGTGAAAAAATTTCCAGACTTAGAAAATCAAAAGGCATTACCCAGGAAGAACTCGGTAAAGTACTTAACGTAACTTATCAGGCGGTATCGAAATGGGAACGCGGAGAATCCCAACCCGATTTTGCCACAATGTCGCAAATTGCAAAGTATTTTCAAGTGCCTTTAAGTTATTTTGAGGACGGCGAGGAAACCGCACGCACGGAGGCTGTATCGGACGGCGTTATAGGAATGTGTACCGAATGCGGAAAAATGCTTAAAGACGACGAAGTATACTCCTCTTCTCCAAAAATAATTTGCAAGAGCTGCGCAGAAAGACAGCAACGGCAACAAGCCGAGCAAGAGGAAGCTTTAAAGCGTAAAGCCGAGCACTATGCGGAAATTCAACGCGGAAGCGGATTTGACGTAAAACTTATGGTTTGTATTATTTTGGCCGTTGCAAGCTACATAGGACTTACCGTGTTTTGCTTTATGGGCAACTCTTCCGACAGAGAATTAAAAGCCGCATTGCTGTTAATAATTCCCATCGCCGTATTCGGCTGCACTCACGCCGTTTTCGATTTGATAGAAGAATTAAGGGATTCATTCGAAGACAGTCCCGACGGATATACGCGCAATCTTTCGTTAATAATCGGCGCTGTGTTTGCCGCAATAAACATTATACTGTTCCTTGTACTCTACTTTTCTTTCGATAAATTCGGATATTACCTCGTTCTTATGGGTTTGGGCGCGGTACTCTCGTTTACCTTCATAAGTCAGTTTATGTGGGGCAGCGTCGTTCAGGATATTTTCACCTGCGGCGGATTTACCTTTAAACTGCCAGGATTTATATTCTCACTTACGCCAGACTCGATAATTTTAATGATTATAACTAAAATTGTTCTCGGTATATTCTCGATTATAGTTTTTATTATTACTACTATTTTCTTT
>JAAUYR010000055.1 GCA_014805025.1 Clostridia bacterium | reverse complement strand
TGATGCAATTTCCGCAATAATAGATAACACCAAAAAAACGATTGCAATAATATGAACAATATTATTGCCTACTTTTTCAACTTCTTCTTGTTCGGGTAAATTTTTCATGTTTATTCCTTTTTAATATTTTACTATAAAAAATATAGCATATTACAAGGTAATAATCAACACTTTTGCAGAGTTATTCACTAGGCTACAAATAATCTAAATCTCTTTCGTATGTGGGTTATCAAAAATTCAATAAGGGAGACCGCTAAAAAGCGGTCTCCCTTATTTTTCAACTCTGACGTATCCGTCTTTCGGTTTGTTTTTAATAAACAGCTTATACCTGAACCCGTACAGGCAGCCCACAATTGCAATAACTCCGATAGCCGCAGCAACAATGCCCACGGTCACGGGCGAAAAGTCTTTAATATCGGGACAGCGCACGTTAATCCACATCTGGTTTATATCCGAAAGCTTATCGCCGAAATCGAGCATAACCACGCTGCGCTCTATAACGTTTTTAGAAGGGTATTGAGTAAACAACTGTCTGCCGCGGTTAATATTTTCGCCGTCGAACCCGAAGCAGGACTTATCAGCTTCGATAGTGTAGCCGTCGCCGAAGAAATAACTTAAATCGTATTCGTAAACTTCATCGGTATCCTCGTCCGCGCCGTAGTTCCAGTCCATGTATTCGAATACCGCGTCGCTCGCAATGGCGGAGGTATAGCCGATATAATACATATTCCTTACCGCGTTTTCGGGTTTGGATAAAAAGTTGACGAAAGCTTCTGCGGCCTCGTGCCGCTCGTCCGTCCATTCAACGCCGTTTTTAAGCTTCAACCAGCCGTCGAACCAGATATTCGTACACTCGTCGGGCACGGAATACCAAAGCTCGGTATCTTCCTCGTCGGCTTCGTCCATTATATACACGGCGTCGCCCGACCATTGCTCGTTGCAGATAACCTTGCCCGTTACCATATCGGCCTTGCCGCTGTCGGTTTCAAAGGAATACACGTTGTTTTTAATGCTCTTTAAAATATCCTCGGCGCTTGCAACGGTGTTATCGTCGGTTGCGTTCATAAGCGCGCTTAAATTGCTTTTATCGAAGTTTTCGCTTAAAAACTCGTCGCTGTTCAATATCCCGAGAGTAGCAAAGTATGCGTCGCGCACGTTGTCTTTAATAGTAACCTGCCGCTTGTAGTCCTCGTTTAAGAGCATTTTCCAGGTTGAAACGTCGCCGATATCGTTTAATTTTTCGGGGTTGTAAATAAGCCCGAGCGTTCCCCACATATAACAGGCCGCCAAATTATGCCACCCGTAACGGTTGAAAATGCTGTTTTCGTCGCCGTCGATATACCTTGAAACGTTCTTGGCATAATAATTGTCTTCGCCGTCGGCCCAGAACCCGTCGGTAAAATCAACGTAGTTGCCCTCGGCAATAAGCTTCATAAGCATATAGTCGGAGGGGCACACAATATCGTAAACGTCGCCCAGGCTCAGCCTGTTGTATAAATCCTCGTTCGTGCCGAAGGTAGAGTACTCAACCTTGACCTCGTAATCGTGGTTTGCGTTGAACCATTCGGTAAAGTCGTCCACCATAGAGTTTACGCCTTTGATAGGTCCGCTTTCAAGTTCGATAGCCTCGTCCCAGTCGCCGAGGTCGATATATTCTTCCCAGCTGCACACGCGCAGAACAATTTTATCGGTTTTCTCCGCACAGCCGGCAAGGGGTATGAGCGCCGCGCCGGATAAAAGAGTTGCGGCAAAAATTGCGGAAAGTCTTTTAAACTTTTTCATTTTTGCCCTCCTTTTTTCTGCCGGGTAAAACGTTCATTAAAACGACGATTATTACAACAATAATAAATATAAGCGTAGAAAGCGCCCAAAGCGCGGTTTTTTTGTCGGTCTGGCTGCCCTTGGTCGCGTTTACAACGTAAGTGCTTATAGTGTCGAAGGTGGAGGGCTTGGTGTAAGTGGTAACAAAATAATCGTCTAAGGACAGCGTTACCGCAAGCATAAAGCCCGATAAAATACCGGGTATCAACTGCGGAATAACAACCTTAAACAGCGCCTGCGAGTTCGTCGCGCCCAAATCCAGCGCAGCCTCGTACAGACTGTTGTCCATCTGCTTTAACTTGGGCAGAATGGAAAGGTACACGAACGGCGCGGTTAAAACCACGTGTCCGATACCGAGGGGAATATAGGTATCCTTGCTTATGCGCATAAGCACGATTAAAAGAATACAAATGGAAAAGCCCGTAACAATATCCGCATTTACAACGGGAATCTGGTTAGCGGTATTGAGCAGCGCCTTGGGCACTTTTTTGGAATAGAACGCGCCTATCGCGCCGAAAGTCGCAAGCACGGTCGAAATCGCCGCGCATACCAGAGCAAGAACCACGGTATTCAAAATCATATTGCGCAGTTCTTCGTTTTTGAAAAGATTAATATAATTTTCAAACGAAAATCCGCTTATACCTGCGCCGACCATAGTCGCGTCGGTAAAGCTGTAAACCGCAAGCACGAGAATGGGCACGTAAATAAACAGCAGAATAAGCGCAAGCCAAACAATTCTTAAAGCCTTTTTCATAATACCGACCCCCTGTTGCCCGCGGTGTCCTTATCGCTGAAACGGTTGGTTATAAGCGTAACAATAAGAATAATAACAAGCAGAACGAGCGAAATCATCGAACCGCCGTGCCAGTCGTACGCGCTGAAATAACTGCCTATAAGGCTGCCCATAATGTACGTGCTGTTGTACAGCATATCTAAAACTACGTAGTTCGTCATAGAGGGCAACAGCACCATCGTCATACCCGAAATTATCCCGGGTACGGAAAGCGGAAGAGTTACTCTGAAAAATACGGTTGCCTTATTTGCGCCGAGGTCGGAAGCGGCCTCCAAAAGGCTTTTATCGAGCTTTAAAAGCGAGGTATAGAGCGGCAAAATCATAAACGGCAAAAAGTCGTACGTCATACCTATAACCGAGTTAAGGAAAGGATACGCCGAAATATTGCCCTCTAAAACTGATAAAATTTCCTTTAAAGCGGTAATTCTCAAAGTAAAGTTTATCCACATCGGCAAAATGAACAGTAAAAGCAAAACGTACTTGCGCTTAAACCCCGACCTTGCCAGAATGTAAGCGGTGGGGTAAGCGATAACAAGACAAACCAAGGATGTCACTATCGCCAGCGCAAAGCTGTATAAAAGAGTGCCGAGGGTGTTTGTGCTTGTAAAAAAGTTTACAAAGTTTTTAAAGGAAATCTGCCCCTGACCGTTTGTAAACGCGTAGTAAACTATAACTACGAGCGGCGCAATAACAAAGCAGACCAGAAAGACCGCGTACGGAATGCCGAGCTGCTTTCTTGTGAAAGTCAATTTTTTCATTTATTCGCTTTCTCCCGGCTGCTTTAACGCAAGCTTGATTTTTTCCTTAGGAATAATAATGCTTACAAAGTCGCCCGTGTTCCATAAATCGGGGCAGGATAAAACGTAATCTTCCTCGTTTTCCTCGGTTCTAACAATGTAGCGGTAGTGGTCGCCCTTGTAAATCATAGAAATTATGTTTCCGCACGCGCCGCCTACGTCCATATCGTCGCTCATTGAAATATCGTGAGTATCGACTTCAACGTCAACTTCAACGCCCGTCAAATCTATCTTTTCGCCCGTAGCGGTTATCAAGTAACCTTCTTCGTCCAGGTGCGAGGAGGGGTAAAGCTTAGTTACGTCGCACTCGAACTCGCCGTCGCCGAATTTAACGGTGTTGGTCTTTGTAATCTCGCCGTGGTATTTGTTGACGGTGTAAACCTTTTCCATAAGGTGAATGCCGTCCGGCTCTATCCGCATACCGATAGTACTTCCGACGGGCGCGGTAACGGTGCTTTGAATTACAATTTCGAACTTTCCGCGTTCAACGGTAATTTCGTAGTGCACGCCCTTGAATACCGAAGATATCACTTTGCCTTTAAGCTGACCCTCGTCGGGCTTGCAAATTTTTATGTCCTCGGGGCGCACTACAACGTCCACAAGCTGGTTTATCTCGTAGTCGTCAAGACAGTCGAACGTAGCGCCGCAGAACTTAACCTGCAACTTACCCACAACCGCGCCGTTGAATATGTTGCTTTCGCCTATAAAGTCGGCAACGAAAGTGTTTACAGGCTCGTTGTAAATTTCGGTAGGAGTGCCTATCTGCTGAATATCGCCGTCGTTTATAACCACGATTTTATCGGACATAGTCAGCGCTTCTTCCTGGTCGTGCGTAACGTAAATAAATGTGATGCCCAGCTTTTTGTGCATCTTTTTAAGCTCTATCTGCATTTCCTTGCGCATCTTTAAATCGAGCGCGCCGAGCGGTTCGTCCAATAATAGAATTTCCGGCTCGTTTACAATAGCCCTTGCAATGGCGATACGCTGTTGCTGACCGCCGGAAAGCGTAGAAACACTGCGCTTTTCAAAGCCTTCCAAATCGACTATTTCAAGCGCCTTTTTAACTTTTTTATCAATTTCCGACTTTGTGAGTTTTTCTTTTTTGGTATAGGTCGCGCCGTCCTTGTTCTGATAGGTATTTTCAACCTTTTTAAGCCTCAGCCCGAACGCAATATTTTCGTAAACGTTCAGGTGGGGGAACAGCGCGTACTTCTGAAACACGGTATTAACCGGTCGCTTGTTGGGCGGCAGATTACTTATATCCTCGCCGTTCAACAAAATTTTACCGGAGGTCGGCAGTTCGAACCCGGCTATCATTCTCAGCGTTGTGGTTTTTCCGCAGCCCGAGGGCCCCAAAAACGTTACGAACTCGCCCTTTTTAACCTGCAAATTAAAGCAGTCCACGGCAATAGTTTCGTCGTCGAAAACTTTTTTAACGTCGATTAATTCGATTATATTTTCACTCGTGCTCATATATTCACTCCTTAAAAGTTGGGGGGTGTGGATATCCACAAAAATTTAGCCGCAGACTTGCCTGCATTGCTTATAGTATGAGTTTTATCTGCCGTATAATAAAACGCTTCGCCCTTTTTGCATGGGTACTTGTTTTTGCCCAGCTCTATACAGATTTTACCCTCTAAAACGTACCCGAATTCCTCGCCCTCGTGCGGAAAATCGACGGAGGTTGAGCCGCCTTCTAAAAGCTCTACAAGCACAGGCTCCATTTCGTTTTTCTGAGCGTTGGGGATAATCCATTTCAAAAGCATTCCGCCGTCCTGCTTTTCGATAAAGTCCTCTGCGGAAAATACCACTTTGCTGTCGACTTCTTTTCGGAAAAACTCCGAAAGGTCGGTTCCAAGCGCCGAAAGTATATCGCAAAGCGTTGAAATCGAGGGGGAGGTCAAATCGTTTTCCAGCTGCGAAATATACCCTTTCGTCAGCTCGCACCTGTCTGCAAGC
>JAAUYR010000054.1 GCA_014805025.1 Clostridia bacterium | reverse complement strand
TGATGATCACCGATGTCATTACAGGGAATAACATAGTAAATTTTATCAAGGCTGCCATAAGGTTCATTTAATAGGGATCGTTCAATTCTGGGATTTGCTGTCAACACGATATGCAAATCCTTTTCCAGTATTAGACACAATGATCATTAATGGAATGCTGCCGGAGTTTATCGACAATATGATCGAACAGATCAATGAAGATAAACTATGGCAGCTTTATTTAGCTACAGCATTGCTGGAAGATAAATCATTTGGAGACTGGAAGGCAGCAGTTTTATCGGAAACTACGCCGCAAAGTAATCCGGCAGGGCAGGACAGTGTGGTCAATGAGCCGACACCGGAGGAAGCCGTTGCACATGCGGAGAGCATACTGGCAGGGTTCAAACCGTATTAAGAGGTGATTTATGGATTTATTCACACTGGTTGGAAAAATTGTATTAGACGCAGACGGATTCAGTGAAAAAATAGATGGTGTATTGTCTAAGGTTGAATCTATGGGTACCGGACTGCAGAGAGCTGGAGAGAAGATTTCCAGTGTCGGGAGCAAGCTGACAATCGGGGTAACGGCGCCGATCGCAGGATTAGGAGTGGCGGCGGTTAAGACTGCAGCTGATTTTGAATCAACGATGTCACAGGTTTCCGCAATTTCAGGCGCAACGGGAGATGACTTCAAGAAGCTGGAAGATCTGGCCAAAAAGATGGGAGAGACAACAAAGTTCTCTGCATCGGAAGCAGCGGAAGCCCTGACCTATATGGCTATGGCGGGATGGAAAACAGATGATATGCTGAATGGTCTGGAAGGGATCATGAATCTGGCGGCGGCTTCTGGGGAAGATCTGGGAACTACTTCAGATATTGTGACAGATGCACTGACAGCTTTCGGCCTTTCTGCGTCCGATAGCGGACACTTCGCAGACATTCTTGCGACAGCGAGCAGCAATGCAAATACAAATGTGTCAATGATGGGTGAAACATTCAAATATGTTGCACCTGTAGCGGGAGCACTTGGATATTCTGCAGAGGACACTGCGGAGGCGATCGGATTGATGGCGAATGCCGGCATTAAGTCATCACAGGCAGGAACATCACTGAGAAGTATTTTATCTAATCTGCAGGGTGAAGTGATATTTTGCGGAGCAGGATTCGGGGAAATGACTGTCCAGACGACAAAGGCAGATGGAAGTATGAGGAGTCTGGGAGACATTCTTGAAGACTGCAGAAAAGCATTTGCCAATATGTCTGAATCAGAGCGTGCAGCCAATGCGGAGGCAGTTGTAGGGCGGGAAGCCATGAGCGGGTTCCTTGCACTTATGACTGCGGCTCCGAAGGACATTGATAAGCTGAACGAAGCCATCAGTAATTGCAACGGTTCGGCAAAGGACATGGCTGACACCATGAATGACAACTTAAGCGGGCAGATAACTTTGTTAAAATCACAGCTTGAAGCATTGGCAATACAGTTTATCACATTGATCATGCCGTATCTGAAGCAGGGAGTGGAATGGCTCTCAAAGTTATGCACATGGATTTCGGGATTGGACGACGGAACCAAGAAAATGATCCTGACTATTGCCGGGATAGCGGCGGCAGCAGGACCAGTGCTTACGATATTTGGCAAGGGCGTCACATTAATCGGAACGTTGATTTCGGCGGGAGGTAAGCTGGTCAGCGGAATAGGTGGCGTTATTTCCGTAGGGAAGACACTGTTTGCGGGAGGTACCAAGATCGTCACAGGGATCGGCAGTCTGGTCGCTAAGCTTGGCGGTGGGTTATTGCCTGCGCTGGCAGCAGTTCCGGGACCGGTATGGATTGTAATTGCAGTGATAGGTGCCCTTGTTGCTGCAGGAGTTGCTTTATATAAAAATTGGGATGAGGTAAAGGAATTTGCTTCGCGGGCATGGGACGCAGTCTGTGGAGTGATCGGAACTGCAGCAGAGAAAATAAAAGGCTTTTTTCAGGGGATAGCCGACTTTATTGGAAATAACTGGCAGGGGATTTTGCTGCTGATTGTAAACCCGATTGCGGGAGGGTTTAAGCTTTTATATGATAATTGCGAAACGTTCCGTAATTTTATTGACGGATTCTTTGGGAATATCCGGAACAAATACCATGAGATGGTCGATGGGATAAAACAGAAAACTTCTGAAATGAAAGATGAGATCGTCAATAAGTACCACGAGATCAAGGACAGGGCGGTAGAAAAATTTGAGGAAATGAAGGAAAGCGCTGTCGCGAAATTTACGGCCTTAAAGGATGGAGCAGCCGAGAAGATAGAGGAATTACGTACAAAGGCGGCAGAGAAGATCCAGAACCTGAAGGACAGTGCAGTAACGCATTTTGAAGAACTACGTGAGAAAACCTCGGCAAAGGTATCGGAACTGAAGGAAAAGGTAGTAACCGATTTCCATGAACTGAAAGAACAGGCTGCGGAGAAAGTAGCCGACCTTAAGGAAAAGTGGGGCCAGCGGTTTGAGGAAGCCAGAGAGAAGATCGTATCCGAGGTTACTGAGTTAAAAGAAAGATCCACGGAGAAGATCAACGAGTTCAAAGAATCTGCAGTAGCCAGAATCAGTGAATTTAAGGATAATGCAGTCAATAAATTCCATGAGTTTAAAAACGAATCCGTATCCAGACTTCAGGAAGTGGCGCAGAAAGGCGTTGAGGGTTTCAACAGTATCAAGGAAAAAGGCAGTGCTGCTATTGAAACACTGAGAAATACAGCAGCTTCTAAATTTTCGGAAATGGGAAGTACCATACATGATAAATTCAATGCTGTCGGAGAAAAAATTGTAGGAACCTTTACAAAATGCCGGGAAACGGTACGTGACATCGTGGAGAAAGTCAAAGGATTCTTTAACTTTGAATGGAAGCTGCCGGATATTAAACTGCCTCATTTCAGCATTGAAGGGGAGTTCAGCCTGAGCCCGCCATCTATTCCGCATCTGGGGGTTGAATGGTACGCAAAGGCAATGGATAATCCGATGATCATGACAAGGCCCACGGCGTTCGGGATCAGCCCGACAGGGCAGATCATGGCAGGCGGGGAAGCCGGGAGCGAAGTTGTCAGCGGAACAAATACGCTGATGAGCATGATATCTGCTGCAGTATCCCAGAACAATGACCGTATCTATGGAGTTATGGAAAGGATATATGTTATTCTGGCACAATATCTTCCGGAGCTGTCAGGGATGCAGGTGTGTCTGGATACGGGTGCGCTGGTGGGCGAACTGGCGCAGCCGCTTAATGATGAGCTTGGATGGATCGCGCATACAAGGGGGAGGCGGAAATGATGAAAGGTGCTATATTCGGCAGCAAACATTCCGTGGATGATTATCGGGCAATCATGAATTATGCCAGAATCACGACACCAACGGTTAAAGAGAACTATGTTGATATACCCGGAGGAAATTCATCTCTTGATCTGACGGAAGCGGTATCCGGTGTGACATTTAATGACGGACAGATCAGTTTTAAATTCACTTTTTTGAAAGAAGAAGACAGGAGCAGCATGAAGAACGATCTGCATGGGAAGAAGCTGCAGATCGTTCTGGAAAAGGAGCCGGAGTATTATTATGACGGCAGGCTTTTCTGCAGGGACGGGGATTATGCAGGCCAGATATTTGAGTTGTATATTGATGCAAGGGTTTCACCGTATAAGCAGGAGAGGCAGATGACATTGCATACAGAGGAGATTACAGCGGCTAAGGACATCCTGCTGTACAATGACCGTATGCCGTCGATACCGGTTATCACCGTCAAAGGCAATATCAGCCTTACCTACAACGGGATCAGCGTGCAGCTTTCTGACGGCACTTATACCATACCGGAGTTTACGCTACTTGACGGACTCAACAGGGTATATGTGGATGGGAAAGGCAGTCTGGAACTGCAGTACAGAAAGGGGAAGATTGTGTGATCATTATAAAAAACGGTGAGCGGCAGATCTATCATCCCCAGAATCCGAATCTGCAGCTGATCAATCCGAAGCTCACATTGGAAGATAACGGGGCGGGGCAGCTTACTTTCCAGATTTATAAAACGAACCTGAATTACAGCACGATCAGGAAGCTGTACCCGGTAATCGCAGTGGAGAGGGATGGGCAGACGATTTTCAAAGGAAGGGTTATTTCTGATAAAAAGGACTTTTATAACGGAAAGCACATTGAAGCTGAAGGAAAATTGTCCTTCTTCAATGATTCCTTTATGGAGCCTTTTTCCTTTTCAGGAAGTCCGGCAGAAATGTTTCGGATGATCATTACAAACCATAACTCACAGGTGAAAGAATGGCAGCAGTTTAAGGTAGGGCAGATAACTGTGACAGATAATAATGATTATATCGTCAGAAGCAGCGAGAAAATGTTAAATTCATGGGAGGCGCTGAAAGATAAATGTTTCCAGTCTTCACTTGGCGGGCACATCAGGATCCGCTATGAAGCAGATGGCGACTATATTGACTGGCTGGATGATTATGAGGTGGTATCTACGCAGCATATCGAGTTTGCCAGAAATATGATTGACATCTCATCTGAGGTAGACGCGACAGAGACCTATACAGCCATTCGCCCGATCGGAGCGGAGGTGAACGGAGCAAAGGTTAATATTTCATCAGTGAATGGTGGAAAGAACTTTCTGATTAATGATGAGAAAGCCGAAGAGTACGGTATTATCTTTGCTCCGGAAAGCGAATCAACATGGCCGGATGTGACGAAGCCTGAAAACCTTCTGAAAAAGGCAGAGGCAAAACTGTATAATTCGTTTGCCGCATTAAGGGAAACCTATGAGATCAGGGCGGTTGATCTGCACCTGACGGATTCACAGATAGAGTCGCTTAATATTTACGAATATGTGTCTGTTGTCAGCAAGCCTCATGGAATTAACGGAAGATACCTGTTGTACAGGGCGGATATGGATATCACTTCTCCGCAGAACACTTTATATTATCTGGGGGCGACCAAAAGAACACTGAGCGATGTGCATACAGTACAATATGCACAGGCATCCGTTCCGCAGGATGTGAGCGCGTTCCGCAATGACGCAGGTTATGTATCAGAAGAGAAAGCTGCAGAACTGCTGGCAGATTATTCCAGAACCGAGGACGTTGAAACCATTGTCAGTCAGTATGTGGAGCAGATCCCGGCAGGGAAGGACGGAAACAACGGTTTATCTGCGTATGAAATAGCTGTTCAAAACGGATTCAACGGCAGTGAAACGGAGTGGCTTGAATCCATGAAAGGTGAAAAAGGAGATAAAGGTAATGATGGCGAGGATGGTTATACACCCATAAAGGGAACAGACTATTGGAATGAAGACGATATCAACACCATAAAAGAGTATATAAATTATGAACTGGGGGTTATTGAAAATGGCGCTTACTAGTAAGCTGTCTGCAATAGCGAATGCAATAAGGAGCAAAACAGGAGTTAACAAAAAGCTATCCTTGGAAGAAATGGCAGCAGCGATAAATAATATAAATCTATCAAGTGGTTCTTCAGGTGATGATTGTTTTGGAATTAAGTATATTTATTCGAGTACAGACACTTTTTGGAATACTTATGATTTTACTACTCAGATCGGAAGATTAGCTTCAATTCCACTGGGGGAATATCCACCTGATATTTTTAAAATAAACGTTAATATAGTCCCGACTTTTACTACGGATTTTCAAAAGATATCAAAGGAAATTATAGGAGTATGATATGTATTTTAGAAAATATTTTGCAGGAAATACGATTGGTACACTAGATGAAAAGCAAACGAACGTAAAATTTGGAGCATCTTCGACTGCTTATACCGTTTATAAGAATCAAACAAAAATTTTGGGCAATGCAATTGCAGAAACTTTAAGAGTAGCAGGAATGAATGCTGTATATGATGAAGAAAAATTTATTCTTTATCCGGATGAAGATGAGGAATTTGGAATCGGAGTAATTAAAACTGCTTTAGCAACGCATACTTTTGTAGTTTTTGATGCGGATACCAATTCGTATTCAACGACGGCGACCAGTAATGGTCCTTCATATCAACCATTTGATGCGAGCGGGGAAACATACAAATTTTATGTAACTGTTATCGGTGATCCGCAAAGTTTATTAAGAGTACATATTGGGGCGTATTCTTCTGTAACATCTACTTCTTATGGGTTTGCAATAGGAGTTGGAAAAGATATTAGGAATGGGAGAAAAGTGAGATTTTTTGCAGCAAATCCAACTTTGTCAACGGTTGCATTTTTAGTTAGATATGCAGATAATTGCTCATTGGTCAATGGGATTACATATAGTGGTACAGTTTCATTTTCTGTAGCCGCTGTTACAGGAACAGCAGAATATCTAATGCTAATTCCGGCATTTGCGACAAATGGATTTATTATTATGGAAAATGCATTTCTTGGATGTTCGAGTGCATTAATTACTGGCAGTACTTCATTTTATTATATAAACGGAGAAGAATATTATTATCCTACAGCAACGTTGTTACTTAAATGCCCTACTATCCCTAATTTGTAGAGTATTGCATTTTTAGATATAGAAAAGAGGAAAGAATATGGCAAAATTACAACTTAAACTAGAAAAACAGTTATTAACGCTCAAGAATCAGGAGATCATCGCGTCAGGTGACAGTAATTTCGATTCATGTATATTTACTTTTGACGAATCATGGAGTGGGTTTGTAAAGACAGCGGTATTCTATCAAGATAAGATTAATGTGCAGTATATGGTATTGGAGAATGATGATACCTGTATGATTCCGGCAGCAGCAATGGCAAGAGCAGGAAGAATGTACATAGGGGTGTTTGGGATCAAAGATACAGCGGTGGTGACTTCCACCTTAATAACAGTGGATATTAAGGAAGGTGCGATTTCAGGAGATACGGTGTCTACAGAGCCGACAGACGATGTATTTCTGGCGATTATTGCACAGTATCAGAGAATCGCTGAAATGATGCGGAAATATGAAGAAACAGCAGCGCAGTTCAATGATACCATGAAAGAACAAAATAGAATACTAGAAACCCTAAATGCTTTTGATGTTATAGAGTTGAATAAACGCTTGGATGACATTGAAGATAGAATTATAAGTTATACCGATTTGGCGCAGGAGCTGATTGATCGGGAAGTAATTATTCGGGATGTATCAATACAATTTGTAGAAGGTGTATGTGACATAGAAAATGAAGTGATAACACAGGATTCTCTATGTGATATATATTTTGATGAATATTCATATGAATTTGCGGCGAATGCATTAATAATGGTGTCGTCATACGATGGATACATCAGAGTAACAAGTTCGGTGAATATAGCTGAAAAGCTGAATGCGAATATATTGGTCAGGAGGTATTGATAATGTTGGGAAAAACAAATATTACAGCAATCAAAGAGGGTACAACGGTTACGGATATAGAGGAATATAGTTGGAAGTCCATTAAAGTAAATGGTGTGAACAGTGATTTTGTAAAAGCTGTCTATGGAAATAATATGCTGGTAGCAATTACAAGGGATGGAACAATTGTGAGTACCGCAGATGGTGAGAACTGGGAAAAGACAAGAATTGAGATGGAAGGATCCTATGAGTTAGAAGATATCATATGGACTGGAAGTCAGTATATTATGGTGGGAAATCGAAAGGAGATTGTAACTGAGAAGATTATACAAGAGGGCGATAGTGCAAGTGTTTATAAATATCATGGGATAAAAGTGACATCTGAGCGGCTACTTGATTTTTTGGTTGAAGAAGATGAGGATAATATTTACAGCAGATATTATGCTATTGTCGAAAAAGATGAAAAGCAGATTATAATAAGTAAAGAATATAAGGATTATCCTGAGAATGCAGGGGTATACGCTGTTTTTAAAGACTCCAATGGTACCTTAAAGAAAAAGATTAGTAAATGTACGGTATCCCAGGATAGGATATGTGGTCATCTTAATGATCATAAGGTTGTTGTAGCAAAGAAGAATAGTGGCGGTGCAGTATATATAGAAGATAATCACTTCATTGGCTTAACGTCTAGCACGGCACCTAATGCGTATAATAAAATCTGGATAACATCTGACTGGCTGAGTTATTCATCCATACAAGTCCAGAACTCGTCTACACAAGAACGTGCATTTTCAGTATTTGAATGTAAAGATAGCTTGTTTTATTATAAGGATGATTATCATACTTTGTTGAAAATATTGAATGAGAATTCCCAAACCACTGTGTCTCAAAATGTAGCGTTTCTATTTCTAGATGCCATATACTTTAACAAATGTGAAATTTTGGTGAATGGTCATAATATGCTTGTTATTAGATCAGGAGAAAATATAGCGGATAAAACACTGGAAGATTTAATAGAAATTACATATGACTTTGAAATAAGATTTATCGAAAAAGCTTTTAGTGGATTATATATTTTTGGGACAGAAGGGAATATCCTCGTATCCAGTGATGAAATTAAAAATGAAGAAGCTATTGCAGTCAAAACTATGAGTGCAACTAAGGCATTACATGATGCAAAAGTATATGCAGATGAAAAATATGCTGTGCTAGAGGCTAGAATTATAGAACTGGAAAAGAGGAGCTGATTTAACAACAGGTTCAAATAATCTTCAAATAAGTATTCAACTTCAGTTCATCGCAGGATTATATAGATAAAAAACTAGGAAAACTTAAAATAAAATGTATAATACAGAGAATTGTCATTTTAAGTGAGCAAGATTGTCTTTTTTTTTGCGCGCTTACAACAAAGCCTTACTGTCACTGGCGATACTTATTCGGATGGCTTATTGGAAAAATTGTCAGCACTATTTTCTGCACCTTCAGAGAGCTGGTTTGGAGTGGACTTTTCAAGATGGGGAAATG
>JAAUYR010000053.1 GCA_014805025.1 Clostridia bacterium | reverse complement strand
TTTTGTTATAATTGTGGCTATGAAAATCGCCGACAACTGGAAAGACTATAAAATTATCGCCACTTCCGACGGAATGAAGTTGGAAAGCTGGAACGGCGTAATACTTTTGCGCCCCGACCCCCAGGTTATCTGGACGGGTCAGAACCTCTATGCCAGGAACGACATAAACGCCGTCTATCACCGCAGCGAAAAGGGCGGCGGCGCTTGGGAAAAGCGCAAGGACTTTCCTGCGGAGTGGACGGTTTCCTACGGCGAACTCAACTTTAAAATCAAGCCTATGGGCTTTAAGCATACGGGGCTTTTCCCCGAGCAAGCGGTCAACTGGAACGAGCTTAAACGGCTCATATGTGCGGCTCAACCGCGCGAGGTTAAGGTTTTAAACCTGTTTGCATACACTGGCGCGGCCTCGGTTGCGTGCGCTAAGGCAGGCGCGCTTGTAACTCACGTAGACGCCGCCAAGGGCATGGTAGAGCGCGCCGGAGAAAACGCAAGGCTTTCGGGAGTGGAAAGCGGAATACGCTACATTATAGACGACTGTATGAAGTTCGTCGCACGCGAAATCCGCCGCGGCAACAAGTACGACGGCATCATAATGGACCCTCCCAGCTACGGCAGAGGGCCGGGCGGCGAAATGTGGAAGATAGAGCGCGATTTGTTCGGCTTCGTTCAGATGTGCGCAAAGCTGCTTTCGGACAAGCCCTTGTTTTTCCTTATAAACAGCTATACCACGGGCTTGCAGCCCGCGGTTCTCAAAAATATACTTACGCTTGCCTTAAAGGACTTTAAGGGTACGACTGACGCTTACGAGGTCGGTATCGCCACAGAAGAGGGCATACCTTTGCCCTGCGGCGCAAGCGGACTTTTTACGGGAGAAGGTTATGGAACTGAGTGATTTGAATATACTTTTCGAGGATAATCACATAATAGTGGTTTTAAAGCCGCAGATGGTTGCAAGCTGCCCGGACGAGAGCGGCGACTATAACCTTTTGGACTGCGTCAAGGAGTACATAAAAACTACTTACAACAAACCCGGTAACGCGTACGTCGGGCTCGTGCACAGGCTGGACAGACCCACGGGCGGCGTTATGGTTTTTGCCAAGACATCCAAGGCGGCGGCCAGGCTTTCCGAGCAGATGAAAAACGGCGGCTTTGAAAAAAAGTATCTTGCCGTGCTGTGCGGAGCGCCCTCTAAAAAGCGCGCCATACTTGAAAACTACCTGCGCAAGAACAGCGTAAACAACACCGTTTACGTCTGCACCCAGACCGAGGAGGGCGCAAAGTTCGCCTCGCTCGGTTACGAAGTTTTAGGCGAGGCAGCAGGGCTTTCTCTTGCGGAGGTTACTCTGCACACGGGCAGAACGCACCAGATAAGGGTTCAGACGGCGGCAATTAACTGCCCCGTTTACGGCGATATGCGCTACGGCGGAGAAAAGGCGGTTAAAGGCAAGCTTGCGCTTTGGGCGTACTCTTTGAGGTTCACGCACCCCACGACGGGCGAGGCGCTCAGGTTTATTATAGAGCCGCCCAAGGACGAAATGCCCTGGAAGCTCTTTGATTTCGAAGTAAAATGACGGACAGCGTATTCAAGTATAAATCGCCCGTTTTTAATAAGTTAAAACAATTCGGGTTCATAGAAAGCGACGGCGCGTATTCTTACGTTACCGACGTTTTAAACGGGCAGTTTGAAATGCGCGTAAATATCCTTTTAAGCGGCGAAGTCAAGACTGAGTTAATCGATTTAAGCACGGGCGAGCCGTACACTCTGCATCTTGTCGAGGAAGCGGCAGGCGCTTTCGTCGGCGAAGTCCGCGCCGAGTATTCGCGCGTTTTAACGGAAATTGCAGACAAGTGTTTTGAAAGGGACGTTTTCAAAAGCGACTGCGCGCACAAGTTGATAGAGTACGTGCGCGAAAAATACGGCGACGAGCTGGAATATTTGTGGAAGACGTTTCCGTCTAACGCAGTCTGGCGCAGAAAAGACAATAATAAATGGTACGCCGCGGTACTCACCGTATCCAAAAGAAAGCTGGGGCTTGATAGCGACGAGGTATGCGAGATTATAGATTTGCGTATCGACCCGGACGAGCTTTCCGAGGTTGTTGACGGTAAAAAATATTTTCTCGGCTATCATATGAACAAAAAGCACTGGTTCACTATCTGCCTTGACGGTTCGGTATCCGCAGAAGAAATTTGCAGTCGAATAGATAAAAGTTATATAATTGCTGAAAAAGCTTAAATAAGAGAAGCCGTCCGCGCAACTTTGCGCGGACGGCTTATTTTTATTTTATTGAAAACAGTCTTTCTATAAGTTTGTGGCCCTCGTTTATTAGAATTCCGGACTTTTCCGCTTCGTATTCGGTATACCGCACCGCCTTGCCGCCCAAATCTTTGACGTTCGTATATAAAAGATAGGGTATCGGCTCGGAAACGTGCGTCTTGCAGGCGCAGGGAGTGGGGTGGTCGGGGCAGACGAGCATTGCAAAGTCTTCGTTCGCGTCCTCAAACCGCTTTAAAAGCGTTGCAATAACCTTTTCGTCAATTTGCTCGATAGAGTATACCTTGTGTTGGTAATCGCCGTGGTGCCCACACTCGTCGGGCGCTTCCATATGAATATAAACGAAGTCAAGCCCGTTTAAAAGCTCGTCAACGGCGGTATTGGCTTTATACAAAAAGTCCGTTTTATAATTTCCAGTAAACCGCTCGCTTTCGATTATCTTCATTCCGGCAAGCATGCCTATGCCCTTTACAAGGTCAACTGCGGAAATTACTCCGCCTTTAAGATTTCGCAGTTTTTCAAAATCTTCAAGGGCCGGTTTTGTTCCCTCGCCCCAAAGCCAGATACTGTTGGCAGGTTTTTTACCTTCTTTTACGCGCTTTAAGTTTATCGGGTGGTTCTTTAAAAGCTCGTAACTTCTCTCCATAAATCCGCGGTAAATATCCGCGTTTGCACCCCTGGGCATATGTCCGGTTATAGCTTTGTCGGAAATATCGTGCGGCGGAGTAAGATTATGCCCCGTAGCTCCGTTAGCCGCAACAAGACAGTGCCTGTAAGAAATTCCCGGGTAAAAAGTAAATTTATCGTCGTCGAAATGCTTTTTAAGGTAATTAATAAGCTCGCACGCTTCCTCGGTGGAAATATCCCCGGCCGAGTAGTCCAGCATTATTTTATTCTCGTAAGGCTCGTCGTCAGACAGCGTTACAAGGTTGCACCTCAGCGTTACGTCCGTGGGCTTTAATTTTATGCCCATAGCAACCGCTTCAAGCGGCGAGCGCCCCGTGTAAAACCTGTTCGGGTCAAAACCGAGAATAGACATATTCGCAACGTCCGAGCCGGGTTTTAAACCCTCCGGCACGGTCAGGCACAGCCCGACCTCGGAGTGCGGCGCAAGTTTATCAAGTACGGGGGTGGAGGCGGCTTCAAGGCAGGTTTTATTGCCGAGCGCGTCAATGCTCCAATCGGCCATGCCGTCGCCGAGTACCACTAAATATTTCATAAATAATTTTCCTTTAATTCAAGTCCCAGTCCACGGGCTGCCTGCCGTGAGCGGTAAGATACGCGTTAGTCTTTGAAAACGGCTTGCTTCCGAAAAACCCGTTGTAAGCCGAAAGCGGCGAGGGGTGCGCAGACTGCAATATAAGGTGCTTTTGCGCGTCAATAAGCGGAGCTTTGCTGCGCGCGTTTCCGCCCCAAAGAATAAACACAACGTTTTCGCATTTGTCGGAAATAAGCTTTATTACGCTGTCTGTAAACCACGCCCAGCCGCAGTTTGCGTGCGAGTTAGCCTGATGCTCGCGCACGGTCAAGGTGGTGTTCAAAAGCAGAACTCCGCTTTCCGCCCACTTTGTAAGGTCGCCCGAGTTCGGCTCGGTTATTCCCAAATCGTCTTTAATCTCTTTATATATATTCACGAGCGAGGGCGGAAGTTTAACTCCCTTTTTCACCGAAAAGCACAGTCCGTGCGCCTGGTTCGGTTCGTGATATGGGTCTTGCCCCAAAATAACGACCTTTACGTTTTCAAACGGCGTAAACCGGAAGCAGTTGTACAAATCGTACATATTCGGGTAAACTACGTGGCTTGAATATTCGCTTATTAAAAACTTGCGTATTTTTAAATATCTTTCGTCCTCGAAGAGGGGGGTAAGCAGCTCGTCCCAGCCGCCGCCGAGAGGTTTCATAAATTTTGCAAAATCTCCGAATATTTTTTACATTCTTCTTTCGCGCCGTCAAGGTCGTGCTCTAAGTAGTTTCCGCATTCCTCGCGCTTGTTGCCGGGCACTTCGGTAAAGCCCAAAGCCAAAACAAAACTTTCCTTTAACAGCTTTAAAACTTCGTCATAACCCATATTAACGGTCAACAGATAAAAACCCGTTCTGCAACCCATCGGCCCGAAGTAAATTATATTCTGCTTTTTATCGGAGTTCCTTAAAATCGTGGCAAGCAGATGCTCTATCGTGTGAAGGGCCGCAGGGGAGATATAGTCGCCTGCATTCGGCTTTTTGAACCGCAAGTCCCAGGTGGTAACGCCGCTTACAGTGTTGCACTCGTGCAGACCGGTTGCAAGCTTGTCGTGGTCCTTTGAAAAAGACGGTATCCTATCCATTGCACGCCTCCGAAACGTTTTTGAGTTCCTTTTTCAAAACTTCAAAGCAGAGGTTGAGATTGTTTAAGTACTGCTCGGTAGTGCTGCCGCTGCCGGCCAAGTCGGATATAATTTTAAAGCTGTAACACTTAACGCCTGCATGGCAGCAAGCCTGCGCAATTGCGCCGCCCTCCATATCGCGTATATCCGCTTTTAATACTTCGGTCAAAAGCTTGTAGTCCTCGGGGTTATCGTTAAACCTGTCGCCCGTGCCAAGCTTTTTTAAAGGGTAGAGGCCGGTCGCCTCAAACGGAATATAATTTTCTTTAAATTCGTCAAGCGTGCCCATTGCAGTTCCGTTGAGCTGAGTTAAGTCAAAATCGTACTGTACGGCCGCGGATATGCCGTAAATACCGGCTATTTTAAGGCTGTCGTTTAAGCCGCCGGCAACGCCGATATTTATGATTTTATCCGCACCGAGCACGTCTATTGCGTACTGAGTGCCGCAGCCTGCGTTTACTTTACCAACTCCGCATATGACAAGCCCGACCTTTTCACCGAATAGGGTGCCACATATCACGCGTTTACCGCATTTTTTCTCGTCGCTTTCAACTTTCATTGAGGAGATGACGGGCGCAGCCTCGTTTTCCATTGCAATAACAAAACACTTCATAAGTTTTCCTTTTCTATACATACTGCGGCTACTCCAAACCCGAAGTCGTAAAAGCTCAGCACAACGTCCTGCCTTTCGCCCTCGAAATACAGGTTGCCCCCGTAATATGCCGTACTTTTCAAATCATTTGCAAGCGTTCCGCCACGCATTTTAATAAAAGCTTCGCGTGCCGTCCAGTGGTACAGGAAGTCTTTCTCGCTTAAAATTTCCGCTTGCTCCTCGTCCGAAAAACGTTCAATAACGGGCATATGCCGTTTGTTTTTATAAAGCTCCAAATCTATGCCCACGGGGCTTTCGTCAACGCATATCACGGCCTTTTCGCCACTGTGCGAAATTGAAAAAAATAGAGGGTTACCCTCTAAATACGGTTTGCCGTTTTCCGTGCGTTTAATCTCGACGGGTGCGTTCAATGCGGCGGATAAAATTTCGTAAAGCCTATCGTGTACGCTTTCGGCTTTTTCAAGATAAATACTCGTCATAGCATGAGCGACTCGATATATTCTATCTGTTCCTTGGTAGCAAGGTTTTTAGTGAACGCGCAAGCGCTTCCGGCAGCTGTTGCAAAGTTCAGCGCGGAAAAATAATTGCCCGACTGCAAATACTCGTGCACGAATCCGGCAATCATAGAATCCCCGGCGCCGACGGAGTTCACAAGCTGACCCCTTGCCGCGCGCACGAAAAGCGACTGCTCGGTTTCAGTAACCATTGCCGCGCCCGAGCTTCCCATGGAAACTATAACGTTCCGCGCGCCCATGTCGCACAGCTTTCTTGCGCAGGCAAAAATCCCCTCAACGTCGGGTACGGTGTTAAGCCCGAAAATTTCGCACATTTCGTAAACGTTCGGCTTAATGAGGAAAGGGTGATATTTAAGAGTTTCGGTAAGCAGTTTTCCGCAGGCGTCAACGACAAGGTTTACGCCCTTAATGGTTTTAAGCTTTTTAAATAAATCGGCGTACGCCGTGTTAGGCAGAGTGGAGGGAACACTGCCACAAACTATCAGCCAGTCGCCCTCTTTTAAAACCGATTTAAGTTTGCGCACAAGCTTGTTTACGTCGGATGCGGTAACCAAAGCGCCCGTGCCGTTTATGTCCGTTTCGGTATTGCTTTTAATTTTAACGTTAATTCGGCTCTGACCTTTGACCTCTATAAAATCGTAGTTAAGCCCAAGCTCGGTTACCTTGTTGCGGATGTATTTACCCGTAAAGCCCGCGACAAAACCGAGCGCAAGCGTTTCTTCGCCCAGCTCTTTTAGCGCAAGCGATACGTTTATGCCCTTGCCGCCGACGGCAAGCCGTTCTTCGGTGGTGCGGTTAACGATGCCGCTCTTAACATTATTAACTTTTACATAATAGTCTAACGAAGGGTTAAACGTAACCGTGTAAATCATAGTTTTTGCGCTTTTTTTAAAAGGAACAGTTTAACTTTAATTCATTTCCCTCAATTTGTCAATAAAAAACAAAATTAAACGCTTGATTTTTTACTTCGATTAAAATATAATGAATGCACTTTCGTTGTTCCCTGCAAAATCATGGGCGAGTTTTCAGATTCGATTGCGGGTAGAGAATGAGAAAAGCATACCAAAGGCTCGGCTTTGTAAAAACGGAACTTAAATTTAAATGCAGAATCCAACGATTCAAAAGTTGTAGCTTTCCCCTCGTTCAGAGCGGCAAGCTGCGCTTGCGCTGCTTAACTAATTAAGCGGTCCGTCTCCGTCCGTTCGCCGTTGGCGTACGGCAGGCGTTAATTAAACGGCAACCCTGTGCGCGTTTTACCGCGCGTGCGCTGTGGTAATTTAGCGGTATGCGTCCGCCTGTGCCCGTCCGTCGGCACAGCGGCCCAAGTTAAAGGCGGAATAAGTATGTAGAAAGCTCAAACAAAATCCGTAAGACTCGGGTGCAAGTCCCGACTCGTCCACCAAAATAAAAAGCAGTAGCTTTTGCTACTGCTTTTTATTTTGCGCAACCTATCGGTTGCGAGAAACTGCTCGTTCGTGCGAGGGCGAATCCCGAAGCTCTGCCTAGGCCACGAAGGGAAACGGCAGACCGACTCGCCCACATTTTCGTCGTGACTTTGTGCCACGTCGCACCTAAGGCGTTAGCCTTACTCGTCCACTCAAACAGCGTTTGATTTTTTACTGCTATTAAAAGACGTAAAGTATCGCGACTATTGCATTTTACAAAATATATGCTATAATTAGAAAGCGTAAGTATAAATTGACCATATAATGCAAAGTGTCGTAATTACGCTGAAATCATTAAATCCGAAGGAGAAAATCAGTAAATTATTATGGTAAAGAAGTACACGTTCGGAAAAATATTTGAAACTTATGCGGTGGTTGCCGATATAGCAGAGGATAAATCGTTACAGTATTTCAGTGTTACTCCAATCGGTGCAGCATTGAAGTTTGAGTACGTGCTTGACAGTGAAGACGCGGTCTATGGGTTGGGCGAAACGGTAGGAGCAATCAACAAACGCGGTGAACAGTACATAAGCTTCAACACGGACGAGGTGAACCATACCCCGACTACGAAGTCTTTGTACGGTTCTCATAACTTCATAGTTGTGGACGGAAAACAGAAGTTCGGGGCATTCTTCGATACGCCGTCAAAAGTGTTCTTTGATATAGACGTTGAAAACAGCGGAAAGATAGAAGTAACTGTGGAAAGCGGCAACGTTCGGCTTTATATTGTAGAAGGTGATTCTGCCGAGAACGTCGTGAAAAACTTTCTTACAATTATCGGGCAGGGCTACGTTCCGCCCCTGTGGGCGTTTGGCTACGGTCAAAGCCGTTGGGGGTATAAAACCGAAAGTGATATAAGAAGAGTAGTTCAAGGTTATCGTAAAGCTGGTATTCCGCTTGATTACGTATGTATGGATATTGACTACATGGACGGGTTTGCCGATTTCACTGTTGACAAAAGGCGCTTTCCCGATTTGAAAGGTTTTGCAATCGAAATGAAGCAAAGCGGCGTACGTCTTGTTCCTATTATCGATGCAGGCGTAAAAATCAAGGAGGGATATTCCGTTTACGAAGAAGGCGTTGCAAACGATTACTTCTGCAAACGTGCAGACGGCAAGCCATTCCGTGTCGCAGTGTGGCCCGGAACGACGCACTTCCCCGATTTCACGAAGGAAGAGGTGCGTGATTGGTTTGGTAGTCAGTACAAAGCTTTGACCGACTGCGGAATAGAAGGCTTTTGGAACGATATGAACGAACCTTCCATTTTTTACAGTGAGTTCACCGAGCCGCAAACAAATCAGCAAAAAGAGACTGCCGAACCTAACCACGAACAGGAGGCGCTGTCCAACGCATACAAGGACTATAAAAACTTTTACCACGACGTAGACGGAAAACTTGTTTGCCACTACGACCTGCACAATATTTACGGCTACTTTATGACGATGTCGGCGGGGGAACAACTGAAAAAACTTGTTCCTAACAGATATTTTTTGTTTTCACGCTCATCCTATATCGGTGCGCACAGATACGGCGGTATATGGACGGGTGATAATAAATCGACTTGGGAACATTTGAAAATGAATATTCGTCAGATGCCTTCCCTCAACATGTGCGGCTTTCTGTTCAGCGGAGCGGATACGGGCGGATTCGGGGGTGACACCACGAGAGAGCTGCTATTGCGTTGGCTTGCCTTTTCGGTGTTTACACCGCTTATGCGTAACCATACGGCAATTCGGACAAAGAAGCAGGAATGTTATGCGTTCAATGGCAAAAAAGATTTTAAGAACATTATTTCACTGCGTTATCGTTTACTTCCGTATATCTATTCGGAATATGTAAAAGCAGTCTTAAAAAACGATATGTATTTCAAGCCTCTATCGTTTGTCTATTCGAACGACGCGACGGTAAAGAACATAGAAGACCAGTTGTTGGTAGGCGATAGCATTATGATTGCTCCGATAACGGATGAAGGCGCAACTTCAAGAAAAGTTTATTTGCCTGAAGATATGACTGAAGTGCGCTACCGAAACGGACAGTTTGAATGTGTTGCAAAACAAAAGGGGCAATATATTGTAAACGTTCCTTTAAACGAAGTCGTATTTTATATTCGAAGCGGTAAGCTCGTTCCCACCTGCAAAGGTGCGGATTGCGTAGAACGAATCAATTTAGAAGAAATTACGCTTTTAGGTGACGGCACTACGTATGAACAATATATTGACGACGGTGCAACTTACGAAATCAATGAGAAAAACGTTAAAATATTGAGCAAGTAAAATAAATAGAATATTACGAGAACCGCTATCGTTATAAGCGTAAAGCTTCTGAATAATAGTGTGCTTTAAAAAAATTAATGCAGTATTTTTATCAACTAAATACAAGCACAAGCGCCGCGAAAAAAAATGCGCGGCGCTTGTGCTTGGTGGAATGTAAGTTGCAACTTGTGTCCCGTCGAACCGAAGCCCGAAGAGCCGACGTTTGGTGTTTTTATTTATAATGCTTGAAAAAAATATTTAATATATGTATAATTTTGGTAAAGGTTAAAATGGTGCACAAATGAGCAACAGAGCAAGTATTAAAACAACAATAAAACAGGCAGTGGACTACTGGGCGAACATAATCGACGAATGTGATTTAAGCGTGGATTGGGCGGAAGCGGATACTCATTGTTGGCGGTGCGGTTGTCAAAAGAATTTGCAGCGTTGTCATATTATTCCCGACGCGCTGGGGGTGCGGATGCACCGGAAAACATAGTGCTGCTTTGTTCCAGGTGTCATTCCGAAGGCCCGAACGTAAACGATACGGAAATTATGTGGAATTGGATTAAAGCCTATAAAGTTCCTTTTTACGAAACGTTCTGGATAATCCGTGGACAAAAGGAATATGAATTTATTTATAAAAAGAGCGTGGTGCAGGAGCTAAATTCAATAATCGAAAATGCACATACGGTAGATAAAAATACTGTTATGGAAAAGTTTAAAAATTTATTCTCCCAAGCCTTTGAAAAAGCGAGTACCCATTTCGGTCAGCCGTATTTTAATACTGCAACCATTGCCGGTATATACAGAATAATTTTTAAGCAATTGGCAAGCGAGTTCAATTATGAAATTTAAAAACGTGTTATTTGACTTGGACGGAACGCTTACAGACCCGTTCGAGGGCATTACAAATTCCATAGTTTACGCGCTTAGAAAGTTCGGGATAGAGGTGGAAGATAAACGTGCGCTTTTGCCGTTTATTGGGCCGCCGCTTTTTAATTCGTTCAGGGAAATATACGGGTTTAGCGCTGCGGATGCGGAAAAAGCCGTCAAATTATACCGCGAATACTTTGCGGAAAAAGGCATCTTTGAAAACCGGGTTTACGAAGGCGTTTTGACTTTGTTGCATAACCTTGAAGCGGAGGGTAAGACGCTTATTTTAGCAACTTCCAAACCCGAGCCGTTCGCGGAAAAAATAGTTAAACACTTTGAAATAGACCGTTATTTAAGGCATATTGCCGGGGCAACGTTTAATTCGGAAAGGTGCGAAAAGCCCGACGTTATCAGATATGCGCTTGAAAAAGCCCAAATAACCGAGTTAGACGAAACCGTAATGGTCGGGGACAGAAAGTACGATATTTTGGGCGCGAAAGCAAACGGAATAAAGTCGGTCGGAGTGCTGTACGGCTATGGAACAAAAGAGGAGCTTATCGGCGCAGGCGCCGACTATTTGGCGCTTACACCCCAAGATATCATTGAATTAACATAAAAAAGGCCGCGGCGGTAATGTTACCGCCGCGGCTAAATTTTAAAATTATATTAATCGAAGTCAATTTCCATTATAGCATTTACGAGAGCTATATCTTTATCTGACCCGTTGCTGGTTATAGATATGGGTAAATAGAAAGGTTCGTCTACAATCGTAACTAATGAAATCACATAAATGCTTCCGCTACGTTCAAGGAAAAATACGGTTTTATAGCACTTGTTGACGTTGCTTCCCTTAGTAGTATAACCGACAAGAATAGTTTCGTCGTTATATTTGTGCTGTGCACCTCTTGCCGTATATTCGGTAGGTTCAGCGTTCTTCCAGGCGTTATACGCGGCTGTTGCGTCGGTCTTTTCGCTCTTTTCAATAATAATGGCACGTCCGTATTCAGGGCCGTAAAGCAAGTAGCATTTTTCAACTTCGTCCCATTCCATATCGACGAACGTATTGTCGAGAGTAATAGAGTAATTGAAAGTAGCTTCGTCCGCGCCGGTAAACGTCTTTTCTACGACTACGGGCTTAGTATAGTCGTCAACCGAACCGTAAGAGTTATTGATATAATCGAAAATATCGTCTATAAAATAGTCGGCATAGTCTATATCGGGCAAAGCGTATTCGAATACGTAACCGAGCCCTTCGTCATCAACGAAAAGAGCAGTTATATAAATATAATCTGTGGCTGTGGAAGTGCCTGCTGCGTAAAGATATTCCGTACCGCTAACGGTAGTGCCCGTTTTAAAGGTGGAAGAGTCTTCCATCTGGACTTTATAGTCGTTTTCAAGTCCTTTTAAAGTAAGGTATTTGATATCGTCGTAGTAATAGGAGTAGCTTGCAATAACTCCGTTGTAATAGTAAACACCGTCTTCGTCTTCGTATTCTTCAAAGGTTTCGTCGAGGCAAGCGGTCATTCCGCCTATTTCGTAGGTGGTTAACTGTACGCTTTTGCTTTCGTTAAGTCCGTCCTCGGCCTTGCTGGTTTTAACGAAATCTTCAATCTGAGTTTTAAGCTTGCTGAAATCTCCGCTTACCGTAACGAATACGAGCTCGTAAAAGTATTCGGTGCCGGCAAACACAAAGTCGTACTGAGTGTTTCTGTAACCGTACGAGTTGCTGTAAGTCATATAGAAGCAGTTGCCGTCTATCGAGCCGTCGTCGGTTGTGAAGTCATCAACGTCGACGCCTGTCTCGTCGTAGCTTTCGATAAGCAACCAGGTAAAGTCGTCCAAATCCAAAGCATGATAACCGAGAACGTCCTCTTTTTCGATTTGGGAAACGGAAAAGAGAATATCTCTGCTTTCGTATTTTAAAATCGTGCTGCTGTCCAAGATATTGTAGCCGTCGTTGTCTATCGACTGCTTTTTGAAGGCAGAAGTAAGTTCTATTGAAAAACCGTTTGCATCAACCGTCATGGACTTAGAGCCGAACAGCGAGCAACCGCTCATACATACCGCGCCGCTCAAAGTTGCAGCCGCGCACGCAATTGCAATACCATTTTTAATTTTCATAATTACACTCCTTTGAAATTACGTCATTTATTTTATAACTTCTGGTCGAAAAAGTCAACATTTTCGCCCGGTATTGACATTTTTCCGAAAAACGTATATAATAGTAACTATGAAGATTTGCATATTCGGCGCGGCAAGCGCGCACATTGACGAAGTTTATATAAAGGCCGTGGAAGAGCTTGGCGAAAAAATGGCAAAGCGCGGACATTCGCTTGTATTCGGCGCCGGGGCAACGGGGCTTATGGGCGCGGCGGCGCGCGGAGTAAAGCGCGGCGGCGGTTATATTCACGGCGTAATTCCCAAATTTTTCCGCGACGAGCAGGTTGAGGCCATATACGAGGACTGCGACGTGGTAACTTATACCGAGAACATGTCCGAGCGCAAGCGCGTAATGGAGGACGACGCCGACGCGTTTATAATCACGCCCGGCGGCATAGGCACTTTCGAGGAGTTTTTCGAGGTGCTGACTTTAAAACAGCTCGGTCGTCACAACAAGCCTATGATAATTTACAATATCGAGGGGTACTACGACGATTTGGAAAAGTTTATGCAGAGTGTGGCCAAGCGCAAGTTTATAACCTTTAAGTGCTACGAAATGTATTCGTATTCCACGGACGCGGACGAGGTTCTGGATTTTATAGAAAATTACAAGCCCGGCGATACGCCCTGGCAAAAGCTTAAAATAGGTGATTAAATGATAAGCGTAGCTTTCGTTTGCCTGGGCAATATATGCCGTTCACCGATGGCGGAGCTGATTTTTAAAAAGCTTGTCAAAGAGCGCGGACTTGAAAACAGTTTTATAATTTCCTCGTTCGGCACGTCCGACTGCGAGGAGGGTAACTCCGTTTATCCCCCTGCAAGAAAAACCCTTAAAAGCCATGGAGTAGAGGGGGAGCACGTTGCCAGACAGATATCTTTAAAAGACGTTATCAATAACGACTACATACTGGTTATGGACTCGGATAATCTGTTTGACGTTCTGCGGCTTACGGGCGGAAGCTTCGGTGAAAAGGTATTCAAGCTTTGCTCTTTTACCGATAACCCACGCGACGTTGCCGACCCTTGGTACACGCGTGATTTCGAGCGCGCGTTTGCGGATATAGAGGACGGCTGCAACGGCTTTTTGCAATATCTTTTAACGGAAAAGAAAGACGCGTTCGACTACGATAAACGACATTAATAAAATACCGCCCCACGCTTTGAAAGCGTGGGGCGGTTGCCATTCAAGCCAAGCCGAACAGCCATTAAAAACGGCTTGGTTTTTTAAGCCCTGAAAATAGTTGGTTGCGGTATATATTGGGGTTAACGTCCGTCTAAACCCTTTGAGTAGCGGTCTTTAAAGACGTTTTTTTTAAACCCGATGCCGCCGCAGCTTTTCTGTCCTTGCCGTAGAAGAACATAGCCACCGTGCCGGGGCCGACGTGCGTGCCCGTGCACAAATCGTAGTATTCGATAATAACTTCCTTAGCGCCGTAGCCTTTAATAAGCTCGGCGAGGTACAGCGCGTCCTCTTCGCAGTCGGCGTGGTTAATGGAAACAACGTTACTGTCCATTTGCTCGGCATTCTCTTTATAAGCGTCTGCAAGCGCCTGCAACGCCTTTTTTCTGCCGCGTTCTTTCGCGTAAACGGAAAGCTTTGCGGGAGTGCCTCCGTCGGCTTTCAAGAGGGGCTTTATGTTCAGAATCGTGCCGGCTATTGCAACCGCCGCGGAAATTCTGCCGCCCTTTCTGAGGTACTTTAAATCGCCTACCGTAAGGTAGCTGTTAAACTTATACGCGTTGCTTTCAACCCATTTAGCGCAGGTTTCGGCGCTTTCGCCCATGTCGCGCAGGTCGCAGATTTTAAGAACCTGCAAACCCTGACCCATACTTGCGTTAGCGCTGTCGCAAACGTAAAGCTTGCAGTCGGGGAATTTTTCTTCGAGCAGCTTTTTAGCTTCCAGCGCCTGAAAATGCGTTCCGCTTATGCCGGAAGAAATAGTAACTATAATCGCGTCGCGACCCTGCTCGAAGGAGGGGGTAACCGCGTCAATTATGCGCTGCTTATCTACAAGCGAAGTCTTAATGTCCGCGCCGGCTCTCAAATCGTCGTAAAAACGCTTTGCAACGCTTTTAAAATCTTCGTAATTGTCGTAGCACATTCTTTCTTCGCCGTTCACCGTGCAGGTGTACGGTATTATTTTAATTCCGTGGCTTTTAACGAGCTCGTCGGGAATGTTTGCGGAAGAATCCGCGAAAATATCAAACGTATTCATAGTTTTGCTCCGTTTTAATATATTCGGGCAGAGCGTTGCCCGTCGTCTATATTTACAGTATTACATAATTTCCGAAAAAAACAACCTATTTTCCGCCCGATTTACTCCACGGTTTGGTTTTTGAACTCCACTGTTTAATTTTGTAACTCTACCGCACAAATTTCACACTCTACTCACAGTAGAGTTGTTATTTTGCTTGTAATTTTCAGTAAAGAGTAGTATAATCGTAATATGAGTGATTTAAAGGCAACAATTGCAAGGAACCTTACCGAGCTGCGCACCCAGGCGCATCTCACTCAACTTCAACTTGCGGAGATGTTAAACTATTCCGATAAAGCCGTTTCCAAATGGGAGCGCGGAGAGGCAATTCCCGATTTGCGAGTGCTTATCCGGCTTACCGAAATTTACGGAGTAACTTTGGACGAGATAGTAAAGGAAGAAGCCCCCGTGCCGCGCGTTCAGCCCAAAAAGCACATAAACGTTACGCGCGCGTTTATAGTGGCGATGTCTGCGGTTTTGGTATGGTTTATCGCGTCGTGGATATTCATGATATTCTTCTTTATAGCGCCTACCGCGCACGACGCGTACTTCGTGTTCGTAGTAGCTCCATTGCCTACCGCAATAGTTTTAACGGTATTTTCCGGAATATGGGGCACAAGGCTTACAAGCGCTATTTCAAGCTCGTTCATAGTAATGTCGTGCGCGCTCATAATTCATATGTTCGTCTGGCGGTTCGCGCCCGAGTTCAAACAGATATTCATTATCTGGGTCGTTGCCGCAATATTCGAAATTCTGATAATTTTATGGTTCTCGTACAGAAGAATTTTAAAACTCGGCTGGGTTGTAAAAATAACCGACAAAACCAAAAAAAATAAAAACAAGAGTGAATAATATGGACTTAATCAAACTTTCAAACGCTTTGATTCCCGATACCGACCTGCTTGCGCCCGAGGAGTACGAAAGTATATATCCTCCGCGCAACCTTGAAAAAGGCGCGCTCGTAACCCGTCTTGCGCCTTCGCCCACGGGCTTTATACACCTCGGCAACCTCTATTCGGCGCTCGCCGACGAGCGCGCCGCGCACACCACGGGCGGCATATTCTATTTAAGGATAGAGGACACCGACGAAAAGCGCAAGGTCGACGGCGCGGTGGAAAGCGTTATCCGCTCGTTAAAATACTTCGGCATTAAATTCGACGAGGGCGCGGAAATAGACTCGCCCCTCAATAATTACGGCCCGTACTATCAGCGCCAGCGCGCTAAAATTTATCGCAGCTTTGCAAAAAAGCTCATAGCGCAAGGCCTTGCGTATCCCTGTTTTTGCAGCGCGGAAGAGCTTGACGCCACTCGCGAAAAGCAGACCCAAAACAAGGAAACTACGGGATATTACGGGGCCTACGCTAAGTGCCGTAACCTTTCCGAGGCGGAAATCTATGAAAACCTCGCCAAAAACAAGCCGTTTGTTATCCGCTTGAAATCTCAGGGCAGTATTGAAAACAAGTTTACTTTTAACGACGCAATAAAGGGCGATATCACGGTTACCGAAAACGACCAGGACGTAGTAATATTAAAGTCGGACGGCATACCCACGTATCACTTCGCTCACGCGATAGACGACCACTTTATGCGCACCACGCTTGTTATTCGCGGCGAGGAGTGGCTTTCCAGCCTTCCAGTGCATTTGGAGCTTCACAAAGCGCTCGGCTTCAAGCCTCCGCGCTACGCACATACCTGCTCGCTCATGAAGATGGACGGAGACACCAAGCGCAAGCTTTCAAAGCGCAAAGACCCCGAACTATCCCTCGATTATTACAGAAAAGCCGGCTATTATCCCCTGGCGGTGGTCAAGTATTTAATGACCGTTTTAAACTCAAATTTCGAGGAATGGGAGCTTAAAAATCCCGACGGCGACTACCGCGACTTTAAATTCAAAATCGACAAGATGGGCAAGAGCGGCGCGCTGTTCGATTTGGAAAAATTGTGCGACGTTTCCAAGACGGAAATTTCCAAGCTTTCGGCCGAGCAGTGCTACGACTTTTTAAAGGAGTGGGTAGACGAGTTCGGAACGCAGACCGATAAAACGCATTTTGCGGATAAAGAATATATTATAAAGGTACTCAATTTAGTAATGGGCACAAGCGGCAAAAAGCGCCGCAAGGATATCGAGCGCGCCGAACAGGGCGTAAGACTTATCGATTATTTCTTTGACGATACTTTCAAGGTCAAGGACGAGTACAAGTACGACAAAAAGACGGTAAACGAAGTTCTCAAATCTTTTGCCGAACTTTACGACCCTGCCGACGACAACTCGGCCTGGTTTGCAAAGGTAAAGCAGGTTGCCGGCAAAGTTGGCTTTGCAACGGAAATGAGCGATTATAAAGCCAACCCCGAAAAGTACACTGGCAACGTTTCAAACGCGGCGGAGATAATAAGAATAGCCGTAACGGGCAGCGCGAACTCGCCCGATTTATGCACTATAATGTCCATTCTCGGCAAAGAGCGCTCGCTCAAACGTCTTGCGGAGGGCAGGGTATGAACATAGTGGAGTTTCTTCTGGTAGCAGCGTTTCTGTTTTTTATCGGCAGCGTGCTCGGCTGGTGTCTGGAAGTGCTTTTCCGCAGATTTTGCTCGGCTAAAAAATGGATAAACCCCGGATTTTTAACTGGGCCGTATCTTCCGCTTTACGGGTTCGGACTTGCCGGACTTTTCGGAATTTCGCTTATACCCGTAAATACCGGCAGCGCCGCATGGGATGCAGTTATCATAATTGCGCTCATGGGCATCACAATGACGGTTATAGAATACATAGCCGGCCTCATATTTATAAAAGGTATGAAAATCCGTCTTTGGGATTATTCCAACCGCTGGGGCAACATTCAGGGCATAATTTGTCCGCTGTTTTCGCTGTTCTGGCTGTTGATTTCGGTATTTTTCTATTTCGTTATCGACCCGTTCGTAATCGACGCGGTTGTGTGGTTCGTCAATAATATGGCGTTTGCGTTTGTTGTCGGACTGTTCTTCGGCGTATTCTTCGTGGATTTGGGTCATTCGATAAATATTTCGGCAAAAATACGCAAGTTCGCCAAAGACAAGCGAATTGTCGTATCCCTTGAAAAACTCAAAGAAAATATCAAAGACAAACTTGAAAGCGTACATAAAAAACCGAGCTTTGTATTTCCGTTCAAGTCCGGTTCGAGCTTAGACGAGCAGTTGCAGGACTACGCTGACAAAGGAGAGTAATAGATGTTAGAATTAATTGATATCAAAAAGGATTACGCCATAGCCGACGGCGCGGTTCACGCGCTTAACGGCGTAAGCTTAAAATTCCGCAAAAACGAGTTTGTTTCCATACTCGGCGCGTCCGGATGCGGCAAGACCACGCTTTTAAACATTATAGGCGGCCTCGATAAGTACACCTCGGGCGACCTTGTAATTGCGGGCAAGTCCACCAAGGAATACAACGACGGCGACTGGGATACCTACCGCAACCACTCGATAGGCTTTATATTCCAAAGCTATCACCTTATACCTCACCAGACCATTTTGCAGAACGTCGAGCTTGCGTTGACAATCTCCGGCGTTTCCAAGGAAGAGCGCAGGCAGCGCGCATCCGAGGCATTGCAAAAGGTGGGCTTGGGCGATAAGCTCAACGCTCGCCCCAACCAGCTTTCGGGCGGTCAGGCCCAGCGTGTGGCGATAGCCCGTGCGCTTATCAACGACCCCGAAATCGTGCTTGCCGACGAGCCTACGGGCGCGCTCGACAGTAAGACCAGCGTTCAGATTATGGAGCTTTTGAAAGAGATTTCGAGCGACAAGCTGGTTATAATGGTAACGCACAACCCCGAGCTTGCCGAGCAGTATTCCACCCGTATAATAAGGCTGTTGGACGGCGTTGTTACCGACGACACCATGCCGTATAGCGGCGAGCCCGAAACCTCTAAAACCGAGGATACTACGGGGTCTACCGTCAATAAAGGCAGAAAGAAAAAGTCCTCAATGTCGGTGGGAATGGCGTTTTCGCTTTCGCTTAAAAACCTGTTGTCAAAGTTCAAGCGTACGGCGCTTGTATCTGTTGCCGGCAGTATAGGCATTGTCGGAGTTTCGATGGTTTTAGCCATTTCCGCAGGCGTGCAGTCCTACATAACGAGTATGGAAGACGATATGCTTTCCGGCTATCCCGTAGAGATAACTCGCAGCGCAATAGACTATACCTCGCTTATGGCTATGCACGATAACGCAACGCAAAAGGTCGATATCACCAAGCTCGACGATAAGCTTTACGTAAACTCGCTTATGGAAACGTTGGGCAACTTCTCGACGGGCTTTACCAAGATGAATATAATTACGCAAAATTATATCGACTACGTAAACGCAATGCCCAAGGAATACTACAATGTTTTGCAGTGCGGTTACGACTTTGAAATTGCAAACAATATTTATACCGACTTTAAAGTTACTTCCAACCCTCAGCCGGGCGACGCAAGCGGCAATATGTCGGTTACGGCGATAAGGGCAATGTACGCTTCGGTGCTCGGCGAGCAGCCCGAATACAAGCAGTGGGCTTCGACTATTTCCACAGTTGCAACTTTTAAGGAAGCGCCCGACAATTACGAATACATTCTCTCTCAATACGACGTAGTGGCTTCAAGCCTCAACGGCGACGACTACACCGCCGAGCTTACCAATGACGAGTTGAAAGAAGTTTTCTCCTCGAAAGACTCGCTGATTATGGTCGTTGATAAAATGGAAGTAGCCGACCTTGTTATGGGTCAGTTCGGCTATCTTACCGAAGAGGAGTTCTTGAATTACGCCTACAAGGCCGTTGACAGCGACAGCTATAACGAGGGTATAGGTCTTGTCGGCGGAAAGACCGAGGACGGGCAAAACGGCTTGCCGTACGAGTATTTCCTCGGCGAAGACGCCAAAACGTTTACCTATTATTCCAACAACAGCGCTTTCAGAAGAACAACTGCTTTTGAAAAAAATCTGTACGAAATGCAGACGCAAAAGACGGTTGATTATACTTACAATGCTTACTCGGACACCTTCACCGAGGACGGTCTCGATTTAAAGGTAAAACTAATTCTTCAAAAGAAAAAGGACTTATCCTACGGTTGTCTTGCTTCTGGATACTATTACACCAACGCGCTCACTCAGCACGTTTTACAGACCGAGAAAGAGAGTGAAATAGTTAAGTATATTAACGAAAACGGCAGTCTTGACGTGTTGCCGTACGCATACCGTTATTCTTTCGAACAGGACGGCGCGTACGTAACCAAGCCGGCAGGCGGCGTTATAATGAGCTCCGATTCGTCCTCGCTTATGAATATGCTTATGAGCGGCTTAGGCGGCGGAATTGATTATTCGGTATCCGCGGCGATGCTCGGCGGCAGCGATATGCCGACGGCGCTGTACATATTCCCCGTTGACTTCGACTACAAAAACAAAGTAACCGACTACCTTGACGGCTGGAACGCAATGTGCGAAAGGGGCGAGGCGTACGGCACGTCGGAAGCCCTCGGCGAAAGCGACAAAATAACTTATACGGACACTGTCGGGCTTATCATTAATATGGTAAACACCATGATAGAGATGATAACGATAGCCCTCGTAGCGTTCACGGCGCTGTCGCTTGTGGTTTCTACGGTAATGGTCGGCATTATAACCTACGTATCGGTTGTTGAGCGTATAAAGGAAATAGGAATACTCCGCGCGGTCGGCGCAAGAAAGAAGGATATAAAGCGCCTGTTCAATGCGGAAACCTTCATAATAGGCCTTGCGGCAGGTATTGTCGGCATAGCCGTAACCTATCTGTTGTCTTTAATCGTAAACCTTATTGTAGGCTCGCTGTACGGCATATACACGATAGCGGCACTGCCCATCTGGCAGGCGGCAATAATGGTAGCGGTAAGCGTATGCTTAACCCTTATTTCCGGTCTTATACCCGCGTCAGCCGCGGCAAAGAAAGACCCCGTCGTCGCACTCAGAACGGAATAACCGGTTTTTCAGCCGCCGCCCGAACGGGCGGCGGCAATTTTTTTAAATTTAAATAAAATGTTATCGATAATTCGTTGACACCAAAATTCGGTTATGATAAACTTATTAGGTAAAAGATAAATCTTTATGAGGTAATTTATGAAGAAAGTTTTTAAAGCATTGGCAGTTGCTGCGGCATCTTTGGCACTTGGCGCAGGTATCGGCGTTTCCGCAGGTTGTTCCGCAGGTTACAACGGTGTTTATGAAGGCGACTATCATTATACTAACGCTTACGGCGTAGTTTATGGTATGAAAGTAAAAGTTACCGTTGAAAACAATATTATTACCAAGGTTGAAGACGTAACCGACGGCGCATACGTAACCGTCAGCGAAGGCTGGGTAAACTACTATGTAGCTAACTGGAAGAGATATGAAGCCGGTCAAGGCGACAAGCCCGGTGATGTAACGCCCGAATACGACCAATACGGTGCTGTAACCGAAGCGAGTGCCGCACAGATTTCAGCAATTTACCACAATTGGTACAAGTGGGAAAATTCTTCCGAAGCTAACTGGACTGATAACGAAGCTTGGCTTCTTCAACAGTACGAAGGTATGGCAGTTGCCGACGTTTTGGATATTAAAGTATACATTAAGACAACCGGCGAACCCTACGAGCAGAAGGATAACAACAATCAGGCAAGAAACCCTTACCTTGCAGAAAACGGCATACTTATAGCCGGTTCTACCCAGGGCAGCGGCAGACTTCTTCTTGCTATTCAGGACGCACTCAGCAAATAAAATATAAAATTTATACCCGCCTTTCAAGGCGGGTTTTTTTGTTGCTATTTTTGTCGTTTTAAATTATAATACGGTTATGAAAATAAACAAAAAGCTTTTCGTTTTGCCTGTGGCTTGTATTGCGCTCGCGTGTACGGTTGGTTGCTCACAAAAAAGTTATGCGGTTTATACCAACATTCCGCAGGGCGGTTACGAAATAATCGATAAAAACTATAAATTGACTGGTGAAATTTCCGGCTATACCAAGCCCGAAAAAGAGTTTACGGAGGTTGATACCTCGGCTTATACTTCCAAAAGACGGCTTTACTATTCAATGATGTCCGACGCAGAGCTCGTTGTTTCTGCCGACTTTTCTGCGGCAGGGGCAGAGGACAAGTTTACTGCGTTCGCTCACGAGGTGGGCGGCACGCTCAACGCAATCGACAGCGCGCTTTCTACAAGCGTTGCAAACTCCGATATAACTCTCTTTAACGAGGCCGCGCCCGGCGCTCAAATAGAAATAAGAGAAATCACTTACGAAGTTTTAGGTTTGGCTTTGTCCGTAAACGCAAAGACGGGCGGTTACTATAACCCTGCGCTTTACTATAATATTTACGCCTACGGCTTCGGCGGAGCGCATAATTATCCGCAAAACAAAAGCGAGCTTCCGAGCGACGAGGTAATCGAAAAATACACCGCGCTTGCAACGCATTTTGGCGAAATTACGCTTTCGGAGGCGGCCGGCAAATACTATGCTTTAAAGCCGACGGCAACCGTTGAAGTGGGCGGCGAAACGCTCTCGTTAAAGCTTGATTTGGGCGGTATAGGCAAGGGCTACGCCGTAGATAAAGTGGACGAGCTGTTTGACGAGTACGGCTATAAATACGGGCATTTCAACTTTGCCGCAAGCAGTATGCTGGTTAAAAGCAACCTTTTACAAGGCGAATACGAGATACGCTTCGGTTCGCCGCGCTCGCCCTCGCGCGACCCGTATTTTTCCGTTTTTGCCCGGAACGAAAAGCTATCGACAAGCGGTGACAACGAACAAAAATATATAATTGACGGAACGCGCTATTGTCACATAATTGACCCTACGACGGGCAAGCCGGTGCAAACGGGTATAATGTCGGCAACGGTAATAGGCGGAAGCGCGGCGGAAGCCGACGCTCTTACGACCGCGATTATGGCAATGGGCAAGGAGCGCGCCGTTCAGTTTATCGAAACCGAGCTTAAAGACAAAAGAGTATTTTTTTGCTGTGAATAAATATGTCGCTTAAAAAAGTAGATGAAGTAAAAAAGGACAGGGGTTTTAAACTGTTTGATTTAATAATTTACGGCATAGTCGTTTTAATAGTTGCCGTGCTGTTTATCGTAATTTTTACTACGAAAAATACCGACCCGTTGACGGGCATCAGTATTTACCGCAACGCAGAGTTGGTTTTCGAGTACGAGTTCGGCGGCAAGCCCGAGTATTCCGACATGGTAGAGGTACAAGAGGACGATAAGGGCTTAACCGTTACGGTTAATGCGGACGGCGAGATTAACGTAATTTATATCGACAAATCTGCAAAAACCGTAAAAATGCAGGATGCCAACTGTAAGGGAAAAGATTGTCTGTATTTCAGCGCAATTGACGATAACAACAAAATTATTTACTGTAACCCCCACAGGCTCAGAATAGAGCCGTTAATAAGCGATTACGACAGTCCGATAATAATAATGTAAAAAAAGCGCACCGCTTAACGCGGTGCGTGTTTTCGTTTGATTTGTGATTATTGCGTTTACTTGCAAGTAGTTAAGATACAAGGGTTAAGCAGACTGCTTAGGAGTTTCCTCTGCAACAACCTTGCGGCTTATAATAATGTGCCTGGGGCACTTTTCAACGCAGGTTAAGCAGCCGGTGCACTTCGAATAATTTATTTCGGGAAGATTATCCTTCATAGTTATAGCGCCGTGAGGGCAGCTCTTAGCGCAGATACCGCAGGCGATACAGCCGACCTTGCAAACGCTTGAAACCTCTTTACCGCGGCACTTGGACGAGCAAGCAACGAATACGGGCGCGGAGGAGGGGATACGCTCGATAATGCTCTTGGGGCAGGCCGAAATGCAAGCTCCGCAGGAGATGCATCTGTCGGGGTCAACCTGAGCAAGCCTTCCCGTAACCTCAATTGCGTTTTCGGGGCAGACCGCTTTGCAGTCGCCGCAGCCGAGGCAGGCGAACGAGCAAGCCTTGTTTCCGCCCAAAAGCGAATTGCACGAAGCGCAGGTGGGGTTGCCTTTATACTCGAACTTATCCGCGCAGTTTTCTATGCCGCCGTGGCACTTTACAACCGCAACGGTAGGCTCTTCGTCGGTAAGCTCTATGCCCAAAAGCTTTGCTATCTCCGCCTTCTTTTCGGGGGAGGTAACGTGGCAGTCGGCAAGGTTTGCGCCGCCCTCGGCAAGCTTAGCGGCAAAGCCGCCGCAGCCCGAGCATCCGCAACCGCCGCAGTTGGCGCCGGCAAGGTTCTCTAAAATTTTAGTAACCTTTTCGTCAACGTTGACTTTAAATACCTTACCAACGATTAGTATCAGCGCGCCTATAATCAGCGCCGAGCCTGCGAATATCGCCGCAACTATACCGACGGTTATCCAGGTTTGATTAGTAATTTCAAGTAAATTCATATTCCGACCCCCTTATTAAATATACGAGAACACCGTAAACGCCATACAGATAAAGCAAGCGGTAACCATAGCAATGGGGAAGCCTGCAAGCGCCTTAGGGGTCTTGTAGCAGTTGAGTTTTTCTCTCAGTCCGCTCATTATAATCATAACGAGCGTAAAGCCGAGGCCTGCGAACAGTGCGTACAGTGCCGCCCAGCCGATATTCATAGCCACGCCCTCGCCGAGTATGGAGGACATATCGCCGATAACGAGCTCGGCAACGCCGAGTACCGCGCAGTTAGTGGTAATCAGGGGCAGGTACACGCCCATCGCGTTATAGAGCGAGGGGGAAATCTTTCTTATAATTACTTCGAGCATCTGCACGAGCGAAGCAATTATAAATATGAAGAATATAATTTCAAGGAAGCCGAAGCCCAAAGGCACCATAACGTAGGTGTAGATGGGATAGGTTACTAAGGTTGCAAGCAGCATAACCACCGTAACGGCAATGCCCATGCCCAGCGCGCTCGAAGTTTTCTTGGAAACGCCGAGGAAGGGGCAGATACCGTAAGTTTTAACGGTAATGAAGTTGTTGGTCAGAACGGCCGCAAGAACTATCGCAATAAAAGTACCCATAGTTTACGCTACCTCCTTCAAAAGATTTTCACGCGCAAGCTTGTTTGCCTTGACGCGTCTTGCACGCTCGAAGCAGTCTATCGCATACACGAACACTGCAATCGAAAGACCGTAAACGAGGAACGCGCCGGCGGGAGTTGCAAGCATACCGATTTTGAACTCCATAATCTGCAAACCGAACAGCGAACCGCTGCCGAAGAACTCGCAGATAATACCCATAAGAGTAAGCGCTACGGTGAAGCCGAGGCCGTTTGCAATGCCGTCAACGGCAGATTCCAAAACGGTGTGCTTGTTTGCAAACGCTTCCGCGCGGCCGAGGATAATGCAGTTAACGACTATCAGCGCAAGGAAGCCGCCGAGGCTGTCGTACAAATCGGGCACGAACTTTTCAAGGAACATTCTCGCAAAGGTTACGAGCGTTGCGATAATAACTATATAGCAGGGAATGCGCACCGCGCCGGGTATAACCTTTCTGAGCGAGGAAATTATAATGTTGCTGAGGGTAAGGATAACCAGAACGGTAAGTCCCATACCCATCGACGAGAACGCCGAGGATATAAGTCCCAGAGTGGGGCAGGTACCCAAAACAAGCATAAACGTCGGGTTCTGGTAAATAAGTCCGTCAAGAGTAATCTTTTTATACTTATTCATTATTCATCGCCTCCTTCTTCGTTAGCGGCTTCCATCTCGACTATTGCGTTGTAGTTCGCCGCCGCAAACGCCGCCGCGTTCACGCACAGGAAGTTCGACTGCGTTGCGCCCGATTTAAGCTCACCCGAATAAGACCCTATTTCAGTCAAATCAACGCCGTCTGCAAGAATAGCTTTAATTCCGTCTATATTCTTGCCGATAAACAGCGTGCCGTTGGTAAC
>JAAUYR010000052.1 GCA_014805025.1 Clostridia bacterium | reverse complement strand
TCAGGTTTGACGGTTATAATATAAACAAATGTTTACAAAATTCAAATGCAAACGGATATTGAGGTTTTACTTCTTTGCGGAGAAGCTGAACGACGCGCTTGACAACTTAATATATAAACACGCGACCGCGTTCGACGGGTATCACGACGGAACGTACTACGCCGAGAAAATTTGCGAGCTTATCGGCGCCAAGCGCGAGCTTTCGGAGCTGTGGCAGTATCTTGACGGAATAATGGAAAAATTTACCAAGGGCGAGAGGGCGGTGTTACGGTTTTACGGCTCGATGAGGTGCGGAATTAAAAAGCTTTCCGAAGAGAACCGCAGGGAGGTAAAGCGCGTAACGGTAAAATTTTCAAGACGGGCAAAGCTGCCCGAGAGATTTAACGGGGCGTTAAAAATTGTCGCCGATTATTACTGTTTACTGGGTGTTTCCGTTTAAAAACTTGGGGTTTTTCTTGCCGGTGAAGTAGAGCACGGCTATAGCAGAGGCGGCAACGCCGGTTATCACAAGCGCGGTTATCAGCGTCGCGTTGGAGCCCTTTTCTTCTACGGGCGCTATCGTGGATTTTGCCGGAAGCTCGTTTAAGGGGTAGCTTTCTATAACCTTGGGGATATACCCGAACCCGTCGTTGCAGTAAACGTACGAGCAGGCGGTAACGCCTATGGTGTAAGCGCCGTAGTACGCGGCGGAAATTTCAAGGTTGCCGAGCCCGGGCAGAAGCGAGTTTGCTTCGTCCGTTTTAAATACGACGGCAACGGTCATATTAAGGTATAAATTTTCGAGGGGCTGTTCGGCGATTATCACTTCGCTCTGACGACAGTAACCGTACACGGCGCGGTAAGCGCCCTCGTCCTCGGCATACTTAACGTAGTACCAGTCGTCCTCCTTGCCCAGAATTTCCACGCAGTAGGTCTGCGGTATCATAAAAAGCGCGCTTTTGTCGCTCTTTTCCGAAAAGAAGTAGACCTCGCTGCCCAAATCCACGTAGGCGTAAATTTTGGCCGTTTCTTCGGCGGAGGCAACCGCGCTTTTACCCAGCGGAATAAGCATTAATAAAGTTGTTATCGCAAGGCACATTCCCCACTTTAATACTTTCATACGCGCACATTATATTACCCGGTCAACGTAAAAATAGGGGATATTTTGTCATAATAGGTCTTTTATGGAAAAGCAGGAGATTTTACGGCGCATAGCCGCTATCGACAAGGAGCTTAAAAAACGCAGGGCGGAGGACAAGCTTTCCGCATACAACAAGGGCGCAAAGCGGCACAAAAAGCAGATTGCGTTTCATAAATGCAAAAAGCGCAACCGCTGGGTGTTCGGCGGCAACCGCTCGGGGAAAACCGAGTGCGGAGCCGTGGAATGTCTTTGGATTCTCAGGGGCATTCACCCGTACCGGAAGAACAGGGAAAACGCTTTCGGTTGGGCGGTATCGCTCTCGCAGCAGGTTCAGCGCGACGTTGCGCAGGCTAAGATTCTCAACTACCTGCCCAAAAGCTGGATAGCCGAAATAACCATGCTTTCGGGCAGAAAGGACAGCCCGTCCGGCGGAGTTATCGACCAGATTAAAATTAAAAACGTTTTCGGAGGAATTTCCACGCTCGGCTTTAAAAGCTGCGACCAGGGCAGGGAGAAGTTCCAGGGGAGTTCCTTGGACTTTGTTTGGTTCGACGAAGAGCCGCCGCGCGACATCTACGAGGAGTGTTTAATGCGCGTTATGGACAGGCGCGGCGATATTTTCGGCACGATGACGCCGCTTAAAGGCCGCACCTTTATATATAACGAAATTTACCTCAACGTTAAACACAACCCCGAAATCTGGCACGAGTTCATAAACTGGCAGGACAACCCGTTTTTATCCAAAAAGGAAATCAAGCTTTTGGAAAACTCGCTGGACAGCTCGGCGCTCGACGCAAGAAAGTACGGCAAGTTCACCGAAGGCTCGGGGCTGGTGTATCCGGAGTTCGACGAAAGCGTGCACGTCATAGCCCCGTTCAGCGTGCCCAGGGAGTGGCAGGATACCATATCAATTGACCCCGGCCTCAATAATCCGCTTTCCGCGCACTGGTACTGCGTGGACTGGGACGGCAACATTTACGTTGTTGCCGAGCACTTCGCCGCCGGCAAGGATATCGACTTTCACGCAAACGCAATAAAGGATATAAGCGCAAAGCTCGGCTGGAAGACGGACGGGCGCGGCAGGATAGCGGCGCTTATAGACAGCGCGGCAAACCAAAAGACGCTTGCTTCGCCCAAGAGCGTTGCCGAGCTGTTCTTTGAAAAGGGCATTGCCGTGAACACGGGCGTAAACAAGGACGTGTTTTCGGGCATTGCGCGCGTTAAATCGTTTTTAAAGCAGGGCAATATCTATATTTTTTCCAACTGCGTAAATATGATATCCGAGTTCAAGGGGTATTTCTGGGCCTCGGGGGATACGCCCGTCAAGCGCGACGACCACTGCATGGACGAGCTGAGGTATTACATAATGACGCGGCCGAGACCGCCCGAAAAAGAGGAGGTCGTTCCGCCCGTGCTCGCCGATAAACTCAGGCGCATAAACCGCAAAAGGCTGCGCGGAAATTATTTGTAAGGGGGTGATAGTATTCAAAACGACGAGAGCGTAAAGAGCGCGCTGTACAAATGCGCAACGGGGCTTTCCGCAAGCGAGGTGGTGGAGGAGTTCGCGCAGGTTGACGGCGAGTTGAAGCTTATCAAAAAAAAGGTAACGAGGCGGGAAATTCCGCCCGATATCAAGGCCGTAAAGCTACTTATGGACGAAAGCTGCGAAGAGCTTTCCGACGAGGAGCTGGAAGCCGAAAAACAAAAACTCATAGATATTTTAAAGGAGAACAAATTTGAGTGAAATAAGTTTAGGTATACCGCCCGAAAAGGCGCTTGCCAAGGAAGTTGAAAACGACTTTTTAAGAAGACAGCAGGAGCGCAAGGCTCTGGAAAGAAGCTGGCAGCTGAATATGAATTTCGTAAGCGGCAACCAGTACTGCGACGTTGACGATTCGGGCGAGATTACCGAAACGGAAAAACGGTATTTCTGGCAGCAGCGCGGCGTGTACAACCATATCGCGCCCATAATTGATACCAGGCTTTCAAAGCTTTCCCGAATACGCCCTGCGCTTGCCGTGCGCGCGGCTTCCGACGACGAAAGCGACAGGCACTCCGCGCAGCTTGCTTCGGCAATACTTTCCGCCGCGCAGGAGGACTGCGACTTGGACGGGATAATTACCACGGCGACGCTTTGGTCGGAGATTTGCGGCACGGCATTTTACAAGGTCGTATGGAACGGCGAGAGCGGCAGGCGCATAGGCGAAACGAGCGACGGCAAAGCACTTTGCGAGGGCAGGGCGGAGGTCGCGGCGGTATCGCCGTTTGAAATTTATCCCCTGTCGCTTTCCGTTGAAAAGCTTGCCGACCAGCCCAGCATTATCCACGCAAAGGCACTGCCCGTGCAGGACATTTACACTATGTACGGGGTTAAACTTGCCGGCCGCGACGTGGACGAATTTTCGCTTGCGCCGTACTCGGTCTGCGGACATTCGTGCGGCAATATGTCGAAGTTTCAGGCCATAAGGCACGGTTACGAGCTGGTCATAGAGCGCTACGAGCGACCCACTGCGGACAGGCCCAACGGCAGGCTCACGGTAGTTGCCGGAGGCGAGCTTTTGTTCGACGGCGAACTGCCCTATTTAAACGGCGAGGACGGCTCGCGCGAGTACCCGTTTATAAAACAGGTTTCGGGCAGCCTTGCAGGCAGCTTTTTCGGCGCGAGCGTAGTTGACAGGCTTATCCCGTTGCAGCGCGCATTAAACGCCGTTAAGAACCGCAAGCAGGAGTTTTTAAACCGCATAGCAATGGGCACGGTTGCGGTTGAGGACGGCTCGGTGGACGTTGACGAGCTTGTCGAGGACGGTCTTATGCCCGGCAAAGTAATAGTTTACCGCCAGGGCGGAACTCCGCCCGAAATGCTGACTCTGGGCGCGGTGCCTTCGGAGTTCTGGAAGGAAGAAGAAGGGCTTTTGAACGAGTTTACAAAGGTTTCCGGCACGGGCGATTTGACCGAGAATGCCGACGGTTTTGCAGGGATAACTTCCGCCACGGGTTTACAGCTTTTAATAGAGCAGGACGATATGCGCCTTAATGCGACTTACTCGTACATAACGCGCGCCGTAAAGGCGATTGGTAGGCATATATTACGGCTTTACCGCCAGTTTGCCACCGATACGCGGCTTATGAAATACGCCGGTAAGGACAACGTTTTAAACGTAATTTACTTCAAAGGCAGCGACATATCCTCCGACGACGTCGTGCTGGAAGCCGACAGCGATTTGAATATGTCGCCGGCGCAGCGCAGAACGGTCATTTACGAGATTATAGAAAAGGGGCTGTTCAACGACGAAAACGGAAATCTTACCGTTTCGGCAAAGAACAAAATTTTAGAGCTTTTGGGTTACGCTTCGCTTTCGGGCGAAAGGGACTTGGGCGAGATTAACCGCTCGCGTGCCTGCGGCGAAAACCTTAAAATGCGCACGGGTTCTGCGGAGGTTAAGGATTACGACGACCATATAACGCATATTACCGAGCACACGGCGTATCTGCTTACGGCGGACGTTTCAAAGGAGTGCGAACGCAGGATATGCGCGCATATAGAAATTCATAAACGCAAATTGAGAGAGGCGGAGAACGATGACGGATATAAACAACAATAAGCTTTCGGAGGCGGAAGAAAAGGATAACGTAAACGCGAATATGACCGGGGTTACGGCGGCAACCGCAGAGGCGGAAATCAAGGAAAGTACGGCCGCGGCGGAACTCGGAAAATTCAAGAGCGTGGACGCCCTTTTGAAAGCCTATTCAAACTTAGAGGCCGAATTCACCCGACGCAGCATACGGCTTAAAGAGCTTGAAGAAGGGAACAAGGCGCAATCTGTGCCCGATACGGGCGCGCCCTCACCCGAAAGTAAAATAGACAGAAAGGAGCTTTTAAAGGCGGCGCTTTCAGACGAGGAAATCAAGTCTGCGGTAGTTGAAAACTACCTTAAAGGCGTTGCCGAAAATAAGAGTATTCCCCTCATATTAGGGGGTGTATCGACCCCAGCGCCTAAATCCGCGCCCAAATCGGTACGCGAGGCGGGCAGGCTTGCGGAACAGTTTTTAAAGAATTAAAAAAGGAGAAATTTAATTGATTACTATTGAAAACGCAGACAAAGCGTTAAAAGATTATTACCTTGAAGCCGTTTCGGCGCAGCTCAACGACGGCATATCGCCTTTCTTTTCGGCGATAGAAAAGAGCGCCAACAACGTTTTCGGCAAGGACGTAAAAATCGCCGTAGTCCGCGGCGCGAGCGGCAACATTTTAGCCGGCGCAGAGGACGGCGACCTTCCCGACCCTTACCGCAACAGATACCTTTCCATAACCGCGCCGCTTAAAAACCTTTACGGCACTATCGAGATAAGCGACAAGGCAATGCGCGCTTCGCGCGACAGCTCGGGCGCGTTCGTAAACCTTGTTAATGCCGAAATGGAAGGGCTTATCGCAAGCGCAAAGCAGAACTTCCAGCGTATGCTTTTCGGCGACGGCACGGGCAAGATGTGCACCGTTGTATCAAAGTCCGCCGACAAGGTTTACAAGGTGGATAAAGTCAAGGAGTACTTCGTGGGTATGCTCGTGGACGTTTACCCCGATACCGCGGGCACCAAGAACGACAGCTACGGTCTTATAATTACCGCGGTTGACAAGGCGGCTTCCACCGTCACTTTCAACGCCTCGGTTTCCGACGATTTGACGGGCGGCATAATGTATCCCCACGGCTCTAAGGATAACGAAATCTGCGGCCTTGGCGCGATATTCGACAGCGACGAGCTGTACGGCTATAAAAAGTCGGAAGAGCCGTACTTCAAGCCCTACGAGGTCAACGCAGGCGGCAAGCTCACAGAAGAGCTTTTGACCGATACTCTCGATTACCTCGAAGAGAACTTCAACAGCAACGCCAACATGATTATCTGCTCGTACAAGACGAGGAAGAAGATTGCCGCGCTCATTGCCGACAACCGCAGAGTGGTAAACACCACGGACGCGCGCACAGGCTTCGGCGTGGTGACGGTAAACGACGTGCCCGTCTACGCGGACAAGTACTGCCCCGACGACAGAATTCTGTTTGTCAATACCGACGACTTCTCGCTTAATCAGCTTTGCGACTGGGAGTGGCTCGAAGACGAAAGCGGTAAAATTTTAAAGCAGGTGCAGGGCAAGGCGGCTTACGGTGCAACGCTCGTGAAATACGCCGAGCTCATCTGCAAAAAGCCCTGCGCTCAGGCTAAGCTGTACAATATTTAAGCGTTTGCGCCGAAGGAGGAGAAATGAAAGTAAAAAGTATTATAACGCGCGCCTTAAAGTACGTGGGCAGGGACGACCTCGCCAAAGCGCTTGACGCGGACGAAACTCTCACTTCCGAGGGCGCGGAAAAAGTGGAAACGCTTTTGTACTGCTTCAACGCGGTAGAGGACGAGCTGGCAAGGTATTACTTTCCGCTTGTGTTCTGCGAGGAGTTTGCCTCCGAGGACGGGAATTACGCGATAGAAAATTTTTCGCACAGACCCGTAAAAATACTTAGCGTTAAGTCGGACGGCAAAGCCGTAAAGTTTACTCCGCAGCCCAAGTTTATAAGGGCCGAAGCGCAGAAAATTACCGTGCGCTACGAGTACTCGCCGTCCGCAAAACGGATAGACGGCGAAAGCGCGTTTACGGACTGCGTCGTCGGCGAAAGCCTTGTGGCGGCAGGAGTTGCCTCGGAGTACTGCCTTATTGAGGGCAGTATGCAGGACAGCCAGCTTTGGGAAAGCCGTTACAGGTGGGAGATAGACCTTGCCCAGAAAAAGTATTCCGCGCCGCACGGCACTATTCCGCCCAGGAGGTGGGTATGAGTTTTAAAACGGCTTACCCCAAAACGTCAGAGGCGGTACAGGACGTTGTAAGCGCAGAGGGCGCGGTGTGCGTAAGTTGTAAGGCGGTCGGGGGTAAAATTACCCCCGCGCTGACAACGGGCTTAACTTCGACGCGCGCTCCGGCTAACGTAACGTATGCGGCTTACTCGGAAGCAACGAGCAGGTATTATTTGCTTGCCGACGGAAAGGCCTACAATTCGCGCACCTCACAGATGTTTTCAAGCGCGTTTGCAGACATTGCGCTGTCCTCGCCGTTCATATTCGGCGACCGCTCCGACGGTACCGCAAAGACCTATATAATAAGCGGTAACAAGGGGCTTGCATATCCCACGACTTTAACTCCTACAACGCTTAAATACAGCATATATGGGGGTGTAATGAAGAGCGGACGGCTCTTTGCCATGGACGGTAGCGAGAAATTCAAGCTGCGCTGGTCGGGCAAAGGCGGCGGCTTTGACTGGGAAGAAAGCATTTCGGGCGCAGGCTGGGCCAACCTTGAATCGGGTCTCGGTCCGGTAAGAAACTTAGTCGTTCTGGGCGAAAAGCTTATAGCGCTTCGCGAACTCGGAATAACCGTTTTAAGCGTGTTCGGCAACCCCGAAAACTTTAAAATGGAAGAGCGGAACATTGCCGCGCCGTCGGCGCTTTCAAATACCGCCGCGGTTGTCGGGGGCAAGCTGTACTTTTTCACCTTTAACGGGTTTTACGGTTTTGACGGCAGTAAAACGTTTAAGGTCGACTGTCCGCTTGCCGACAGCATTTCCTCGCCCAAAAACGCCGTTAAATTCGGCGAAACCTACCTCATATGCGGCGTTTACAAGCCCGAAAACAAGAAGTGCGTCTTTGCGTACGACACGCGCGAGGAAGCCGCGTATATTATAGACTGTCCGGCAACCGCCATAATTACGACCAGCGATATTATCGCCTATATGGAAGAGGGCGGCTCGTCGCTACTTGTCAAAGGCAACGCATATACCTTTACAAGCGGCAAGCTTGATTTCGGTACGGGCGGCAGAAAGGTGTTAAAGCGTATAGAGATTTTATCCGGCGAACCGGTGGATATAACGGTATCAAACGGCGAATACACCCGTACATATGACGGAGTTAAGGATAAAATCATAACCCGGATAAGCGGCGAAAGCTTTACCGTTAAGGTCGAAGGCTCAGACGAGATAAAGTCGATAAAAGCTTTTGCGGAGGTGCGCAGTGGAGTTTGATATAATACAAAAGACCGAAGAGGAACTTAAAAAACTGACCACCGTGCAGATGCAGCTTCTGCGAACCGCCCAGAAAGAAAAGAACCAGTTAAGGCACAAGTTAGAGCAGGAAATGGAGCTTTTCGAACAGCTTGTTTATACCGACGGAATGAAAGCCTCGTCGCTTATAGCGCAAAAGCGCGCGGAGCTTGAAAAGGAGTTTAATTACGAGCTTGAAATTTTAGTCGAGCAGCTCAATTACAACCTTACCATAAGCGAGCCTCTGCCGCCCGAAAAGGGGGACGGCGACGAAAATGCCGGATATATAGTGGACTATTCACTGCCGTACGTGGACAGGTACAAGATTGTGCGCGACTATTACCTCAGTATACCGAACTCCGCCGAGCGCATGGCGCTTTACTCCGCGGACGAAACGGCAAAACGCTACCTTGGCACTTATTACGCAACCTTATACGACGTTTTGTACAGTTACAGCAAATAAAAATATTGAGGGGCGCGCGCGGCAATTGCCGCGCGCGCTTTCAAATCACTTTACATTTTTAACGTGTTTTGT
>JAAUYR010000051.1 GCA_014805025.1 Clostridia bacterium | reverse complement strand
GCGCATTAATTTTGCCGATTATTGCGTCGATATCGTAATCGTTTTGCGGCATAGAGGCTTTAAGAACTGCCGTTTCCAGAGTAATTCTGCCACTTAAAGAATAGCGCATATCCGTTTCCGCTTTGGATAGAATTTCGGTAACGCGCAAAAGCTTATGGCCGTCGCAACTCTTCGCAGTGTTTTCTATAAGCTTATAAGTTTCGTCGGGGAGGTTGATTATTTCGCGCGCGGATTTGCAGACCTTTAACACCGCGCAGTCGTTCAAAAACGAAAGCATATCCTTTATAAGCACGCCCACACTTTTGCCCGTGGATAAAATGTTTTCTGTGGCGGTAAGCGCGCCCGAAGCGTCCTCGTTTAAGATTAACCCACATATATCAGCGACTTTCGCGTATTCCGTACCGCCTAAAACGGCGTTTACGTCGCTGTAAGTCAGTTTGCCCTGAGAGTACGAAGCGCACATATCGGCAATGGATAAGCTGTCCCTTGCGCTGCCTGCGCCTGCACGGGCAATAGCGGATACTGCCTCCGGCTCGAAGCTTTTGCCGACTTTATTTAGCACTGATTTTATAAGCTCTTCCAAATCGCTTTGGGGAATAAGCTTAAAGTCGAACCGCATACAGCGCGAAAGAATTGTTGCGGGGATTTTCTGAGGCTCGGTAGTGGCGAGTATAAACACCGCGTGACGGGGCGGCTCTTCAAGCGTTTTTAACACCGCGTTGAACGCCGAGGCCGTAAGCATATGAACCTCGTCTATGATATATACTTTATATTTACCCGCAACGGGCGGATACTGCACCTTTTCGCGCAGGTCGCGCATTTCGTCAACGCCGTTGTTGGAGGCCGCGTCAATTTCGGAAATATCCAAGCTTGCGCCCTGTGAAAGCGCACGACAGGTTGCGCATTTGCCGCACGGCGAGCCGTTTACGGGGCTTTCGCAGTTGATTGCGCGCGCAAAAATTTTGGCGAGCGTGGTCTTGCCCGTGCCGCGAGGGCCGCAGAAAAGATACGCATGCCCGACCTTATCGGAAGCAATCTGGTTTTTCAGAATGCGGACTATGTGCTCCTGCCGAACGACCTCGTCAAAAGTCGTCGGACGGAAGGTTCTGTAAAAAGCCAAATATCCCATTATTCCTCCGAATACAGTTTTAATAGTTTAAACTTAGCGCGCGCAAGCGCGTTTGAAACGCTCTTTTGGGGTTTTTTAAGCGCTTTGGCAATCTCCCCGGGGGACATACCGTCCAAATACATTACAGTTACTTTGAATTCCAGCGAGGAAAGCAAAGTGGAAATTTTTTGCAGAAACTCGCGGCGCTGCTCGCTTTTTATAAGCTCGTCCTCGGGGCTGAAAGGCGAAACCTCGCCGCCGATTTCAAGTATCGGCACAAAGTTATTCAGCGCGGAATGTTTTGCTCCGCGGCTCTTTTTAACCGCGTCGATTACCGCGTTGCGGATACAGGAATACGCGTAAGTGGAAAAGTTAGCGCCGCCTGCGGTAAAGCTGTTTATTGCGGAAAAAAGTCCGCACATGCCCTCCTGCTCCAAATCCTCGCTTTCGCCGCCGCAAAGAAAGAACCTTGCGGCTATTGCCTTTACAAGCGAATTGTATTTTTCAAGCAACAGCTTTTCGGCACTCTTATCGCCGCCCTGCGCGAGCAGGGCCGTTTCTTCGTCAGTCATTATTTACTCCGAACGCGCAGAACTTCGTAAGCGGCAACGCCCAAAGCTACCGAAGCGTTCAATGAATTTACTTTGCCTTTTAAGGGCAGAGATATACAGTAGTCGCACTTTTCACGGGTAAGCCGCTTTACTCCGCTGTCCTCGCCGCCGATAACCAAAGCGACGTTGCCGGTCAGGTCGGTTTCGTATATGCTTTTGCCGTCGGCCTCCAAAGCGTACAGCCAGTAGCCTGCTTTTTTAAGCTCGTCTATGGCACGGTTTATAGAGGTTACCTTTGCAACGCGCATATGCTCGGCAGCGCCTGCGGAAATGCGGATAACCGCCTCGGTTACGCTCGCCGAATTGGTTGAAGGGATTATTACCCCGTTTGCGCCGACGCATTCCGCAACCCTGATTATAGAGCCTAAGTTGTGCACGTCCTCGACGCCGTCACAGAGGATTATAAGGCCGTTTTCGGCCGTTGCCCCCAATATATCGTCGATTGAAGCGTATTTATAGTCGGTTGAAAAGGCTATAACGCCCTGGTGTCTGCCGTCGGTGCTTTCCTTGTCAAGCACCTTTTTATCGACGAACTGAACGCGGATACCCTTAGCTCTGGCCTCTGCAAAAATTTTGTTGAGGCTGCCCTGAGGGTTCTTTTCAAGAAGTATTTTATCGATAGTTTTGTCCGTTTTCAAAAGCTCGAAAACGGCGTTTCTGCCCTGAATTTTCATGATAATAGCTCGTTAATTCTCTCGTAATTGCCCGTTAAATACAGATAACCCAAAACGGCCTCGAAGCCCGTAGAGTTGTTGTATTCGGCAACGCTTGCACTCTTGCTGCGAGTAGGTTTTTTGGCGTTTCTGCCGCGCTTAAAAATCGCCTCTTCGTCCTCGGTAAACTGCGGAAAAATGCGTTCAAGCGTTATATTCTGGCCGTGCGCCGAAACTTCGGCCGAGGTCAGCTTCTGCAATTTGCCCGTAGAAAAGTCCGACGACAGCACTAATTTTTCGCGCACGTACAGCGAATACACCGCGTCGCCCACAAACGCAAGGGTGACGGGGCTTAAATTTTTTGCTTCACGCTCGGAAACGGTTGTAAAAAGCCCATACATATACAGTTTAATTATAACACCCTATCATAAAAAATGCAATTAATCCATAGTATATAGCGTGAAAATAATTGTTATGAAAAAAGGCCTGTTGGCGGTTATTGCGGTTATTATTGCCGTTGGCGCAACTTTGGGCATTGTGTGCGGCACGGGAGCTTTGACTGCCTCCTCCGCCGGAGAAAAGGTTATAGTAATAGACGCCGGGCACGGAGGCATTGACGCCGGGGTTTTGGGCATTAATACCTCAACCAAGGAAAGCGACATTAACCTTGCCATTGCAAAGCAGTTGCAAGGCTACTTTTCCGACGCGGGTTTTACCGCGGTGCTGACCCGAAAAAACAACGCCGGACTGTACGGACTTTCGACCAAGGGCTTTAAAATGCGCGATATGAAAAAGCGCAAGGAAATTATAGAGCAATATAAGGCCGATATGGTGATTTCCGTGCATCAGAACTTCTGTCCTCTTCCGTCGCGGCGAGGCGGTCAGGTCTTTTACGAAAAGACGAGCGAGTGCGGAAAGGCGCTTGCGGAGTGTATTCAAAGCGCATTTAACAATATGGAGGAATGCGTAAAAAAGAACACACCGCTCGTCGGCGATTACTATATGTTGAAGTGCACCGAAAACCCGTCCGTCATAGTGGAATGCGGATTTTTATCCAACGCGGAGGACGAAGCGCTTTTGATTTCCACCGAGTATCAAAAGAAGCTTGCATACGCTATTTTTAAGGGCGCAGTAAGCTATTATTCGTGATAGACCCCCATATATGCTTGAAATAAAGGCGTGGGCGAATTAAATTCGCCCACGCTTTCAGTCTTTCATTTTGTCCGAACGGAACACAAATTCGCCGTCTTTTACCTTTACCGTTACGACCTCGCCCGGTAGGATATGCCCTGCGAGAATTTCGTCGGAAAGCCGGTCTTCGACGCGCTTTTGCACTATGCGCTTTAAGGGGCGCGCGCCGAACATATCGTTGTAGCCCTCTTCCAAAAGCTTATCCATTGCCTCTTCGGAAATGTTCAAAGAAATGTTTCTGTCCCTGAGCCTGTCGGAAAGCCCGTCTATAATCTTATAACAGATTTTGCCGGCCTCTTCCTTTGACAGCTTGCGGAAGATAATTATATCGTCAAGCCTGTTTAAAAACTCCGGCTTAAACTGTTCCTTCAACGCCTCGTTGATGTTGTCCTTCATATTGTCGTAACCTGCGTCCGCCTCGTCGCCCGAGGTAAAGCCGAAGTTAGACATCTTTTTAATCTGGCTTGCGCCGACGTTGGAGGTCATTATAATTATGGTGTTTTTGAAGTTTATAACCCTGCCCTTGCTGTCGGTCAGTCTGCCGTCGTCAAGTATTTGCAAAAGCACGTTGAACACGTCGGGGTGGGCTTTTTCGACCTCGTCGAACAAAACTACGGAATAGGGTTTTCTTCTTACTCTTTCGGTAAGCTGACCGCCGTTGTTGTCGTCGTAGCCGATATATCCCGGAGGCGCGCCGATAAGCTTGGATACCGAATGCTTTTCCATAAACTCCGACATATCCATTCTTATCATGAGCCGTTCGTCGCCGAACATTGTTTCCGCAAGCGCCTTGGCAAGGTCGGTTTTACCTACGCCCGTAGGGCCTACGAATATGAACGAGCCTATGGGCTTATTGGGTTCGTTGAGGCCCGCGCGTGCGCGGCGGATAGCCTTGGAAACCGCAGAAACGGCCTCGTCCTGACCTATTATGCGCTTGTGCAGGTTCTCTTCCAGATGCAAAAGCTTTTCGCTTTCCTGCTCGGTTAGCTTTACAACGGGCACTCCCGTCCAGCCGCTGACAATGTCCGCAATTTCGTTGCTGCCGATATTGGGCGCGGTGGTCTGCTTTTCGCCCTTCCACTCGGAATTGAGCTTCTTTATTTTGTCCTGAATTTCGTTTATCTCCAACACGAGCTTCTGAGCCTGCGTGTAGTTTTCGCCCTTGGCCGCCTTGTTCTTTTCAAGGTTGAGCCTTTTAAGCTTTTCTTCAAGCTCCTTGACCTCGTCGGGGCTGTTTAAGCTGTTAAGCCTTGCGCGAGAGGCCGCCTCGTCTATTAAGTCGATAGCTTTGTCGGGCAAAAATCTGTCCGTTATATACCTGTCGGAAAGCGTTGCCGCAGCGATTATCGCTTCGTCGGTTATAACTACCTTGTGGTGAGCTTCGTATTTGTCGCGCAAGCCGCGCAAGATTGAAACGGTATCCTCAACGCTCGGCTCATCAACCTGAACGGGCGTAAACCTGCGCTCCAAAGCCGCATCCTTTTCTATATACTTTCTGTACTCTTCGAGCGTGGTTGCGCCGATGGTCTGCAACTCGCCGCGCGCAAGCATGGGCTTTAATATGTTTGCCGCGTCCATGTTGCCGTCGGAGGTTGCCCCTGCGCCGACAATCTGGTGAATTTCGTCGATAAACAGTATTACGTTGCCGCTGTTCTTAATGGAATTTATAGCGTTTTTAAGGCGCTCTTCGAAGTCGCCGCGGTACTTGGCCCCGGCTACCATGCCTGCCAAGTCAAGCGAGAATACTATTTTATTCTTTAAAAGGTCGGGAACTTCGTTCTTTATAATAGCCTGAGCAAGCCCCTCGACTACCGCGCTTTTACCTACGCCCGGCTCGCCTATCAACACGGGGTTATTCTTGGTACGGCGCGAAAGCACCTGAATTATTTTATCAATTTCCTTTTTGCGGCCGATTACGGGGTCAATTTTGCCCTCGCGCGCCTTTTGGGTAAGGTCGGTGCCGTATTGAAGAATGGATTTATCAAGCTGGCTTGCGCCTTTGGTATCCTTGGGGGCTTTCTGAGCCGAGGACTGCGGCCGCGAATTTTGGTGCGCTCCGCCGAAAAAAGCGTCGGTAAAGCTTTTGAAGGGGTCTTCTTCCTCTTCTATCTGCTCTATTTCCGCGCCGTTTATAGCAAGCTCTAACTTACTTGCAAGGTTGGCCATATTTACGCCCAAGGCGGAAAGTATGCGCATTGCAAGGCACTCGTTAGAGGACATAACCGCAAGCAGCATATGCTCGGTACCGGCAAGCGAATCGTCGCCGTTGATATCAATGGAAAGCTCCAACGCGCGCTCTATCATGTGCTTGGTGCGCGGCGTGTAGCCGTTTATGTTGGACTGTCTGTCTATCGAACGCTGAAAGTAGCCGCGGTATTCCGGTTCGGAAACACCGCAAGCGTTAAGAACTTTGTACGCGGTACAGTCGGGACAGTTGAGCATTGCGAATACTATGTGCTCGCTGCCTATATAGCTGCTGCCGTAAATTTTGGCCGCCTCGTCCGCAACGGATAAAACCTGTTGCAGATTGTCCGTAAATTTATTATATAAATCCATATTGCTCCTTTTCAGGTTATAATCTTTTTTAAATATTTGCCCGTATACTGCGCGCGGTATACGTCGCGCTCGGTCGGGGTGAGTTGTTTCTGCGCCGCCGCGTTGATGTTGGACGGACGCATTTTTATGACGAGCTCGTCTATGAGCGAAACGTCGTCAAGCTTTATAAAGCCGAGGCACGCGCCGAGCTTTACGTTTGCCGCAAGCTTTGTAAGCTCGCCCGTGGAAAGCTTTGCGCAGTTGGTTAAAATTCCGTACGAACGCAGGCACTCGTCCTTGATTTCCAAAGAAGCGAGTTTTTTAAGGCTTTCGCGCTCGGCCTCTTCCAGGGCGCAGACCTTTTTGACAACTTCTTCAACCTGGGATAGAATTTCCTCTTCCGAAACGCCGAGCGTTACCTCGTTGCTTATCTGGTACATATAGCCCTCGGCGTCGCTGCCCTCGCCGTACATTCCGCGGACGGTAAGACCGAGGCGCGAAATACTGCGTATGACCTTGGGCATTACTCCGTTTATGGTGAGAGCCGGCAAAAAGAACATTACCGAGGCCCTGAGACCCGTGCCGAGGTTTGTAGGACAAGCCGTTAAAAAGCCTAACTGCTCGTCGAACGCGAACTTCATTGACGAGGATATGTGGCTGTCGATTTCCGACATGGTGTCGTAAGCAAGCCGTAAATCAAGACCCTTTACTATGCACTGCTCGCGAAGGTGGTCTTCCTCGTTTATCATTATGGAGACGTTTTCCTCGCGGTTTATGAGCGCCGCGGAAAAGCGCTTGTTGCTTATTAAATTCGGGCTTATAAGGTGGTTTTCCTTTAAGGAAAGCGCTTCCGCCTCGGTTACGGCGTCCATATAATAGAGCTTGAACTCATCCAGCCGCGAAAGCCCAGAGGACACCAGCCTTATAATTTCCTTTGCCTGTTTTTCGCTTTTAAGGTGCGACGGGAACGGGTAGCCCTCGATATTCCTTGCAAGCCGAACGCGAGTGGATACTACCGTTTTGGAAGTTTCAGTCATCTTTCTCCCCTCCGTGCAGCGATTTGCTTATTTCGTCTATGCGCTTGTTCAGCCTGCCTGCGTCAACGTAACGCTTTTCACGCAATGCGACTTCAAGCTCTTCCTGCAAGGTTTTAAGGCGGCGGTGAAGCCCGAACTCGTCGTTGTTTTTACCTATCTTGCCGACGTGCTCCACCTTGCCCTGTATGCGGCGTATAGAGGGTATCAACTCCTCTTTGAAAACGTCGTAACAGCTTGCGCAGCCCAAAAGACCGGTGCGCTCGTAATCGGAATACGACGTGCCGCAAACCGGGCACACCTTTTTCCGCGGCGCGGACGAGCCGAAAAGTCCGGCCCAAATATCCGCGTTGGCCTTGGAGTTAAGCTCGCCGTAAAGCTCGGCGTAGCAATGCGCGCATAAATGGCTTTCGAATTTGTCGCCGTTTATTATCTCAACGTAGTTGACCGTTGCCGCGTTTTTTTTGCAGTGCTGACAAAGCATAATTATTCCTCATATTATTTATACTACATTTTTTGCGCGTGTAAACAAAAAAATAGCGCCGAAAGCCGAAAATTTTGTGATTTTTTTGATTTATATTATTGAATAAAACAAAATACCGTGTTATAATTATAAGCGTTAAAAAAAATCGGAGGATTTGTAATGCAATATTCAAAAGACATTGAAAATATGATTTGCGTTGCCAAGGGCGTTTCCGGCAGATTTGAACACGGCCCCGCTCCCATTCCCGAAGAAGGTCAATGGATTCAGGCAAAGGAAATCAAAGACATCAAAGGTCTGACTCACGGTATCGGCTGGTGCGCTCCCCAACAGGGCGCTTGTAAGCTCACGCTCAACGTTAAAGACGGTATCATTCAGGAAGCGCTGGTTGAAACGATAGGCTGCTCGGGTATGACCCACTCCGCCGCTATGGCTGCGGAAATTCTGCCCCATAAGACCATTCTCGAAGCGCTGAATACCGACCTCGTTTGCGACGCTATCAATACCGCTATGCGTGAACTGTTCCTGCAAATCGTTTACGGCAGAACCCAGTCGGCGTTCTCGGAAGACGGTCTGCCCATCGGCGCGGGACTCGAAGACCTCGGTAAAGGCTTGCGTTCGCAGGTAGGCACTATGTACGGCACGGCTTTAAAGGGTGCAAGATACCTGGAAATGGCCGAAGGCTACGTCTTAGCGCTTGCTCTTGATAAGAATAACGAAATTTGCGGCTATAAGTTCGTTTCGCTCGGCAAAATGACCGACTTTATTAAGAAAGGTCTTACCCCCAACGAAGCTTACGAAAAGGCTATCGGTACTTACGGCAGATACTCCAAGGAAAGCGGTGCCGTTAAGCACATAGACCCCAGAACCGACAAGGAGGTTGACTGATTTATGGCACTTTTTGAAAGCTATGAAAGAAGAGAAAAGAAAATTCTCGGCGTGTTGAAAGAATACGGCATCAAGTCCATTGAAGAATGTAAGGAAATTACCCTTAAAAAGGGCGTTGACGTTGATAAAATTGTTCGCGGTACTCAGCCTATCTGCTTTGAAAACGCAGTCTGGGCTTACACCGTAGGCGCGGCTATCGCTATTAAAAGCGGTTGCAAAAAGGCTCACGACGCCGCTGTAAAAATCGGCGTGGGACTTCAAAGCTTCTGCATTCCCGGCTCTGTTGCAGAAAACAGAAAGGTCGGCGAAGGCCACGGAAACCTCGGCGCAATGCTTCTGTCGGAAGATACCGACTGCTTCTGCTTCCTCGCAGGCCACGAGTCGTTCGCGGCTGCCGAGGGTGCAATCAAAATTGCAGAAAACGCAAACAAAGTCCGCACTAAACCCCTCCGCGTTATTTTGAACGGTCTGGGCAAGGACGCGGCGTATATTATTTCGAGAATTAACGGCTTCACGTACTGCAAAACGCAGTTCGACCCGTATACCGAAACGGTTAAGGTCGTTGACAGCGTTGCTTTCTCCGACGGCGCAAGAGCTAAGGTTAAGTGCTACGGTGCGGATAACGTGCCCGAAGGCGTTGCAATTATGCAGATGGAACACGTTTCGGTATCCATTACCGGTAACTCCACCAACCCCACTCGCTTCCAGCACCCCGTTGCAGGCACTTACAAAAAATGGTGCGTTGAGCACGGCATCAAGTACTTCTCTGTTGCATCCGGCGGCGGCACGGGCAGAACGCTGCACCCCGACAACATGGGCGCTGGCCCTTCCTCGTACGGCATGACCGACACGATGGGCCGTATGCACTCCGACGCACAGTTCGCAGGCTCGTCCTCCGTTCCCGCCCACGTTGAAATGATGGGTCTTATCGGTATGGGCAACAACCCTATGGTCGGCGCCACGGTAGCAGTAGCAGTTGCCGTACAGGAAGCAATGACGAAAAAGAAATAACAAGATATAGTGTTTCAATTTAATTAAATACAAAATATAGCGGTCTCTTCGGAGACCGCTTTTTTATCCCGATGGTAACCATAGGGTTGTTACACCATCATCATTCAACAATTTGCCAACATTATTTTATAATTGTTAGCAAGCATTTTTTGTGCTTTTTATTCAAAATGTTGGCAAAACATCGATTTTGCCAACATTCGCGCTAATATATTAGCAATTTTTACGCTAATAAATATTTATTTTGAGAAGATTTCCTAACGCTAAACCAACCATAGGGTTGCTGATTTGAGTTAATTTAAATCAAAAAGATTTTAGCAAAATTTATTTATTAATTGTTTTAATTCACAGAACGACACAATATCAAAATTCACTTTTTTAATATCGGCATAAAAAACCTTATTTGTAACCATGTAGTTCTTCACTGAATAATTTTTGCAATCAATTATTCCAAGTGCATGTAAAATTGGCGTCACATTTGATTCCAAATATGTTATTCTTCGTGAAAATTTCTCATCCTTTTTATTTCTAATAAAAAATGAATCTTGATGGTTGTAATACTCTCTTAAAGACCCAACTTTATTTAAAAATTTACTTTCTATGTTCCAAACGACTTTATTAACTTCATCAACTGCCAGAACATCGTAATCTCCCAAATCTGACGGATGACCATATTTTTTATCAAGTTTATGTAATTGTAAATTTCTTCTAGTAATATACCCCATATCCTTAAAAACAATTTCTATATCTTTTTCCATCTGCTTTTCGCATTCTGTCTTCCATTTCATTAATGCTGTTCTTAAATTATCAAGCCCATATTCATACGGCAAATAGAAATCAAAAATACCAGATTCCCACATAATTGATAATTCATATACTACTACAGGTGAAAAAATAATTTTATCACCATTTCTAATCAATGGTCGAATATCAAAACGAAAATCCCGACCTTCTCT
>JAAUYR010000050.1 GCA_014805025.1 Clostridia bacterium | reverse complement strand
TCGCATTAGCCGGAGCGTTGCCGCTTATATATCTGCTATAAGTGGGCACGCCTTCCTCGTCAACACCGAAAACGGAATTGCCGTAATAGTACATCGTAACGTTAGCGGCATTGTCTTTTACTGTAAAGGAAATTTTATAATTTCCAGCGGCCGCTTTTGAAGCGCGGTCAAGCCTTTTTTGCGTTTCCGCCTGTGCATAGCTTTCGCGGTCGGCTTGCGGTTTGTCTAAAAAGTCGTTTTTGCTTGCGCCTTCGGGCTTAACGTAGGGACTGAAATCAAAATAATTGTAAACCCCTGCATTAAGTTCAACAACGTAATCGACTTTGGTTTCTACAATGTTTTCAGGCGTTTCTTCGCAATTATAATCTTTATAACTGCGGCTGAACTGCAAGCTTTTAATTTCCGCATTGTAATAATTGTTGGGTTTATAGTCAAAAGTAAGAGTAGCGGTTTTCTCTGCGTTGAAAGTTTCGTCTACGGTATAGGTGTACTTTGTACCCTCTTCCGAAGTTCCTTCCTCAGTCTTAACCTTTAATACATAGCTGTAAGGAACTATTCTTTCTCCAACGGGAATGCCTCTCGAATTCGTACCGTCGGCAAGCCTCAGCTCGTACGCGGTAACTTGTTCAACTTCGATAAATTCGTTGGTGCTCTTAATTGTAGAGTCTTTCGGTAAGCCGTAAAACTTAGCTTCGCCGTTTGCTTCGGTTTTAGCGTAAGCAAGCTGATTGTAACTTCCGTCGTTTGCATAACCTATACCAAGCCAAACGTTTGCAACGGGATTATTGCTGTCGTCTACGGCTTTACCTATATAGGTAGTTCTGTCGTCCTCGTCGCCGCCTTGGGGTACGGTGGGGCCGCATGCGGTAAATCCCATAGATGCGAACGCCGCGCAAGCCGCAGTAAGCGACGTAATTATAAATTTTGCTTTTTTATTCATGATGTCTATCCCGTCTGTAAATTAAACAGCCTTTAATGTAATAGTTATCGAACGGCTCGACTGGCTAAGAGTGTAATTATCGTCATAGGTATAACCAGTAGGTAATCCTTGAACGTGTACCGCGTAAGTAACAGTTCCGAGCACTGCTTCAATCTTTTCCGCTTCAATAGTTACTTTTCCGTTTGCATCTACACTTACCAACTGATAGCACTTAGTGGGGTCATCTTTCTGGCAAACCTGTATTTGTACGGTTTTGCCGTCCATTCCGCCTGTACCATCGGTAGTACCGTTAACGGCTGTTCCATCTGCATATACAACCGTAACAGAATAATTCTTGTCGTCATTGCCATCGCAAGCAGTGGCAAACAAAGCCATGCAGGTTACCGAAAGCGCGATAACCAAAGCAACTGTCAAACTCTTTAAAATCTTTTTCATTTTTAAAATTCTCCTTAAAAATTATTAATCGTAATTACAAACTATTGTTTCGTAATAGCAACCGAACATAAGCCATGCGCCGGATTCTATGCCGTCGCCGTAGGTGTAGTAAATAAGCTCCGAAATCATATTTACAAGTTCATAATCGGCCTCGATAAGTCCGTAAAGCTCGTCGCCGTTGTTCTTGTTAGCAATCGACTTATAGTAGTACTGCCTCATAGCCATGGAGTAATCCTGGCCGCCTCTACTTCTGAAATCGAACCTGCCGGCTTTAATCAAGTCAAGAAGTGAATTGTCGTTTAAATCGAAGAAGTTGGGGTGAACGAAATCGATATAAACTACCGAGCCGTAATCGTTGTTTGCGTTAATCGCGTGGAAGTATCCGTCGGAGCTACTCAAAGCAACGGGTATAGCGTTGTATTTAGTTAATTCCGTCCAAGTACCGTCGTAAGAAGCTACTACAAGGTTACTAACTGATTTTGCGTCGTACTCGATAAACATATTATACTCGCCGACAGAACCGGGAGAGCCCATGGCCGCCCTTACATAATAGGTTTCGCCGGCCTTTAAGGGAACGTACAAATTGAAGTTCCAGTACTCATAGTTGGGCCTTGTAAAGAAGTCGTAACTGTTATCGTCGTTTTGGTGCGCATAGGGCCGTTCAAAGTTATCGGCTGTATAGATATAAATACAGGGGTCAACCAAATCCTTGAAGGTGGAGTAGAAGTGATAAACGCCGCTCGTCTGCGGTGTAAAGGTATAGCACAAACCGCCGCCGTCTCTCTGGATAATTTTGGTAATTTTAACTTCGTTTTTGCCCGTTGTAGCGGTAAATGCGTTCTCCCAAACCAAAGCTTTTACGGGGTCGGCTGTCATACTGCAATTGCCTACAAGGTGCTCATCACCGTAGTGTCTGTAATAATAGCAAAGTTCAAGCCACTGGTCTTCGTAATAGGTCTTATTGTTTTTATCGCAGTAAGCCTTGGTGAAAGCCATTATAGCGTTTTTAAGCTTTTCGGTTACGGGAACAAGTCCGTTATCGGAAAATTCCTGCAAATAATACTTTTCTACAATCGTATCGGTATGAGCTATGTTTGCTGCCGCGTCGGAAGTATAGCTGAACAACAAATTTACGTCATCGCTTATAAGCTTGTAGTTGGACATAGTCCAGTACGAAATTAAGTAAAGCGAAGAAGTGTAGTTTTGTGCCTGGTCGGGAACGTAGAAGGTGCTGTCGCCTACGAATTTATCAGACCAAGCTGTGCTACGCAAAATGTCCGCAAGCAAAAGCGCTTTCTTGGTAGTGCCGTCGTCGTCGACAAACTCAAAGTGGTAGTAGATGTCGCCGTTTACGCCCGTGGGAGCTATAAGTCTCTTGGAAATATTGTAGCTGTTACTTGTAAGCGTAAGTCCGTCGGTTACGGAAATCTGCTGGTCAGAGCCCAGGTCAAGGTCGGTAACGTTTGCTATGCGGATATTCTTCAAGCAAACGAGGTCGACGGGGTCGTTATCCTTCAAATCTTTCAAATACAATAGCGTTATGGTAAGTTTAACCTCGCGCGAAGCTATATACGCATATTCGGTTTGCCAGCCGCCGCCCGTGCCGCTGTAACTGCCGAGGTTGGTGTTGTTTACATAAATGTAAAGAACGTCGTTTTCTTCCGTGGAAATTTTATAGTCCCAAATCAACACGTCGCCGTTTTGGAGCGTTACGTCGAATATAAGCGTCGCAAACGAGTAGGTAACCTTTGAGTTGGAAGCGTAAATGTACTTTCCGTCAGCGTCCTCGCCTATAAGCCAGGGGAAGGAATAGGGCGCGTCTATTTCGTTGGTTGTCGGGGTAAAGTTTGTTACCTTTCCGCTTGCGCCCTCGCCGCCGATAGCCGCAAGGAATTCTTCGGTAGTGGGCTGGTCAAAGCTGTCGGGCTTAGCAAACTCAACCTCATTGCCGATATCGTTGCCATCGCCGGGGTTAGGAGTGTAGTCGTCCGACGTATAAGTTGCGAACAACGCTCTCCAATACGATTCGTTGAATTTGCCGCCGGATTCGCGGTGAACTATAACGCCGTATCTGTCTACAATAACGGTGGTGGGGTAACCCTCAACGTTGAAGAGGTTAATCAAGCCGGCCTGGTCCTGACCCATATAAAAGCTTAAACCGTTATCTTCCCTGAACTTAATAATTCCGTTATCGCCTTCCATAGTATCCGTACCGGAAAGCGCGATAATAGAAAGTTTATCGGCAAAAGCTTCGTAAGCGGCCTGAACTGCCGGGAACTCGTTTCTGCAAGGTCCGCAGGACGTGTACCAGAAGTTAAGCATAACGGCCTTTTTGGTAGCGAGTACGTCCTCAAGCGTATGCTTAACTCCGGCAGTATCGGTAAAGCCGAAGTTGTACATTATATCGCCGAGGCTGTATTTCGTTCCCGAAGGCGCAGTGGAGTGAATTACCGTAGAAAGAATAGAAACGTCTACTCTTGCGTTTTCTTTCGTGGTTTTGTAAACGGTGTCGGCGTCAAGGTAATAACCCAAAGGCAAGCTCGTTTCGTCTATGACAAGCTCGTATTCGTCCGCAGGAAGTGTAAACTCGATTTTACCGTTTACGGAAACGCCGGACATTCTCGTAATGCCGTCTTTCTTGGCGCTTATGCGCACGTCGTTAAGCGGAAGTCCGCCGGCGGACTTAACCGAAACTACGTACCTGTCCTTATAGGCGTCGCCGACGCCGGTATTGGTGTAATCGGGATAGTCGGTTCTTTTAGTGCAGGCAACAACTCCTACGCACAGGCATACTGCGAAGCAAGAGATAAGCAAGCCTAAAAGAATTTTTCTAAATTTATTCATTTTCGAACCTCCTGAAAGGTAGTATTTGAAATGGTAAGTCAATTCAAAAGATTAAAATTCTACACTTAACATTATTATAATAACACACTATGCAAAAACAATGCAAGCGTTGAAACGCTAAAATTTGAATAAATATATTTTTATTGAAAAAACTAATAATAAAAGTGTTATAATTATACATTTATGCATAGGGAGCGGCAAATGAGCACTAAAAAACAGAAAAACGGGAATACGATATTTTTCGAAAACGCGCCGCGCATAACCTCGTTTGCCGCCGTTTGCGGCAGTAAGGAGAGCGCAGGCATACTCGGGAACTATGCAGATATTACCCTGCAAGACGATATGTACGGGGAGAGCACGTTTGAAAAAGCCGAGTGCAAAATGCTTGCAACGGCAATTTCGCTTGCAATTGAAAAGGGCGGTTACAGGGAAAAGGATATCGACGTTCTGTTGTCCGGCGACCTTCTAAACCAGATTATCTCCGCAAGCTTTGCCGCGCGCGACTTCAACTTTCCGTTTTTGGGAGTTTACAACGCGTGCTCGACAATGAGCGAGGCTATGCTGCTCGGCGCGGCGTTCGTAAACGCAGGTTATATAAAGCGCGCCGTTGCCGCAACGGGTTCGCACTTTGCCTCGGCCGAAAGACAGTACAGGTATCCTTTGGAGCTTGGCTGTACCCGACCGCCGCAGGCTCAGTGGACAGTAACGGGCGCCGGCGGCTGCGTTATATCCGACGGCGATAAGGGCATAAAAATCGTAAACGGCACGATGGGCAAGGTTTGCGACTACGGAGTAACCGACGTAAACAATATGGGCGCGGCCATGGCGCCTGCCGCGGCGGATACGATTTTGCAGCACTTCAAGGATACGGGCACAGACCCCACCGATTACGACCTGATTTTAACTGGCGATTTGGGCGCACTCGGCAGCAGAATAGTCAAAGACCTTACCTGGGAAAAGGGCTTCGATATTTCGGCAAACCACGTGGACTGCGGCGAAATAGTTTACAAAGTAATCGAAATGGAGTTTCAGGGCGGAAGCGGCGCAGGCTGTTCGGCAACGGTATTGAATTCGTATATATTAACCAAAATGAGTTCGGGGCTCTATAAGCGCGTGCTGTTCGCCGCAACGGGAGCACTGCTTTCCACGGTATCGTCCGGTCAGGGCGAAAGTATACCCTGCATATCACACGCAGTGCAGTTGGAGGTTTAAATGGGACAGGAACTTTTAGAAATTTTATTGCAGTTTTTAAAGGCGTTTGCAGTAGGCGGAACAATTTGCCTTATCGCTCAGGTAATAATAAACTTTACCGACCTCACGGCGGGTAAAATTTTAGTCTACTTTATGCTTGCCGGGGTTGTGCTCACGGCCGTAGGCGTTTATCAGCCATTGGTGGAGTTTGCCGGCGCAGGTGCAACCGTGCCCATTTCGGGCTTCGGTTATCTGCTTGCACAGGGCGCGATTAAAGGCGCGGAAAAGGGCTTTTTCTCGGCTATAACCGGCTCGCTCGCAGCTGCCAGCGCAGGCGTTACCGCGGCGGTGGTGTTCGCGTTTATAATGGCAGTTATCTTTAAATCGAGAACCAAAAGGAATTAATAACGTATTCCGCGCCATACAATATACCGTATGGCGCGGAAAAAATATAGCAATAAAAAGTTTAAACGCTTTAAAGTATTTCTGTTTATATTCT
>JAAUYR010000049.1 GCA_014805025.1 Clostridia bacterium | reverse complement strand
TTCAGGGTAATTGGCAAAACTACGTTATGCTGATTATTTCCTTCGTGCTTATGTATCTTGCCGTAGTAAAAAAATTTGAACCGATGCTTCTGCTTCCGATAGCTTTCGGTATGTTTTTAATAAACATTCCCGGCGCGGAAAGCGTACTTTGGGGAACTTATCCCGAGGGGCAGACCTCGTACGACAGCGTTGAAAACCGCGGACTTTTATGGTACTTATACTTCGGCGTTGATAAAGTAATTTATCCACCGCTCATATTCCTGGGAATAGGAGCAATGACGGACTTCGGGCCGCTAATTGCAAACCCCAAGAGTATGCTGATAGGCGCGGGCGCGCAGCTCGGTATATTCGTAGCGTTTATTTTAGCTTCCGCACTCGGCTTTTTCTCGGTTGCGGCAGCGGCAGCGATAGCGATAATCGGCGGCGCGGACGGCCCTACGGCAATTCTGGTAACTTCCCGGCTTGCTTCCGATTACGTTCCGCAGATAGCAATAGCGGCTTACTCGTATATGGCGCTGATTCCTATAATTCAGAAGCCTTTAATGCGGCTTTTAACCACTAAAAAAGAACGCGCTATAAGAATGAAGCCGCTGCGTCAGGTCAGCAAGCTCGAAAAAATATTATTCCCCGTAATAGTTACGCTTGTGGTCGGAATAATTCTGCCCGACTCTATTGCGCTTTTGGGTATGCTGATGCTCGGAAACCTGTTTAAGGAGTCCGGCGTTGTAGACAGACTTTCAACTCAGGCTCAGAACGGGCTTATGAACACGATTACGATATTCCTCGGCATTGCCGTAGGCAGTAAGGCCAAGGGCGAAATATTCCTGCACTACAAAACGCTTGCCATTATCGGTATAGGCTTGTTTGCGTTCATTTTAGGCACGATAGGCGGTCTTTTGGTAGCTAAAATAATGTGCAAGGTGACCAAGGGCAAAATTAATCCGCTTATAGGCTCTGCCGGAGTTTCCGCCGTGCCGATGGCGGCAAGGATTTCCGAGGACGTAGGCAGGGAATACGACCCTCAAAACCATTTATTGATGCACGCAATGGGCCCTAACGTTGCCGGAGTTATCGGCTCGGCAATAGCGGCAGGCGTACTGCTTGCATGCTTCGGCGGTTATGCGGACGGTTCTGCGGCCGAGGCTGTGGCTTCGATTTGCTCGGTAATAGTATAAGGTGATTATATGGAAAATAAAAAAGTTTTGATAACTGATACAATTCTCCGTGACGCGCACCAGTCGCACGCGGCTACGCGAATGAGATTTGACGAAATGGAAGAGATGCTTCCGCTCCTTGACGAGGTCGGCTATTATTCGCTTGAAGCCTGGGGCGGCGCAACGTTCGACAGCTGTCTTAGGTTTTTGAACGAAGACCCCTGGGATAGGCTGAGAAATCTCAAAAAATACTTAAAAAAGACGCCCATTCAGATGCTTCTGCGCGGTCAGAACCTTTTAGGTTACCGTCATTATGCGGACGACGTCGTTGAAAAATTCATTGAAAAGTCTATTGAAAACGGCGTGGGAGTAATAAGGCTTTTCGACGCGCTTAACGACCCGAGAAACCTTGAAGCTTCTGTTAACGCAATAAAGAAATACGGTAAAGGCGGAAAGTGTGTGTGCGAATGCGCAATTTCGTACACGACAAGCCCCGTTCACACTACCGAATATTTCGTGAACCTCGCAAAGCAGTTCGAGGATATGGGCGCGGACAATATCTGTATTAAGGACATGGCAAACCTCTTGTTGCCGTTTACCGCGTACGAGCTTGTAAAAGAGCTTAAAGCCAAGCTGAAACCCGAAACCAAAGTGCATCTGCACACGCATAACACTACGGGTACCGGCGATATGGTGTATCTGATGGCAATTCAAGCCGGCGTGGATATCGTCGACTGCGCGCTTTCGCCGCTCGGCAACGGTACGTCAAACCCCGCAACCGAACCGCTTGTTGCATCCTTAAAGGGCACCGAGTACGATACGGGTATAGAAATTGAAAAGCTTTTACCTGCTGTAACGCACTTTAATAAAGTTGCCGCAAGGCTTGAAAAAGACGGCTTCTTAAACCCCAAGGTGCGCCGTGTGGATATAAATACGCTGCTCTATCAGGTTCCCGGCGGTATGCTTTCCAACCTTATGAACCAGTTAAAACAGGCCGGTAAAGAGGAAAAGCTTACAGAATGCCTTGCGGAAGTTCCAAAGGTAAGAAAGGACTGCGGATATCCGCCGCTTGTTACTCCGTCCAGCCAAATAGTCGGCACGCAAGCCGTGTGGAACGTGCTTTTGGGCAGATATAAGACGGTTACGGCGCAGTTTAAAGACCTTATTTTGGGCAAATACGGTGCTGTTCTCGGCGATAAGAACGAGGAAGTAGTAAAGCTTTGCACAAAAGACGGCGAAAAAATTATAACCTGCCGTCCTGCGGACCTGTTGGGCAATGAGATGGAAACGCTCACTCAAAAAGTCAAAGACGACGGCTTTTACGAGCAGGAAGAAGACGTGCTGTCCTACGCGCTGTTCCCCGAAGTTTCTACAAACTTCTTTAAGTGGCGCAAGGCAAAAAATACGGGCGTTGACACGGATATGGCGGCAAACCCCAACAAAGTATATCCTGTATAATAAATTGAAATGCGGCGTGAACGTAAGTCCACGCCGTTAGGTTTTATATGAAAAGAGTAGCTGTAATAGGCGCCGGCGCTGCCGGACTTGTAGCCGCGTACGCCGCCGCAATCAACGGAAATTCCGGTACCGTATTCGAAAAAAACGAAAAGAGCGGCAAAAAAATTTATATAACGGGCAAGGGCAGGTGCAACGTTACGCACGACTGCTCGCCTGACGAGTTTTTGCAAAACGTGGTATCAAACCCTAAATTTCTTACTGGCGCAATATACGGTTTTTCGCCAGAACGGTGCGTTAGGTTTTTCGAAGACGGCGGCTTGCAGCTTAAATTGGAGCGTGGAGCAAGGTATTTTCCCGTAACCGACAAGGCAAGCGACGTTACAAAGTGCCTTGAAAATTATTGCAAAAACAACGGCGTTATCTTTAAATTTGGCGAAAAAGTACTCAATTTGAGCGTTTTGAATAGTACTATGTCTGGCATAACAACCACAAAAGGCAGTTATTCGTTTGATAAAGTTATCGTTTGTACGGGCGGCGTAAGCTATCCCTTAACCGGGTCAACGGGCGACGGGTACGAATTTGCAAAAGAGGCGGGGCACAAAATAGTTCCGGTAAAGCCTGCGCTTTGCGGACTTAATTTAAAGGGCGATTTTTATAAAGATTTACAGGGGCTTACGCTTAAAAACGTTAATTTAACCGTAAAACAAGGCAATAAAGTATTAAAAGAGTTTTTCGGCGAAATGCTGTTTACGCACTTCGGCGTTTCCGGACCGATTGTTTTATCGGCTTCGAGCCTGATAAACAGACTTAATTTAAGCGACATTAAGCTTGTGCTCGACTTAAAACCGGCGCTAAGCGAAGAGCTGCTCGATAAGAGAATTTTGCGCGATTTTGAAAGCTTTAAAAACAAAAGTATTTCAAACTGCCTTAAAGAGCTGTTGCCTTCGGCGCTTATACCCGTAATTTTAAAGCGAAGCGCTATTGCGGAAGGTAAACAGGTAAACTCGGTAACCAAAACCGAACGAGCAAGTTTATTGACAAATATCAAAAATTTTGATATGCTTGTTGCGTCTTTGCGCGACTTTACCGAGGCGATTATAACCGCCGGTGGAGTGGACGTAAAAGAAATAAACCCCAAAACTATGGAAAGTAAGCTTGTAAGCGGACTTTATTTTTGCGGAGAGGTTCTCGACGTAGACGCATTTACCGGAGGATATAACCTTCAAATAGCGTTTGCAACGGGTTTTGCGGCCGGAAATTCAATTAAAGGATAAAAAATGAAAGCAATTAGAGGCGCTATAACGGTTGAAAAAGACCGTGAGGAAGATATTAAAAAGGCGGTAGGCGAGCTGCTTGCGGAAATTAAAGAAAAAAATTGCCTGAATGTTGACGACGTGATAAGCATAATTTTTTCGAGCACGGACGATTTACGCTCGTTTTATCCTGCAAAAGCGGCAAGAGAAGCCGGTTTTTCGGCGTGCGCGCTGTTTTCTGCGGCCGAGCCTAAAATTAAAGGTTCGCTTAAAAAGTGCATAAGGGTGATGTTGTTTGTCGAAACGGATAAAAAGCCCGTGCACGTCTATTTAAAGGGCGCGGCGGCACTCAGAAAGGACTTAACTCAGAAAATCAATATTGCGCTTGACGGGCCGGCGGGCAGCGGAAAGAGCACAATTTCAAAAATAATTGCAAAAAAACTCGATATTCTGTGCCTTGATACGGGTGCAATGTACCGTGCGTGCGCGTTAAAATGCCTGCGCGAAAACGTCGGATTTGAGGACGAAAACGCAGTAAAAGCGGTAATTGAGAATATTAACCTTGAAGTCAAGTACGAAAACGGTTTACAGCGCACCATGCTCGACGGCAACGACGTTTCTGAAGAAATTAGAAAACCGGAGATTTCCATGCTGGCTTCAACGGTTTCGGCAATACCCTGCGTACGCGAAAAAATGGTGGAGTTGCAGCGTAAAATCGCGCAAAACTCCTCGTGCATACTCGACGGCAGGGATATAGGCACAAACGTGCTTCCCGGCGCTCAGTTCAAGTTTTACCTTACGGCGAGCGCGGAAGTTCGGGCAAAGCGCCGCACCGAAGAGAATAAACTGCGCGGATACTCACAGCCGTACGAGGAAATTCTGCAAGAGATAATAAAGCGCGACGAGCAGGATAAAACCCGTAAAGTTGCACCTTTGAGGTGCGCGGAGGATGCAGTTATCGTCGATTCTTCCGAAATGACAATTGACGAAGTAGCATCGTTTATATTAAATAAAATTCAGGAAAAAATATAGAATGTCAAAAAAGAAAGAAAAAACCGAAGAAGAATTGCTCAAAGACCATAAAAAATGGTTCAAGTTTTTACACGTTCTGGTCGGAGTGTTTCTTCGCCCCGTGTTTCCGCTGAAAAAATACGGTCATACCGAGCCGTTTAACGACGGGGCGTATATAATCGTGGGAAATCATTTAAGCGTTTTAGACGTTATTCCGTCGGCATACGCAACCGATAAGCCCGTTTATTTTATGGCTAAAAAAGAACTGTTCGAAAAAGGCATAATGAAAAAGTTTGCCGAAAAGAGCCAGGCCATACCCGTAAACCGCGACGGCAACGACGTCCGCGCGGTAATGCAGTCAATGAAAATTCTTAAACGAGGCGGAATTGTAAACATCTTTCCCGAGGGCACGCGCAACAAAACGGATGACATATTTTTGCCGTTCAAAAGCGGTGCGGCGGCGCTTTCCATAAAGACGAAAACGCCTATAATTCCGATTATTCAGGTCAAAAAAATAAGGCCTTTCCATAAAATACGGGCATATTACGGCGAGCCTTTCGAGTTTACGGAGTACTACGGCAAAAAACTGACGCAGGAAGATATAGAAGTCTGCGACGAAATTTTAAGGCAGAAACTGCTTGATATGTACCTTGAATTCAAAGAAATGCTGCAAAAGAAGAAAAAGCGCAAATGAACATTATAATGGCAAAGCACTGTGGGTTTTGTTCGGGAGTTAAGTACGCCGTGGATACGGCAATGTCGCTTGACCCGTCTAACGCTTACGTTCTCGGTGAGATTATTCATAATGAGGCCGTTGTTCAGGCAATAAAGGACAAGGGGCTTAAAGTTGTAGAAAGTCTTGACGAAATTCCCGACGGCAGCACGGTTGTGTTCCGCTCGCACGGAGTTCCCGAAAATTATTACGAAATATGCAACCGCCGCAACATTAAAGTTATCGACTGCACCTGCGCGTTTGTGAAGCGCACTCAGAAGATAGTAAAGGAGCAGTTTGCCGAGGGCAAATTCATAGTTATAATCGGCGAGCCGGAGCATCCCGAGGTCGTAGGGCTTTTGGGCTGGTGTAACGGCAGCGCCGCGGTTATCAATAATCCCGACGCAATTCCTGCGGAATTTGCTTCAAAAGAGCTGTGTGTGGTGTGTCAGACCACGTTTTCAGCCGAAAAATTTGAAAAAATAATAAAAAATATTAGAAAAGTCTGTGAAAAAACAGTTGCTGTTTTCAAGACTATTTGTTATACTACTGTGGAACGGCAGAAGGAAGTTGAAGAACTTGCATCTCAGTGTGAAGCAATTTTGGTTGTCGGCGGTATGAACAGCAGTAACACCGCAAAACTCTACGAGATTGCCAAAAAGCACTGCAAGAACGTTTTTCGGCTCGCCGACGCCGACGATTTAAATTATACAAAATTAAAAAATTTTAAAAGTGTAGGTATTGTTTCAGGGGCGTCAACCCCGAATGCGCAAACCCGGGAGGTTCTCTTAAAGATGGAAGAAAACACAGAAGTTAAGGCAACAAGTTCAATGGCTGACGTTGTTGCTAAAATTGACAGCGAGTCGAAGTTCAGGAAGGGTCAGACCGTCCACGCCACAATTTCACAGGCAACGGACGAAGGTTTACAGATTCTCCTGCCTTTCTCGAAGAAAGAGGTCGCTTTAAGCAAAGACGAGCTCGACTGCGAAGTTTATAACGCGGCGGACTACGTTTCCAAAATCGGCGAAACTATCGAATTACTCGTTGTGGAGCTTAAACCCAGCCTTAAACTTTCTCAGAAAATGATTAAGCTTCTGGCGGAAGAAGAGGCGTTAAGTTCCGAAATAGAGAACGGTAAAGAATTTACGGTTGTTTGCACCGGCACAAATAAGGGCGGTCTTACGGCACAGCTCGGAACGTATCAGGTATTCGTTCCCGCAAAGGAAATCCGTCCCGGTTTCGTTAAAGATTTGACTAAGTACGAGGGCAAGACTTTAAGACTCCGCGCCCTTGAAATTAAAAAGAGCGGCAGGAAGGAAATTATCGCTTCCCAGCGCGTAATTTTACAGGAAGAGCGCGACGCGCGCGACGCTGCTAAGGCAGAGCAGGAAGACGAGTTCTTCGCAAATATCGCCGTAGGCGACGTTGTTGAAGGCAAGGTTGAAAGAGTAACGGGCTTCGGCGCGTTCGTATCTGTAAACGGTTTCGACTGCCTTGCGCACATTTCCGATTTATCCTGGACGGGCGTTGACGCGGTTACCGACGTTCTTGAAATCGGCAAAACTTATCAGTTCCAGGTTCTTAAAGCCGACAAGGAAAGCAAAAAAGTTTCCATTGGTTACAAACAGCTTCAACCCCAGCCTTGGGATTTGGTTGACGGCAAATACAACGTCGGCGATATCGTACACGGCAAAGTCGTACGCATCGTACCTTTCGGCGCGTTCATTGAAATCGAAAAAGGCATTGACGGCCTTGTACACGTTTCCCAAATCAGCCACGAAAGAATTGAAACTCCGGCAACCTGCCTTAACGTAGGCGACGAGGTTGACGCTAAAATTCTTGCCGTTGATTCGTATGCAAGAAAGATGAACCTTTCCATTAAAGCGCTTTTACCCGAAGGCGAAAAGAAGAGACCTCAGAAAGCCGAGGGCGAAGAAGGTACGGCAAAGAAGAGCCGCGCTCCCAGAAGAGCTAACGACGACGAAGTATCTTCCTGGAACGAGGGCAGCATAGGCGGCACTTCCATCGGCGATTTGCTTGCAAGCGCTCAGAAAAACAAATAATTTAAAAACGATTGTAACCGCCGTACACCAAAGTACGGCGGTTTAATTTTACTCTTATGAAAATTGAAATACGCGAATGGCGGCTTAGCGACGCGGCGAAGCTTGCCGAACTACTCAATAACAAAAAAATTCTGGATAACCTGCGCGACGGTCTGCCTTATCCGTACACTGAAAGCGACGCCCGTGACTATATATCCGCAATGCAAACCGCCGACAAAAACTTGGTTTTTGCGTTTGCGATTATTTGCGATAACGAGCTTGCCGGCAGTGTAGGCATATTCAGGCAAAGCAATATTCATTACAGAACTGCGGAGCTCGGTTATTACGTCGGCGAAAAATTCTGGAATAAAGGCGTTGCGACCGAGGCGGTAAAGCTTGCCTCTCAAGAGGCTTTTGCTACCGATATTATAAGAATTTACGCCGAGCCGTTTGCGAGAAATACCGCCTCGTGCAGGGTTCTTGAAAAGTCGGGTTTTGTCTGCGAGGGCGTTCTGCGTGCCAACGCTGTAAAAAACGGCGTTATTGAAGATATGAAAATGTATTCGCTGATAAAGGTTCAATTATGAAAAAAGTTTTAATAAAATCGTTAGTATTTACGCTGTCTGTGTTTGCTTTACTGTTGGTAAGTGGGTGTGGTGTAATAGGTGACTGTATTGGTTGCGGTATGATTGCTTGTCTTAATTCAGTATCAACAGATAAGGTGGGTTCTAAAATGCAGTCCGGTGACTTTGTATATTGCTACCTTGACAGTTCAGATAGAACATATATGGCAAAAGAGGGCGACAGTGTTGCAATTTTAGAGGTGTCTAATTTGGGTAAAAACAAGAAAACGCTAATTATACCTGAACAAATAGACGGTAAAGATGTAATTCAAATAGGATTGCAAGTTTCTGATTATGTGGGAGTTAATAATGAATATCAGTTAAGTACTGAAGGCTGTCAATATAATAAGGTGATTTTACCAAAAACTATTAAATATATTATGCGTTGGGTCAACTTAACTTATGGTATAAAATGCATTATAAAAGATTTTGAAAATTTTGATATTATACCAGCACGAAGTTATTTGTCGCGTCCATTATATGAACGGTATTACGCTGGGGGCGGACTGAGTGGTAGCCTTCAAATTGCGAACGTAGAGTATATTTCAGATGGAGAGATATATTTTGTAGACGATTACGATAAAGGCGAACTTATTGAAATTCCGCCCGAACCGACAAAAGAAGGATATATGTTTGAAGGTTGGTATACCGAACAGGAATATGTAAATAAATGGAACTTTGAAGAAAATACCTTTACCCTTGAAGAGGGTCAGACCGTAAAAAGCTTTTATGCAAAGTTTGAAAAGATAAATAAGTAGTTTATGTTTTTTGTGTGAAAAGGTTACGCAAAGTTTAACCGTAAAAAAATGCGTTTATATAATAACCGTGTGAGGTGTTCCAATGAAAAGAGAAGGCAATATTAAAATTTCAAGCGAAAATATGATGCCGATAATCAAAAAATGGCTGTATTCCGATAAGGATATTTTCCTTAGGGAAATCGTGGCCAACGGCGTCGACGCTATTACTAAGTATAAAAAACTCGTTTCCATGGGCGAGGCCGCGGATGACAGCGGCGAATACTCGGTTAAAATTACCGTTGATAAAAAGGCAAAGACCTTGACCGTTGAGGACAACGGCATCGGTATGACCGAGGAAGAGGTTGAAAACTATATAACGAGAATTGCCTTTTCGGGCGCGAGCGACTTTTTGGAAAAGTACGAAAAAGCCGGCGGCGACGGTATAATCGGGCATTTCGGACTTGGTTTCTACTCGGCGTATATGGTTTCGGAAAACGTTGAAATTTTTACTAAGTCCTACAAAAACGAGCCTGCCGTACACTGGGAAAGCGACGGTAACGCTACTTACAGCATAGAAGAGTGCGACAAAGCCGAGCGCGGTACTAAAATAGTTATGCATATTTCGGCGGCGGAAAAGGAGTTTCTGGAAGAGGGCACTATAAAGTCGCTCGTTAAAAAGTATTGCTCGTTTATGCCCTACAACGTTTACGTAAACTTCAAGGGCGACGGCAAGGACGAGCCGCTCAATTCCACATTGCCTCTGTACGCTAAAAACCCCAAGGACTGCACGGACGAGGAATATAAAAAGTTTTATACCGATACCTTTATGGACTACAACGAGCCTATATTTTGGGTTCATTTGAACATGGACTATCCGTTCAAGCTTAAAGGTATTCTGTATTTCCCCAAGGTTAAAAATAAGCTCGAATTGGAGCGCGGCAAGGTTAAGCTTTACTGCAACCAGGTATTCATTGCCGACAACATTAAAGAGGTTACCCCCGAGTTTTTAATGCTGTTAAACGGCGTTATCGACTGCCCCGATATTCCGCTGAACGTTTCGAGAAGCTTTTTGCAGAACGACAGGCAGGTTCAGAAAATCAGCAAACATATAACAAAAAAGGTTGCCGACAAGCTTATTGCGCTGTTTAAAAACGACAGAGAAAAGTTTGAAAGCTGCTGGGAAGACGTTGCAAACTTCGTAAAATTCGGCTGCATTAAGGACAACGATTTTTACGAAAAGGTAAAAGAGGTTATAATTTACAAGAACGTTGACGGGAAGTTCCAGTCGCTTTCCGAGCTTATCGGCACGCCCGAAGAAGGTAAAGAAGCTAAGCCCGTTACCGTTTACTACGTTTCCGACGAAAATCAGCAGGCTCAATACATTAAGCTTTTCAAGAGCCAGGGGCTTGGCGCGATACTTTGCGACAACTTCATTGACCCTCACTTTTTAAGCTTTTTGGAGTATAAAACTCCCGATAAAGTCAAGTTTATGCGCATAGACGCAGACCTTGACGGCGCGTTAAAGAGCGAGGACGGGGCAGAGGACAGCGTTTTAATCGATATCTTCAAGAACGCGCTTGCAAACGACAAGCTTACGATTAAGACCGAAAAGCTGAAAAGCGACGAAGTACCTGCGGTTATCGTCGTTGACGAGTATATGCGCCGCTACACCGAGATGGGGCAGTTCTACGGAATGAGCGACGGAGCTTTGGCACAGACAATGATAATCAATACGGCTAACCCCGTTATAGCAAAGCTTAAAGAGCTTGACGAAGAAAAGCAGAAATTCGTAGCCTCTTACGTTTATTCGCTTGCGCTTTCGTCATTTAAAAAGCTTTCGCCCGAGGAGCTCGACAAGTTCCAGAAGGACAATTTGACGCTTTTAAACAACTATATCAAATAAATTCTTCCCCGAAGCAGTGCTTCGGGGAATTTTTCAGGAAATTATTGTAAATTTTTTCGGTTTCGGTATTGAAATATTTAATTAAGTATGATAAAATATATTAGGTATGAGTGGCTGCAATTCGCAAGATTTTTGCCTTGAAAATTTCCATAACGGCAAAGAGTATAAAGCTTACGAATTTTTCGGCTGTCATAAAGTCAGCGACGGGCTGTACGTATTCCGCGTCTATGCGCCGAGAGCCGAAAGCGTAAGCGTGTACGGCAATTTTAACGGCTCGCGCGATATTGCATACGCAATGCAGGATATAGGGGGCGGCTGTTTCGAGGCACAAATTCGGGCAAACGTCGGCGATACCTACAAATATATGATAGCCACGCGCGATAAGAGGGTTCTTTTCAAAGCCGACCCGTACGCGTTCAAATCGGACTACCCGAATTCGTTTTCGTCGGTGGTTTACGAACTTCCCGAAAAGTCGGAATACGCTCCGCTTTTTCAAGCGCAGCCCAAGGATGTGCCCGTAAACATATACGAAGTAAATCTGTTATCCTGGAAAAGGCATGCGGATAAATCGTATTTTACATATAAAGAGCTTGAACGGGAGTTAGTTCCTTACGTAAAGGAAATGGGGTATACCCACGTTGAGTTTATGCCCGTTACGGAGTTTCCGTACGACGGCTCGTGGGGGTATCAGGTAACGGGGTATTTTTCGGTAACTTCGCGACTGGGTACGCCCGAGGACTTTAAAAGTTTAATAGACGCGTTCCATAACAGCGGCATTAAGGTAATACTTGACTGGGTTCCGGCGCATTTCCCAAAAGACGACTGGGGGCTTTACGAGTTCGACGGTCAGCCGCTTTACGAGTGTCCACTTTGGGACAGAATGGAGCACGCAGGCTGGGGCACGAGGAAGTTCGACTTCGGCAGAGGCGAGGTTGACAGTTTTCTTTTATCGGCGGCGTATTTTCTTTTCGACAGATACCGCATAGACGGACTGAGAGTTGACGCGGTTGCTTCGATGCTTTACCTTGATTACGACCGCGCGGACGGTGATTTTACGCCGAATATTTACGGCGATAACCGAAATTTAGAAGCAATAGAATTTATTAAAAAATTCAATCATATTATAAAACGCGATTTTGTCGGCGCGATAACCGTTGCCGAGGAGTCAACCGCATACCCTCGCGTTACGGGGAAGCTTGAAGACGACGGGCTGGGGTTCGACTATAAATGGAATATGGGCTGGATGAACGACGTTCTGTTTTATTGCAGACAAGACCCGTATTACAGAAATTATCATCATAACAAGCTGACTTTTTCGCTTGTTTACGCATTTTCGGAAAACTACGTATTGCCGCTTTCGCACGACGAGGTGGTGCACGTTAAAGGCTCTATTGTAAATAAAATGCCGGGCGAGTATGCGGACAAGTTTGCAGGCGAGCGCTCGCTTTTGGGCTTTATGTACGCTCACCCCGGTAAAAAGCTGAACTTTATGGGTTACGAGGTGGCCCAGTTCAAGGAATGGAATTACCAAGAGGGTATAGAGTTTTTCTTAACGGAGTACGAGCTGCACTCCAAAATGCAGGCGTTTGTTAAAACGTTGAATTATTTTTACCGCGAATGTCCGCCGCTTTACGAGATAGACGATAGCTGGGACGGCTTTAAATGGCTTGTAGTAGACGATAAGTACAACAACCTGTTGGCATTTACAAGGTATTCGAAAAGCGGTAAAAGCATTACGGCGGTCATAAACTTTTCCGGCGTGGATTTAAACGAATACAAAATTACCACGGAAAGCGGAAGGTACAGGCTGGTTTTGAATACCGACGATAAAGCTTTCGGCGGTACTGGTAAAATCAAAAAACAGATTTATTTAACTAAAAAACAGCAAGGCACAGCAAAAGAGTATTATTTAAGCGTTAATATTCCGAGGCTGACCTGTATGTATTTTATAAAAGAAAAATAAGTTTATTTGGGGGAATTAGCAATGCTAAGAAAAAAAGAATGCGTTGCAATGCTGCTTGCCGGCGGTCAGGGTTCAAGACTGTACGCTTTGACGAGTAACATAGCAAAACCTGCGGTTTCTTTCGGCGCGAAGTACAGAATTATTGACTTTCCGCTGTCGAACTGCATAAACTCGGGAATAGACACCGTAGGCGTGCTTACTCAGTATCAGCCACTCGTACTTAACGAGTACGTAGGCAACGGCCAGCCGTGGGATTTGGACAGAACGTTCGGCGGCGTACATATTCTTTCGCCGTACGAGGCCAAGACCGATACTTCCTGGTATAAGGGAACGGCAAACGCAATTTATCAGAACATCAGATTTATGAAGATGTACGACCCCGAATACGTTTTGATACTTTCGGGCGACCACATTTACAAGATGGACTACGATAAAATGCTTTCCGCGCACAAAGCCGCAAACGCAGACTGCACTATCGCGTGCATGCAAGTGCCCTTAAAAGAGGCTTCGCGTTTCGGTATTTTGAATACCAACAAGGACGGCACTATTTACGAGTTCGAAGAAAAGCCGGCAAAACCCAAGAGCGACCTTGCCTCGATGGGTATATATATCTTTACGGCTTCTAAGCTTTTCAAGTATTTGGAGCTTGACGATAAAGACCCCAAATCCGAAAAAGACTTCGGTAAAAACGTACTTCCTGCAATGCTCAAAGCGGGCGAAAAGATGTATTCTTACCGCTTCGAAGGGTACTGGAAGGACGTCGGAACTATAAGCTCGCTTTGGGAAGCCAATATGGACCTTTTGGGAGTTGTTCCCAACTTCGAGCTTTCCGACAGAGACAGAGTTATGCATTCCAGAAGTCCGCTTGCGCCTCCCGCGTTTATAGAGGGCGAAGTTATTAACTCTATCGTTGCAACAGGCGGCGAAATTGAGGGCAAGGTTGTCAACTCCGTCGTGGGCACGAACTGCGTTATAGAAAAGGGCGCGGAAGTTGTAGACAGCGTACTTATGGGCAACATAACCGTTAAAGCAGGCGCGAAAATCAATTACGCCATTATCGACGAGGAAGTCGTTATCGGCGAAAAGGCCGTTATCGGCGCGCCCCAGGCAGAGGCGGTTAAGGTTGAAAGCAAAACTACGGGAATTGCCGTACTCGGCAGAGGTATCACCGTTAAAAAGGGCGGTAAAGTTCTCGCAGGCGAAATCGTGGATAAGGACGTATAAAGGGGGGAAAACAATATGTCTTCAACAGTTGGCGTTATATTTTCAAG
>JAAUYR010000048.1 GCA_014805025.1 Clostridia bacterium | reverse complement strand
GTCGTAGCAACGGGCTTCTCGATAAGTCCTACGATTTCGGTAGGGTCGCCAACGTGTGCGGTACCTCTCTCTACTCTACCCGTAGCAACAGTGCCGCGGCCGGAGATAGTGAATACGTCCTCGACGGGAAGAAGGAAGGGTTTTGCGGTATCTCTCTCGGGAGTGGGGATGAACTTATCGATAGTATCCATAAGTTCGAGAATGGGCTTGCACTCGGGAGCTGCAAGAACTTCTGCATCGGGAGCGCCGGAAGAAGCCTTTTCCAAAGCTTTCAGAGCCGAGCCCTTGATGATGGGGCAGCCCTTGAAGCCGTAGCTTTCAAGAGTATCCGTAACTTCCATTTCAACGAGTTCAAGAAGTTCGGGGTCGTCCATCTGGTCGGTCTTGTTAAGGAATACAACGATGTAAGGAACGCCTACCTGACGAGCAAGGAGGATGTGCTCCTTGGTCTGAGGCATGGGACCGTCGGTCGCTGCAACTACGAGGATAGCGCCGTCCATCTGAGCAGCGCCCGTAATCATGTTCTTAACGTAGTCTGCGTGTCCCGGGCAGTCAACGTGTGCGTAGTGACGGCTGTCCGTCTGATATTCAACGTGTGCCGTGTTAATTGTTATACCACGAGCCTTCTCTTCGGGAGCTTTATCAATCTCGTCGTATTTCATTTTTTCTGCCTGACCCTTGCAAGCCATTACCATAGTGATAGCTGCGGTCAGAGTGGTCTTGCCGTGGTCAACGTGGCCGATTGTGCCGATGTTAACGTGGGGCTTGCTGTTGTCGTACTTAGCCTTTGCCATTTTTAGTTTCTCCTATAAAAATTTTTTTATAAAAATGATAACTTCCGTCTTGCGACGTCGCAGCTATCTATCATTAACTTTGCTGCTTTTTGTGCGTTTTCTCACGCGTTGCCTTTATTATATATTAAATTTAATAAAAAGACAATTAAAAATTAATAATTTTTTAAGTTTTTTTGTTGGTTTAAACCGAAGCCGTTAAGCTTTTTTGGCGCGTTCACCGATTACTTTATCGGCTACGTTCTTGGGAACTTCCGCATAGTGGTCGAACTGCATAGTGAACTGACCGCGGCCCTGGGTGCGCGAGCGGAGGTCGGTTGCGTAACCGAACATTTCCGAAAGAGGAACTTCCGCGTCTACTACCTTTGCGCCTGCTCTGTCGTCCGTGGAAACTATCGTTCCGCGGCGAGCGGTTACGTTACCCATAATATCGCCGAAATAATCGTCGGGGGTAATAACCTCTACCTTCATAATGGGTTCGAGGAGTACGGGTTTAGCCTTAGCCATACCGTCCTTAAAGCCCATAGAGCCCGCAATCTGGAAAGCCATTTCCGAGGAGTCGACTTCGTGGTAGCTTCCGTCGTAAACCTGAATTTTGAAGTCTACGACTTCGTAACCTGCAAGGAAGCCGTTTTTAGCCGCGCCGCGGATACCCTTATCGATAGCCGGGATAAACTCCTTGGGAATGGAGCCGCCGACGGTCATATCCTCGAACGAATAACCCGAACCGGGTTCGCCGGGAATCATGTGCAGTTTGCAGTGACCGTACTGACCTTTACCACCCGACTGACGCTTGTACATACCTTCGCAGTCGACAGCCTGACGGATAGTTTCGCGGTAAGCAACCTGAGGTGCGCCGACGTTAGCTTCGACCTTGAACTCTCTTAAAAGACGGTCAACGATAATGTCGAGGTGCAGCTCGCCCATACCTGCGATAATGGTCTGACCGGTTTCCTGGTCGGTATAGGTCTTGAAAGTGGGGTCTTCTTCGGCAAGCTTGATAAGCGCCATAGTCATCTTTTCCTGGCCGGCCTTGGTCTTAGGCTCAATCGAGAGCTGAATAACGGGGTCGGAGAAGGTCATCTGTTCGAGAACTATGGGATGCTTTTCGTCGCAAAGCGTATCGCCGGTAGTAGTATCTTTGAGGCCTACTATCGCGCAGATATCGCCCGAATAAACCTTGGGGATTTCCGTACGGGTGTTAGCGTGCATCTGTACGAGACGGCCTACGCGCTCTTTTTTGCCCTTTACGGAGTTATAAACGTACGAACCGGAATCGAGTACGCCGGAGTACGCTCTGAAATATGCAAGACGGCCAACGAACGGGTCGGTTGCGATTTTGAACGCAAGACCTGCAAAAGGCTCGTCGTCGGAAGTCTTTCTCTCTTCTTCTGCGCCGGTATCGGGGTTTACGCCCTTAACGTGCGCAACGTCCACGGGGGAAGGAAGATAATCGATAACCGCGTCCAAAAGCATCTGAACGCCCTTGTTCTTATAGGACGAACCGCAAAGAACGGGGGTGCATTTCATAGCAATGGTAGCCTTTCTCAAACCGCGGCGGATTTCTTCGGGGGTAAGCTCCATGGTTTCAAGGAACTTCTCCATAAGCTCGTCGTCGCCTTCGGCTGCCGCTTCCATAAGCGCCATGTGCGCTTCTTCTGCCGCGTCCTTCATATCTGCCGGAATTTCGTCTCTGTGATACTGCTTGCCGTCGTCGGAATCGTAAATTTCCGCGTTCATTTCAACGAGGTCTACAATTCCCTGGAAGGTGTCTTCCTTACCGATGGGAAGCTCGATGGGAATAGGGTTAGCGTTGAGCCTTTCCTTCATCATGTCAACCGCGCGCTGGAAGTTTGCGCCGTTGATGTCCATCTTGTTGACGTATGCGATACGGGGTACGCAGTACTTGTCCGCCTGACGCCAAACGGTTTCGGACTGAGGCTCTACGCCGCCCTTCGCGCAAAAGGTTGCGACCGCGCCGTCAAGTACGCGCAGCGAACGCTCAACCTCTACCGTGAAGTCAACGTGTCCCGGGGTATCGATAATGTTTATACGGCATTCGTCCTTTTTGGTAAGACCCGTTCTCGTCCAGTGGCAGGTAGTTGCTGCGGAAGTAATTGTAATACCGCGCTCCTGCTCCTGAACCATCCAGTCCATCGTAGCCGTACCGTCGTGGGTTTCGCCTATCTTATGGTTGATACCTGTGTAATACAGAATACGCTCGGTAGTGGTCGTCTTACCTGCGTCGATATGCGCCATAATACCGATGTTTCTGGTATGCAATAAGTCGTAATCTCTAGCCATAATTTACCTCTATCAGAAACGGAAGTGTGCAAACGCTTTGTTTGCCTCTGCCATTCTGTGCGTGTCTTCCTTCTTTTTGACAGCGCCGCCCGTGTTGTTGTACGCGTCCATAAGCTCGGCTGCAAGCTTAGAGCTCATTTCGCGCTCGCTTCTCTTACGGGTTGCGATAACTAACCAGCGGATAGCCAGCGTCTGGCGCCTTTCGGGTCTGATTTCGATGGGAACCTGATAGTTCGCGCCGCCTACTCTCCTTGCTTTAACTTCGAGTACGGGCATAATGTTGTTCATAGCCTGCTCGAAGATTTCCATTGCGTCTTTGCCGAGTTTTTCACTCATTTTATTGAAAGCGTCGTAAACGATATTCTGTGCCGTTCCGCGCTTGCCGTCGTACATAATCTGGTTGACAAGCTTTGTTACAACCTTCGAATTGTACACGGGGTCGGGTAATACGTCCCTCTTGGGAACGCCGCCTCTTCTGGGCATAATTGAATCCTCCTTTTTTTAGTTCACAAAAATTTGCGTTCGCAAATTTTTCGTGAGAGGGCTGCGGTCGTAATTTTCTTAACGGGCGAAATAAATCCGCCCTTGAAAATTTCGGCGTCAGCCTTTTTAAATTTTTTGTTTTAAGGGTGTTACCTTAAATAAGCTATTGCACTTCCCTGTTTTGTGTCATACTGAGCGAAGCCGAAGTATCTTACTTGGGGCTTCGGTACGACGAAGGGGCTAAAAGATTTCTCCACTTCGGTCGAAATGACATTAAACAGAGCAGCAAATCTTCTCCGCCTGTCGGCGAATACTGCCTACTCTTGTCGGCTATTAAGGGTGTATATTCCGAAAACAAGTGTAGTGTGCTTAAAATGTTTTTGACAAATAGTTAATTTATCAAATTGAATTAAGACTTGGGTTTTTTAGCGCCGTAACGCGAACGAGCCTGCATACGCTTGGAAACGCCTGCGGTATCGAGCGCGCCGCGGATAATGTGATAACGAACGCCGGGCAGGTCCTTAACACGGCCGCCTCTGATGAGTACGGACGAGTGCTCCTGCAAGTTGTGACCTTCGCCGGGAATGTATACGGTACCTTCCTGCTTGTTGGTCAGACGGACTCTCGCAATCTTTCTTATAGCGGAGTTAGGCTTTTTGGGGGTCGTGGTCGTTACCGAAAGGCATACGCCGCGCTTCTGAGGACAGTTGTCCAGAATGGGCGACTTCGACTTGTAAACCTGCTTTTCTCTGCCGTGTCTTATAAGCTGATTGATTGTGGGCATTGTTTACCTCCTTGTTTTACTGGGATTTCTCCTGTGGAATATATCACCTGACCGCATACCCTTAAAAGCGGCAAGGGGATTTGCTTATATATATAAAGAAAAAGCTTTCAATCGTTCAGTATAGTTGTCCATACTAAACAAGCGAAAGCTATTTTACCAAAGTTGTAATTAATTGTCAATTAAATTTCAAGACGTTTTTTATACGACTTTGTAATAATCGACTTTTTTATCGTGAACATACTCTATACACGGTACGCCATTAATATTGCGCATAGAAATATATTCACCGTTAGGGTTAACAATGTCGTCGTTCCGACAGAATTGATAGAATATAAGATGACCGTTAAAACTACTACACTCGTAAGTTACGTGACCGTATTCCTTCTTGGTTTCCGTCATTACATAACCTGCGCCTATTGTAACGGTACTGTTTTCGTCCGACTGGGGCACGGGTTTTGTAGTGCCGTCCGCATACAGGAATACTTCCTTGTCCGTCCCGTCAATTTGCTTTTCGTAAACGTAAGCAGCACCGCCGTAGAATTTTATTGAACCATTGGGCGCGTAATACTTAGGCTCGACAACTACTTGACCGTTTAAATCCATAAAACCGTAATAGCCATTTGAAATAAAACTAAACAACTTTTCGTTATAATAAAAAGCACTAGCCGCAACATTCTTATTGAGCACATTGAAGTTTGCGTCAACTATGTACTTGCCAACCAAAAATTTATCGTTGCCGAGGTTATAAATTGTCATATTGCTAATACCGAGAAGAGTGCAATCGAAAACCGCTTTCAGGTTTTTATCGGTCAGATAGCAGAACTCGTCCGCATCGGAATATGCCACGCCGTCTATCATTTGATATCCGTAGACCACGCCTGCGTCATAAGATTTCGCCGTATAATTATACAGGTCGACTATTTTTAGAATTACTGCGTCAAGATTAATTTTTTTTGTTTTATTTTTCGTGATATCGTATCTGTAAAGCTGATACTTATACTTAAATTCTACCGTACTACTGAATCCGTCTTGTAGCACTACGTAATTGTAGCCTTTTTTCGCAAGTGATGAAACGGGAAGTAATGTATAGTAATAAAAATAATTACCCATTAAAGCCAGCTCTTTTGAGTTCAACATATTAATTTCGCCCGACTTTTCGCCGTTATGATAAAAAGATACGTTATTGCCGAGAATTCCGTATTGATATTCCGTTATCTCTCCCTCAACCGGTTTTTCCGCATCATATGAGTAAAAATCATGATATAGACCGCTCAAATCGCCGCCTACCAAATGCGCGGGCGCACTTAAACTAATATCATTTTCATTTACCTTTTTGTATGTAACTGTTTGAGTCTCTTTATCCGTTACGGCGCGTAAATAAACGTATTGGATAACGTAAGATTTTTGAGCCGACACAATGTAAACTGTTGACTTAGCGTTTTCGCCTTTTACGTAATAGTCTTTAATCGAGCAGGTAATGCTTGAATAGTCGCCGTATTCGAGAATTTGAGCACCGTCGTAAGTATAATACGCTACTTCGTCCGAGGTTTTTGAACTCGCGCATTTAATTACGGGTAGAACCCCGTCCAAAGTTACAAATTCAGGTTGCACAGCAAGTGCGCTTAAAACACTTTTTTCCTCTGCAATGTTGTAAACCTTGTATCTATCCGAAGAATCTTTCACAACAAGTAATCCGGAGTTATCGATTACAACGTTACCTCTGTCCGCGCTCAGAACACTTTTTGCAGTTATATAACCATCAACAGAGTTTTGTGTTAAATTATGTTCGACGGCGTAGTCGGCCAAATTTATTGTAGTCGTACCGAACGAACCGAACTTTCCGCTATTGGCACACGCGGCAAAGGGCAGCGCCGAAACGGTAATTATTGTTGATACCGCCAAAGCTACGGCAAGTTTTTTTAATTTCATTTACTTTTCCTCCGTTAATTTAAAATAACGTCCTTCAAGCTGTCGTACTTCTGCGCCGCGATTTTGGAAAGCTGAACGGTATCGAACGCGCCGGAAAAAGCTTCATCCGATATGGCTTTTGCGGTAAACAACACCTCGACGGGAAACTTTAAGTTTTTAATTTCGGTCAGCATTCTTCCGCTTTGGCGCGTGCCCATAAAGTCGCCGCCGCCGCGAAGCTTTAAGTCGGCCTCGGCTATCTCGAAGCCGTCCGTGCTGTTTTTAATTACCGAAAGTCTTGCGCGCGCTTCCTCGCTGTCCGCGCCCATAAGCAAAAAGCAATAGCTCTTTTTATCGCCCCTGCCGACTCGCCCTCTAAGCTGGTGCAGCTGCGAAAGTCCGAACCGCTCGGCGTTGTAAATAATCATAGTGGTTGCGTCGGGCACGTCCACGCCTACCTCTATTACGGTAGTCGAAACAAGGCAGTCGTATTCCTTGTCCTTGAAAGCCTGCATAATTTCGTTTTTTTGCTTATCCTTCATTTTGCCGTGCAGAAGCGCAATGCGCAGACCTTTAAGCTTTGCCTGCAACTCCTCGTACAGCTCGGTTACCGACATAACCGTGCCCTCTTCGTCGCCCTCGATTTTGGGGCAGACGAAATAAGTCTGATTGCCGAGCTTTGCCTGCTCGCAAACGTATTCGTACATTTGCGAATATTTGCGCTCGGGAATGATTGACGTGGATATATCCTGCCGCGAAAGGGGTTTATCCTTGATTGTGGTAACGTCCAAATCGCCGTAGAATATCAGCGACAGCGTACGCGGAATGGGCGTTGCCGACATAACGAGCACGTCGCAGTTCTGACCCTTTTCCGAAAGCGACGAGCGCTGCGCCACGCCGAAGCGGTGCTGTTCGTCGCAGACGGCAAGCGCAAGGTTTTTGAACTCTACGTCCTGCTGCAACACCGCGTGAGTGCCGCAAACTATACTTACCTCGCCACTCGCAATTGCCTTTTTAATTTCTCGCTTTTCCGCGGCAGTGGTCGAACCCGTCAAAGTCGCCGTGCGGTAATCGGGGAAATATCTTTGTAAAAGCGCCGCGTTCTGACGGGCGAGAACCTCGGTAGGCGCAAGCATGACCGCCTGAAAACCAGATTTAACCGCCATATATATTGCGGCGAACGCAACCGCGGTCTTTCCGCAGCCGACGTCGCCCTGCAAAAGCATATTCATTTTATGCGGCGAGTGCACGCACTTGAAAATATTGTTTACGGCGGCCGTCTGACCCTCGGTAAAATTGAATTGGTACCGGGATATGAAGGAGTTTAGCTCGTTTTCGGTAACGGAATACCTGTTCATTCGCGCGTCGTCGCGGCCGCCCTTAATTACTTTAAAAGCGGAAATAAGCAGGAAATATTCCTCCAAAGCAATGCGCGATGAAGCAAGCCTTACCTCGTCGGCACTCTCGGGACAGTGCAGTTTATAGAACGCCTCGGAAAGCGGCATAAGCGCGTACTTTTTTGCCAAAGGTACGGGAATATGGCTTACTATCGGCACTTTTCGCATTGCCTCTCTTATGGCCGTGCGCACTACTCCCTGCGTTAAACTGCCCGATAACGGGTACACGGGAATAAGACCTTTTAAGTTGTTGTTTTTGTCCGAGCGCTCGAAAGTGGGGTTGACCATCTGACAGCCCATTCCGTACTTGTTCTGAACGCGGCCGTAAAACAGATACTCGCCGCGTGCAAGCTTTTGCGCAACGTACGGCTGATTGAACCAGATTGCCGTAAACAAAAGCCCCTGCTGCTGGCACAGCGCTTTAACGAACGGACGGCGAGCGTAACGGTTGACCTCGATATTCAGAACCTCGGCAACGGTCAATATAACGTCGTTGTGGTAGGCGTCGCTCAGAAGCGTTACGTGGCGCAGGTCAAGATAGTCGCGCGGATAATGCCTTACAAGCTGTTCGGCCGTATATATATTGAGTTTATTGAAGTCCTTTTCGCGTTTTTCCGAAACGAACTTAATAGCGGTTAAATCCATAAACGTTCCGTTTAATCAGGTATCTTAATTACGGTAACGGCAACATACTGCCGTGCCTATCGACTGTCAAATTAAAGGGAAGACGAGCGTCTTCCCTTTTAAACAGATTTGTAAATCATAGCCTAAAACGCAGAGAAGCGAGCAAAACAGGGCGCGCGAGTACCGTCCGCAGCGAGTTTACTTTTTCGCAAATGAGCAAGGCGGCACGGAGCGCAACGCAGTATTGCGAAGCTTATATGCGTTTTAAATTATTCCAGAGCAACCATGTAGTAATACACGGGCTGGCCGCCGAAGTGGAAGTCTACGTCGCAGTTAGGGTACTGCTCGGAAACCTTAGCAGCAAGCGCTTCCGCGTCCTCTTCCTTTACGCCCTCGCCGTAGTACAGGGTTATCATTTCGTGCTCGTCGTTTTTAAGCGCCTTTATGAGCTTTAACGTCGTTTCGTCAATGTTCTCGCCCTTGGCAAGTATGCGCTTGTTGTCAAGCCCTATGATGTCGCCCTCTTTGAGCTTGAAGCCGTTCATGGTGGTGTTGCGCACCGCATAAGTTACCTGACCCGAGGTCACGTTATCGATAGCGTGGGTCATGTTCGTCTTGTTTTCGGGCACGGAAACTTCGGGGTTAAACCACAGCGCAGCCGCAAAGCCCTGGGCAACGTTTTTGGTGGGAATAACGTGAATTGTTCTGCCCGTTACAAGGTCTTTGGCCTGCTCGGCGGCAAGTATTACGTTGCCGTTGTTGGGGAACACGAACACGTTCGACGCGTTTATTTTCTGTACCGCGTCGGCTATATCCTGAGCGGAAGGGTTCATTGTCTGACCGCCCTCGATAACCTTGTCGCACATAAGGTCTTTGAAAATCTCTTCAAGACCCTTGCCTGCGCAGATGGCAAGCATGCCCATCTCCTTCTTCTCGGCTTCGAGCTTGGCTTTGAGCGCGCGGTTCTCTTCGAGCATGTTCTCAATTTTAATTCTGTCAAGCTCGCCGAGCTCCAACGCGTAGGACAGCGCAACGCCGGGCGTGTTGGTATGAACGTGAACTTTTATAAGCTCCAAATCGCCGATACAGATAACGCTGTCGCCGATTTGCATGAGCTTTTCTTTGAGCTTGTCGATATCGGCAAGCGTCGTCATCTTCTTTAAATTAATTACGAAAAATTCCGTGCAGTAAGCAAACTCGATATCGCCGAGGTCAAGATTGATTATATCGGAGTTGTCGCCGAAGACGTCCTCGTCGCTCTTTTTGCTTTCGGTAGCCTCGGTGGGGATTTCGCCAAGCTCGCTCTCGTCGCCGGAAATCGCCGCAAGGAAGCCGCGCATTATGGTCATAAGACCTACGCCGCCGGAATCGACTACGCCGGCCTTTTTCAGGACGGGCAACAGCTCGGGCGTGTGAGCAAGCGCGTCGTCGCCGACAGCGATAAGCGCCGTTAAGAACTCAACGAAGTCCTTATGCTTGCTTGCAAGCTTGGGCGCAGACTCGCTCATAAGACGGACAACGGTTAAAATTGTGCCTTCCTTGGGGATAGCAACCGCGCCGTAAGCGACCTTGGTGCCGGCCTCCATTGCCTTTGCGAAAGTTTTTGTATCGAAGCTATCGTTAGTATCTCTTATAACCGAGCAGATGCCGCGGAAAATCTGTGAGGATATAACGCCCGAATTTCCGCGAGCGCCTTTAAGCGCGCCCTTTGAAACCGCGTCGCAGATTTCCTGAAAGCGGTTCGAGGAACAACCGTTCATCTCTTTAATAGCCGACTGCATAGTCAGCGACATATTCGTACCGGTATCCCCGTCGGGTACGGGGAAAACGTTAAGGGCGTCAACTTTTGCCCTGTTTATTTCAAGCATTCTCGCGCCCGAGGCAACCATTTTGCGGAACTCGGTGCTGTTAATCGTTTTCTGCATATTACTCCTGAAAATTTAAAGTATGAACAAATTAAAAGGTATTTTCATTGCGCCGAAATACAATAAAAAGGGGTAGCCGAAATTTAAAGCTTTACCCCTATTATGTTTACGTTGACAGTGTCCACTATCATTCCCGTGAACCTTTCAACTTTGTATTTAACACTCTCTTTCAATGACTCCGCAACGGCGTTGATGGAAACACCGTACTTAATTATGACGTTGACGTCTATAAAAATTCTGTCGCCGGACGTTACCACTTTAATACCGCGGCCGTCGGGCTGCTTTTTTAAGAGTTCGGAAAGAGAATCGCCTATGCTGCGCGCGGCAGTGCCGACGATGCCGTAACATTCGAGCGCAGCGTTTTTAGCCACCTTTGCGATGGCCTGGTCGGATATTGAAATTTTACCGTAAACGTTGCTTGTATTGACCGACATTTTTTCTCCTTTTGCTTTGTTATTTTATACCATTAAATAATATTTTGCAAGTGTTTGCCGACGAAAAGACGAAATTCGTTGAACTTTGATTAAAATTATTTTGGAAAATAACCAAAAAATTAAAACTTTAACGGCAATTTTAATTGATTTTTTTTTAAATGAGTGTTATATTAAGTGAGGTCGCTTGAAAAAACGGCTTTATTTTCAGCTTATTTTCGGGGTTTTCCCCGACCGATTAACCCACGGAGGTATAATTATTATGTCGAGAGTATGCACAGTTTGCGGAAAGGGTCAGACAACGGGCAACAACGTAAGCCACTCCAAGAGGAGAACGAGAAGAACGTTTAAAGCTAACGTTCAGAAAGTTTCGTATATGGACGGCGGCAAGCAGGTTACAGGTTACGTCTGCGCAAGATGCCTTAAAACCGTAGAGCGCGCGTAAATAAATTACGCGTTGATTTAAGCCGCCCACCGAGTTTTCGGTGGGCGGCTTTTTCATACGTAATAATTATCAATAATTCGCGTTATACGTTTTTGCTGCGTTCAAAATTGCCAAGTTATCGGAAGTTTCTCCGCCTATCGTTACGGAGTTAGCAACAACCTCCACGCTTTGCCACTCGGCCTCGCTCCCGGCAAAGTAAACTTTTTTAAGCGCAGGGTCGTTGTGGAAAGCATGTCCGCAATAGAACGCGCCGTCAACGTACTTAGCCCCGTCTATCTTTTTGAGCGTCGTGGGCAAATAAATTTCTTCAAGCTGCGTGCAGTACCCGAAAACGCTTGACGTTATTGTTTCTATTTCAGCGTAGATTTTAGCCGTTTTAAGGCTCTCGCAACACCAGAACGCGCCTACGCCAAGGCCGTAACGCACCTCGGAAACCTCTTCACCCTTGTCGTTTTCCGTCGTTACGGTAACGTCCTTTACGCTTGACGGCACCGTAATTTCGGTAAGTCCCGACATATAAAACGCGCGCTCGCCTATCGTTTTAAGCCCCTCGGGCAGGTTTATGCTTTGCAAAAACTCGCACTCGCTGAACGCCTGACTGCTTATTTCGGTAAGCGTTTGGGGTAGTTCTATATTCATTAAGTGCTTGCAACCGGTAAACGCGTAAACGCCTATCTTCTGCAAACCCTGCGGAAGAATAACCTCCGTAAGCGAATTGCAGTAGCCGAACTGCCCCTGGGAAATTTCCGTAAGCGGACTGCCCTCGGCAAAAGTGACCTTTTTAAGCATTCCGCAGTTCGCGAAAGCCGCCATATCGATTTGCTTTACAGAGGCCGGAATTACAAGCTCGGTTATATTAGTGCCGCGGAAAGCTTCCCGGGATATAACTCTTACGGGCGCACTGTCTTCGCCCTCGCCGTAAGTTTCGGGAATTTCAAGCACTCCGTTCAAAGCCGAAGTAAAGCCCGTACATTTCACCGTATAATACTTTTCGCCGAAATCGTCCTCGCAAAGAGTATACGCTGCGCTCGCACTGCAACCCGAAATAAAGGGCACGCCGGCTATAACCAATAAAGCCGCCATAACGGCGGCAATAATTTTTTTCTTCATCATTATTACCCACAGTATAATATGCGGATATTTTATCACGTTTCGCAAGTAATTGCAAGCGTTAATCGAAATGCTTTAATACGCGCAGAAAGTTTTTAAAGCAAAGCTTTTCCAAAGCGCCGAACGGAATTTCTTTTGAAAGATATTCCAAAAGGTTCGGCATACGCGCGCAGTCCTCTAACCCGGGAGGCGCCGGAATACCGTCGAAATCGCTGCCGAGCGCAACCACGTCCTCGCCGCCAACATTAATTATATGCTTGACGTGCCGCAAAACGCAGTCGAACGTATCGCCCGGGCCTAAAAAATCTTTACAGAAATTTACGCCGATAACTCCGCCGCTGTCGGCGACTTTTTTTATTTGCGCGTCGGTAAGGTTGCGGCTGACGTTGCAAACTTCCGCGGCGTTGGAATGGCTTGCAACTACCGGCTCCTTGCTAGTCGATAAAATTTCTTCCGCGCCGCCGTCGGAAAGGTGAGATATATCTATTATTATTTTAAGCTCCCTAAGCCTCTCTACGGCCTCTCTGCCGAGCTTTGTAAGGCCCATATCATTGCGCCTTTCAAACTGCGGCAAGCCGTCTTTAAATATGAGGTTCGGCGCGGCAAGCGAGTTTTCAAAGTTCCATACAAGCGAAGCCATTTTTACGCCTGACGCTTTAAGCTCCGTAAGGCGGCTCAAATCCTCGCCTATAAAGCCGAGGTTTTCAACCGTCAGTATACAGCCGAGTTTGTCCCCGTCTAAACAGCTTGAATTCAGCACGGGTACGGCCAAATCTGCGTTTAATTCAAGCATATTGCCGTACCAATTCAAACTTTCCTCAAAAAAGCGTGCGGCGTTTTCGCCCTGCGTAAATATCGCAAAGCACTGCGCCGCACATCCGCTTTTTTTAAGTTTTTCAAGGTTGGTCTGCAACGCGGCACAGCGTAAATCATGGCCGGATTTTGCGCTCTCCGTCAGAGTGTCGCAGTGTAAATCTACGTAATTCATTTGTGAAGAATAAGCCTTAAAATTTTCCTTACGGGTTTAGGCGGCTTTATGCAGATTACAGTCATAACTTCCCCTTTAAAAATATCTCTGCAATTATTATATGCCGCAACCCGTTCAAAGGTTACAAAAATTATTTTTTAAGCGATAAAATCGTTGCCGCCATATCGCTTGATTTGAACACCGTAGAGCCGGCTACAAGCACGTTCGCGCCCACTTCTTTTATAGCCTTAGCGTTTTCCTCTGTTACACCGCCGTCGATTTCTATATCCATTTCGGGCCTGCCGGTTTTAACGGCGTACTCGCGCGCCTTTTTGACTTTTTCAAGAACTTCCGGAATAAACTTCTGTCCGCCGTAGCCGGGGAATACCGACATCAACAGCACCATATCGCAAAGCCCGAATACGGGGAAAATGTTTTCCACGGGCACGTCGGGGTTGACAACCGCGCCGCACTTTATACCGTAGGACTTAATAAGTTCCAGCGTTTCTTTAAGATAAGTGTCGGAAATTTTTTTGCAGGCCTCGTAATGCACGGTTATTATATCCGCACCGGCCTCGGCAAAAAACTTAATCTGTGTTTTGGGATGCTCTATCATCAAATGCACGTCCAAAGGCAGCTTTGTAAGCGGCCGAATGTTTTTGACCATCTGCCCCCCGAACGTTATAGGCTCTACAAAGCTTCCGTCCATGACGTCGCAGTGAATTAAATCCGCGCCGCTTATTTCAAGCTTTTTTATTGCCTCGCCCATTACCGAAAAATCTGCCGAAAGTATCGACGGCGCAATTTTGATATTCATAAGTTTTCTCCTTTTAAGTATCCGGCGCGAAGCTGTCCGCAGGCTCCGCCTATATCCGCGCCTATCTGCCTGCGCAGCGTTGCCGAAAGTCCGCCCTTTTCCAAAAGACCCAAAAAGCAATATGCCTGTTTTTCGGTTACGGTTTTAAGCGTGCGCTCCTCCACCTCGTTAAGCCTTATCAAATTGACGTGGCAGGGCCTGCCCTTCAAAAGCCTGATAAGCTCGTCCGCGTGGGTCTTGTCGCAGTTCTCTCCGGCTATCAGCGAATACTCGAAAATATACCGCCTGCCCGTCTTTTCGAAGTAATACGAGCAAGCCTTTAAAATTTCCGAAATGCTGTACTTTTTTGCTATCGGCATGGTGCGCGCACGCCCCTCGTCGGTGGTTTGGTGCAGGGATATGGTCAAGTTTACGGGCAAATTCTCGTCCGCAAGCTCGTAAATTTTATCAACGAGACCGCAGGTTGAAAGCGAGATATTACGCGCCGAAATATTAATTCCGCCCTCGGCGGTAACGTTCTTTAAAAAGATTATAACCTCGGTATAGTTATCCAAAGGCTCGCCGCTGCCCATTAAAACAAGGTTTGTTACGGCGCGCTTATTAAGCGAGCCGCCGTGCAGCGCGTTTACCTTTAAAACCTGCGATAAAATTTCGCCCGAGGTCAAATTGCGCACAAGTCCGCCCAAAGTACTTGCGCAGAACTTACAGCCCATACGGCAGCCGACCTGCGTTGAAACGCACTGAGTGTTGCCGTACTTGTAGCTCATTAAAACGCCCTCTATAACGTTGCCGTCGGCAAGCGAAAACAGGTATTTTTCAGTGCCGTCCGACGAGCGGAAAGTTTTTAAAATTGCAACCGGCTCGTCCTCGTATTCTTCCAAAAGCCGCTCGCGCAGTTGCGACGGCACGTTGATTTCGGAAATCTTTTTGCCGAGCATAAGTCCGTCGTAAAGCTGTTTTGCGCGGAACTTCTTTTCTCCTAAGGAAAGCGTAAGCTCTTCAAGCGCGTTGTAGTTTAAATCCTGCAAAATTTTTTTCATATCAAAGTTTTTTAAAAGCCGTAAGGTAGAAACCTGCGCCCAAAGATATATGCGGCAGGAACTGCAAACCGAGCTTTGTTTGCCTGTGGTTAAGCGCGCAATTCGGCTTATTTAAGGCATATTCGGGGTGCAACTGCAAAAAATTGTATACCACACTGTCGTTTTCCTCGGGCAGAACCGAGCAGGTAGAATAGTACAAACTGCCGCCGCTTTTAACGTAGCGCGAACAGTTTTCCAAAATTTTAAGCTGGGTTTTTGTAAGGCTTTCAACGTCCTCTTCCTTGCGGAAAAGCTTTATATCCGGGTTTTCGTTTATAACCCCCGTACCCGAACAGGGAACGTCGCAAAGCACTGCGTCGAACCTGCCCTCGTAATCGGGGTTAAAAATTGTGCCGTCGCCCAAAGCGGCAGTAACGTTGTTTGCGCCCATTCGGCTCTTGTAAGATTCGATAAGCTCCACCCTGTGGGCGTGCAATTCCGAAGCCACCACCGTTTCAAACTTTTTTGAAAGCAAAACCGATTTACCGCCCGGTGCGGCGCAAGCGTCCAAAAGATTGCCGCCGCCTTCGATTGCCGAGCAAATTGCAACCGAGCCAACCGACTGAAAGGTATAATCACCTGCAAAAAAATTTTCGTCGCGGACGAAGTTCTCAAAAATATAAACGTTTTCAAACGGAGTGTTCGTATGCGGTTTGTCAAGGTATTTTTCCGCGCCGCGCTCAAAGCGCACGCACACGCCCAGACTCGGCGCGTTGAGTATATCCGCCGTTTCGCTCTTGTAGCTGCGTTTCAGCTTTTTAACGAGCCATACCGGCGCACTGCACTCTACCGAAAGCCGCTCCTCGGTTTTTTCTGGAAGCTCGGGTATTTTGTACGAACGCAGGAACGCGTTTACAAACCCTGCCGCGCCCTCCTTGCCGAGTTTTTTGGTAAGCTCTACCGCAAAATCCACGACCATATAATCGTGCTTTTGCATAAACTCCAACATATACACGGCCGTTTTAAGGATAATTTTTACCGAGCTTTTGGGTTGCTTTTTTACGTTTGCCCCTATGATATGCTCCAAATAAACGTCCTTTTCGAGGACTCCGTAGCATATCTTTACTGTGCGCGCCTTATGCAGAGGCTCTACCGCGGTCTCCGCTATGGCCTGTTTTAAAAATTTGCCCCCGTAAACTTTCGAAAGTATAAAATAGGGGTCGCAAAGCGGATTAGTCAAGGAAGTCCCCCACCTTTATTTTTCTGCCGTTTACAAAGTCTTTTGCTTTCATTACCTTGCCGCCCGACAGCTGCAACTCGGTTATTTCAAGCGTGCCGTCGCCGCACTTAACGAACAGCCCGTGCTTGTCCGCCTTTACAACCTCGCCGGCCTTTCCGGCAAAATCTTCGCCGCTTAGTTCGGCGTTTAATATATTCAAAACCGCTCCGCCAAAGTGGCAGAATGCGGCAGGTTGAGGGCTGAAAGCCTTAATTAACCCCCGAATATGCGCCGTTTTAGCGCTGAAATCTATTTTTCCGTCTTCCTTGTTTATCTTTTTGCAATAGGTGGCTTTTGCGTCGTCCTGCAACATTAATTGAGCGTTGCCCGACTGTAAAAGCTCCACCGCTTCAACCGCGGCTTCCGCGCCCAACAGCGAAAGCTTTTCGGTAAGCTCGCCGCAGGTCATATTGCCTATTTCCGTGCGCTTTACAAGCAGGATATCGCCGGTATCAATTTCAAGCTCGGTCTTCATTATGGTTACGCCCGTGTGCGTTTCCCCCGACAATATGCTTGATTGAATGGGTGAAGCGCCGCGGAACTTGGGCAAAAGCGAGGCGTGGATATTCCACACTCCGCCGGGGAAGCAGTCCAAAACTTCCTGCGTTAAAATCTGACCGTAGGCGCAGGTTATCATTATATCCGCGCCGAGCGCTTTGACCGCCTCAACGTTTTCGCGTATCTTTTTAAAATCGTAAACGGGAAGATTATTGGAAAGCGCGCAACTTTTGACGGGCGTCGGCGTTAAAACCTGTTTTCTGCCCGTGGGCTTGTCCGGCTGCGTAAAAACCGCAACTACGTTTTTATTCGCCTTAATTAAACTTTCAAGCGCAGGCACGGCAAACGAGGGCGAGCCGGCAAAAACTATTTTCATTCGTCCTCCGCAGGAAGGTCGTAAACTTCGACCGCCTTATCGATATAAAGTATTCCGTCAAGGTGGTCAAGCTCGTGGCAGACTGCGCGAGCAAAAAAACCGTCCGCGGTCAGCTTGTGCTTCTTGCCAGTGCGGTCGCGGTACTCTACCTTTACCTTATCGGGGCGGATAACCGTTCCCTGCTTGCCCTTTACCGAAAGGCACCCCTCAGGACCGACCTGCTCGCCCTTCTGCGAAACTATTACGGGATTGACGAACTCGAAATAGCCCTCGTCAACGTCTATTACCACAACGCGCTTGGATACGCCGATTTGCGGCGCGGCAAGACCTGCGCCGTGCTCGGCGCGCACGGTTTCCTTCATATCGTCCAAAAGCGCGCAAAGCTCGCCGTTAAAAGCTTTGACTTCGGCGCATTTTTCTCTTAAAACGTTTTCTCCGACCTGTACGACGAATTTTCTCAATTTATGCCTCCTAAGACAAGTTTGCGGGATTCTCCTCAACGTAGACGAGACAGTTGCCGCTCGTGTATTTCACGGCGATGTCGTAAATGCTTTCCAGCATTTTATCGCCGCTCAGCCGCATAAGCACCTGATAGCGGTGCTTGCTCTGTATACGCTTTATGGGCGAGTGCATTCTGTTTAAAAACAAAAACTCCTGCGAGTATTTCTTTCTGAGCTCTTCAATTTCAAGATAAACGCCTTTGAGCGCTTCCAGCGCGAGCGCGTCGTTTTCCGAAGTTACCATTACTCTGCATATAAGCGAATACGGCGGAAACTTGGTTGCCTTGCGCACTTCTATTTCGTTTTTGAAAAAGCCGAGGTAGTCGTAATTTACCGCGTACCTCAGAATGTAGTTTTCGGGGCAGCAGGTTTGAAGTACTACCTTGCCCTTATCGTCCGCCCTGCCGCTTCTGCCCGAAACCTGGGTTATAAGCTGAAAAGTGCGCTCGCCGCTCCTGTAATCGGAAAAGTACAGGCTCATGTCCGCGTCGAGAATGCCGACCAGCGTTACCGAGGGAAAGTCGTGCCCCTTTGCTATCATCTGCGTGCCGACTAAAATATCGACCTCTTTGTTTGCAAACTTGTGTAAAATTTTATAGTGTCCGTCTTTACCCGAGACGGTATCGTTATCCATTCTTATTATGCGCGCCGCAGGGAAAAGCTCCTTTAAGTCGACAACGACGCGCTGAGTGCCAGTACCTCCCAAACGCACGTGAGTGCCGCCGCATTCGGGGCAGGCGGTAAGCATTTTGTACTTTGCGCCGCAGTAGTGGCATTTAAGACAGTTTTCTTCGCTGTGGTAGGCAAGGGAAACGTCGCAGTCGTTGCACTTGGCAACGTAGCCGCAGTCACGGCAGATAACCGTTTTTGCATAGCCGCGGCGGTTTAAAAAGATTATAGCCTGATTGCCGCTTTTAAGCGTTTCGTCAAGCTCGTCGCGGAGCGCCTTGGAAAAGGCCGAGTTGTTGCCGCGCCGAACCTCTCTGCGCATATCCGAAATTATAATTTCCGGCAAGGGCTTTTTGTTTATGCGCTCGGTCAGGGTTATAAGGTTATACCTGCCCTCGCTTGCCTCTATGTAACTTTCGACGGAGGGCGTCGCACTGCCCAAAATAAGTTTGCAGCCGTTGTACTCGGCGCGCATTTTAGCGACGTCCAGAGTGGAATACCTCGGCGCCGTTTCCGATACGTAGGAAGTGTCGTGCTCCTCGTCGATTATTATCGCGCCAAGATTTTCAAGCGGTGCAAAGATTGCGCTTCTCGCGCCGATGGCTATTTTAGCCTCGCCCGAGCGCAGCCGCCACCATTCGTCGAACTTTTCGCCGGCCGAAAGTCCGCTGTGCAGAATTGCCGCCTCGCCTTTGAACCTTGCGCGGAGCTGCGCGAGCATTTGCGGAGTTAAAGAAATTTCCGGCACTAAGAATATCGCCGTCTTGCCTTTTGCAATTTCACGGGCGATTATTTGCAGGTAAATTTCCGTTTTGCCGCTGCCCGTAACGCCGTGAATCAAATGCACGCTTTTAGGCGAGTTTTCAATGCTTTCTATCGCATTGGCCTGGGAATATGTTAAAGTTTTGGGCAATTCCTCGCTGTAAACTCCGCCGAGGGGATTGCGCTTTATTTGACGCTTTTCAATCGATATTGCGCCTTTTTCGACCAGCGCGTTTACTGCGCCGCGGCCGAATTTATCGCAAAGCGCGGTAAACTCGTATTCTTCACGGTCTTTTAAAAAGTCTAAAATTTCCGCCTGTTTTTTGGCGGATTTGGAAATTGGTACGGGAATATCATTGAGTTTAGCGTATTTTTTGTACGCTTCGCGCACCTTGCCCTGGCGCATTTCCGAGGGCAAAAACAGCCTGAGCGCCGCGGCCTTGGGCACGCGGAAGCGCGAGGAAATGCGCTCCATCAGCGAAAAACATTCGGGGACGAGCGCAGGACATTCGTCGAATACTTCCTTTATAGGTTTTACCTTTTCGGGCGGAAGCGAACAAGTTTCGGACAGGCCTATTACAAAGCCGTCGATAACCCGTCCGCCGAAGGGTACTTTTACCCGACTGCCCGTCTTTAAATCGCTTTGGCAGGAGTACTCGAATATTCTGTCCACCTGGCTGTGGGCAATGTCAACGATAACCTGTGCGTACACTTAGTCCTTAACGCACTTAATCTTGCCGTCGGCAATCTCGCGGCTGGCAATTGCAAGCTCTTTGATAACGTCGGTGCTGGACGTGGACTGGCCTGCGGTCTGTTCGATAATCTGTCTTGCGCGCTTAGCCGCAACAACGCAAAGACAATAGCGCGATACGGGCTGACCGTCCGTGCCGAGCTGGTCGATAAGTAAATCTACGGGGGGTTGGTTTATCATATTTAAACTCCTAATTGGATTTTGATTTTTTTATTATGCTCTCGATTTCGGCTACCGCGGCGGACAAATCGTCGTTTATAACCGTGTAATCGTAAAACTGCTTTTTGGAAAGCTCGTAGTCCATTCTCTTTATGCGGCTTTCTATTTTTTCTTGGCTTTCCGAACCGCGCTTAATCAGTCTTGAACGAAGCTCGTTTTCGTCGGGCGGAAGTATCATTATAAGCAGGGCTTCGGGGTGGGCTTTTTTAATCTGCAAAGCGCCGTCAACCTCGATTTCTAAAATTACGTCCTTTTCTTTGAGCCTGTCCTCAACGAATTTTTTGGGCGTGCCGTAAAAATTTTCAAAGTGGTTGGAGTACTCTAAAAAGCCGCCCTCTTCTATCATATCCGCAAATTTCTGTTTGGATATGAAAAAGTAGGAAACTCCGTCCACTTCGCCCTCGCGCGGAGCACGGGTCGTGCAGGATACGGACAGCGCGAAGTTGCCCTTTTGCAAAAGTCGGTTTACAATTGTGCCTTTGCCGACGCCGGACGGGCCGGAAAGTACTATAAGCTTGTTTTTCATTCTACGTTCTGCACCTGCTCGCGCACCTTTTCAATTTCGTTTTTGAGCGCAAGCCCCAGCCTTGTTATTTCCAAATCGTTGGATTTCGAACATATGGTATTGCTCTCGCGGTTGAATTCCTGTACGAGGAAGTCAAGCTTTCTGCCAACGAGCTTTTCCTTGCAGATTTCGCGGAACTGCGAGATATGCGAGCGCAGCCTTGTAAGCTCTTCGTCGATATTGCTCTTGTCGGAAAACAGCGCGACCTCGGTCAGAAGCCTGCCCTGGTCAACCTCTACGCCGTCGAGAATTTTTTTCATTTTGGCTTCGAGCTTTGCCCTGTAATTTTCGGCAACCAGCGGCGCGCGCTTTTCAACTTGTCCCACGAGCTTTTCGATAGTGTCCATGCGCGACAGCATATCTTTTTCAAGCTTTTTGCCCTCTACCTCGCGCATTGCGTTCAGCTTTTCAAGCGCGGCTTCGAGCGCAACTTCCAGCGCATTTATAAGCTCGTCGTCGGCTGCCGCAGCGTCCTCCGAACGGATAACGTCGGGGAAGCGCAGAACGTTTACGACCGATATATCGTTTTCTATTTCGGGGAAAAGACCGCTAACCCTTTTCGCCGCATCAACGTAGGACTTTGCCGCGGCTTCGTCGAACCGCAAAACTTTTTCGCGCTCACGCTTGTCCGTATAGGATATGAAAACGTCCGCATGACCGCGCGTCAGCTTTTCGCGGACGGTTGCGCGCACGGCCTCCTCCTGTGCGGAGAATATGCGCGGACACTTTATGGAAGCGTCAAGATAACGGTTGTTTACCGTCTTTATTTCCACGGTCAGTTCAACGCCGCTTTGCTTGTATTCGCCTCTGCCGAAGCCCGTCATACTGTACATATAAAAACCTCTTTAAAAGCCGAAATTTTCAGTAATGACATTATAGCAAAGTAATTTTAAAATTACAAGCGGAAACAAAGATTTTAAATAATTAATTATTTAATAATCCTCGCGCGCGTCAGCGCATATTCCGCGGCGGCGAACGGTTACCAAGTGGTATCTGCTTTGCGGACTGACTTCAAACAGCGCGTTTTTCTGCGTTGAAGTTGCGATTGCCCCCGATATATCCGCGAAATAAGCCGTTTTTCCGGCGCACATAATTATGGGCACGCCGTACAGATACGAGTACGCGCGAACGAGCAGCGGCGGAAGATTGTCGCGCACTTCTTCGAGCACGGCGACTATCACGTTACAGCCGCACATGGAAAGCGATTTTATCGCGTCGGGGAAAAGCAGGTCGTTCTCTATGCAAAGCCCCACCTTGCAGCCGCCGACTTTGTAAAAGCCGAGCGACGCGCCGCTCTTGTATTCCTCGCCGTCGATTACGTGGTTCATATCGGAAATGCCGAGTAGCTTTCCCTTATCCGAAACCGCCAACGACTTGCGCGTAACGCCGCGGCTCAGCGTTTTGCAGCCGCACAAAAGACCGCAGCCGCAGGCCTTGGAAAGCCTTGCAACTTCCTCGAATTTTTCCGTTTCGCCTTTAAGCTCGCGCTCGAAATCGACTTCGCCGAGCCCCGAAAAACCGAATACGGCTATATCGCACTCGGGCAGAGATTCGGTTTCGCTTACTTTTCCGTCGGTGACAACACAAAATACCATACCGTATATTTTATTTTATAAATTAAAAATATGTTCTTAACGGGGACAGGCAAGCATACATTAATTTACACAGATTTTGAGGTGGTATTGTGAAAAAATTTATCTGTATTTTACTTGTCGTATGCGCGGCGGTTTTGGCCGTTGCCGTATCCGCGTGCGCTAAGGACAAAAACAAAGGCGTAAGCGCGTACGATATTTTCGCCATTTACGACGACGAAACGCAAACGCTTACGGGCACCGTGGACTTCGACTACTACAACTCAACGGAAAACGAAATAAACGATTTAAAGTTCAACCTTTACGGCAACGCTTTCCGCGAGGGCGCAACCTATGCTCCGGTATCAAAAACCTACGAAAACAAAGCATATTACGGGGGCAAAAGCTACGGAAGCATGGAAGTGACCGGCGTTGAGAACTGCGCAAGCTGGACGATTACGGGCGAGGACGAGAACGTTTTGACCGTGAATTTGGTAGAGCCGGTTTACCCTGAACAGCGCGTGGAAATTAAAATTTCGTACACGCTTAAACTTGCCAAGGTCAATCACCGCACCGGCGTAACCCGTGATACCGTAAACCTCGGCAACTTCTATCCCGTGCTCTGCGCGTACTCTGCCGAAGGGTTTATTGAATGCCCCTACTACTACTGCGGCGACCCGTTCGTTTCCGAATGCGCAAACTATACGGTAACCTTGGATATGCCCGAAAACCTTACCGCGGCGTCGAGCGGAAAAGTCGTTTCCGAGAGCGTAACCGACGGCAGAAAAAAATGCAGCTATACTTTGAACAACGCACGCGACTTCGCGCTCGTGCTTTCCGATAAGTTCGAGGTTATATCGGAAAACGTAGACGGCGTCGAGGTCAGCTATTATTACATATCCGACAGCAACGCGCAGGTTAGCCTTTCTGCCGCGGCGGAAAGCGTAAAGTATTTTTCAAACACATTCGGGCAGTATATGTACCCCACTTTGTCGGTAGTGCAGACGGGCTTCTGCTACGGCGGTATGGAATACCCGGCGCTCACAATGATAGCCGACGGGCTGGACTCCGACAACAACGTTTATACTATCGTTCACGAAAACGCGCACCAGTGGTGGTACGCAATGGTCGGCAGCGACCAGATAAACAACGCATGGCAGGACGAGGGACTTGCGGAGTACTCCACTTTGATGTTCTTTGAAAACAACCCCACTTACGGGTTTACTCGCACCGGACTCGTAAAGACGGCTACGAACGCGTACAGGGCGTTCTTCTCGGTATACAACCAGCTCAACGGCTCGGTGGATACCAGTATGTCGAGAAAGCTTTGCGAATACTCCGGCGAGTTCGAGTACAACAACGTAACCTATAACAAGGGGCTTATTATGTTTGACACCTTACGCAACTCCATCGGCGACGAAAAGTTTTTAAGCGGTTTAAAGACCTATTTTAAAAACAACGTCGGCAAAATTGCCTCGGCGGAGGATTTGTACGGGTGCTTCATTAAGAGCGGCACCGATTTGGAAGGTTTTTTTGAATCGTTTGTAGAAGGTAAAATACTTATATAATGCTAAGAGCGCGGACAAATCTTTGTCCGCGCTCTTTCAAAAGAATTTTTTAACAAATACTTGCCAAAATATATATAATGGTATATAATCAGTTTAATAATTTTAATGACGGAGCAGGAAATGGACGTTCCAGACAGTTGTTATAACTTAAAGAATTAATAATTCCGTACCAAAGCGAAAAGAGAAGGTTTGCAAGGCACGGAATATTATTCCGTGTATTTTTTTGCCCAAAATACGGGATAAAGCAAACTTTTGAGAGGCGCTATATGGTTAAATATTTCTTCACCGCCGAGGGCGGCAGAATGGAAGCATCGGAAAATTTCAAAAAGAACTGCTGGGTAGATATGGTCAACCCTACCGACGACGAGTGCGAGGACGTAGCTAATATTACGGGCGTGCCCGAGGATATGATTAAGGCCGCGCTCGACGAAGAAGAGCGCGCGCGTTCGGAGTTCGACGAGGGTTGCAGCATGTTCGTCGTGGACTGCCCTATTATTGAAGAGGGCGCAAGCGGCGACAGCTATACCACTCTTCCTCTTGCCATTATATATAATAAGAATTGTATAGTAACCGTTTGTCTGAAAGGCAACACCGTTTTAAAGGATTTTATTACGGGCAGGGAAAAGGTAAAAAGCGAAATGCCCGTGCACTTTACTCTGACCTTTATGCTCGGCAACGCTAAAAGGTTTTTGTACTGTCTGAAACAGATAGACCGAAAAAACCACCGCATTCAGAACGAAATGGGTAAAACCATGCGTAACGAGGAGATTATTCAGCTTCTGGATTTGCAGAACTCGCTGGTGTTCTTCTCCACCTCGCTTACCTCTAACGAGCGCGTGCACGAAAAGTTCTCTAAAATAGAGGCCGTAACTACGCACGAGGATTATCAGGACTTATACGACGATTTAAGCATCGAGAATAAACAGGCTATCGAAACCTGTAATATCTACAAAAACATTTTGAGCGTTACCATGGACGCGTACGGCTCGGTTATATCCAACAACGCCAACAATAACATGAAAACGCTTACCATAATAACAATTCTGCTTGCCGTGCCTACAATGATAGCCGGCTTCTGGGGAATGAATATGCCCGTTCCCGGCGAAAACGGAGTAACTTTCGCGCAGACGGGCTGGTTCTGGCTGGTTACCGCAGTAGCGGTTATTTTAACGGCGTGCATTGCGGTAGTCCTGTTGAAGGGCAACCCGTTCAAGCATCCCATTAAACAAAAGAAAAGAAAAAAACACGAAAAACCGGACAGGAAAAACAAATAACTTATGCCTATTTTGCAGTACGTTTGCAAAAATTGCAATAAAAATTTCGAAGAGCTTGTAAAAAGATACGACGACGAAGTCCGTTGCCCCGACTGTGGGCGGCCTGCCGAGCGCAGTTTTTGCGGTCAGATGTATTCGGCAACGGGCAAAACCGTTAAAAAATGCAGCGGAAACTGCAAAACTTGTAGTGGATGCAAATAATTTAATAAAGTAATAACGACGCGGCGCGGACAATAAAAATTGTCCGCGCCGCGCTTTTGTTAAAAAAATTTTTTTACACACGTTTATATTTTTACCTTGTTGGCAATAAAAAACGCGTAACTTTTAAGGAGGTGCGGTATGCGGCTTGCTAAAATTCTGTTTCTGACCGTTGCGGTAGCGGCAGTTTTGTCGGCAGTCGCGGCTCTGCCGGACAGGCTTTGCTTTAACGGCGAAGGCAATTACACCTTCTACGTAGGGACAAGCTCGAAAGATTGCAGAGAAGTTACGGTCAATTCGGGCGCGGCGCTTAAAAGGCTTACGCTTAGCAAAGTCTGCGGCGAAGCAACTGAGTACGACGACTTCGATTTCGAGAGCTTTTTAAAAGAGGTAAACGGCAAAGTTATAGCCTGCGAAGAGCTTTCCGACAGCGTCAACTATTACTGCACCGCCGACCTCCCCTACTCGGTTAACTTATACGGAACAAAGATAAACCTGCACGTTTCAGTGCGCGGCGAAAAGGTTAAAGTAGCTTCACCGATAATTTTCGGCGGGTACTGAATAAAACGGAAAATTGACGGCAAGAACATAATAAAGGAGTTAAATTATGAAAAACAAAGAAAGAACAAAACCCACTAAGAAAAAGATTCTGACGACTTATCTCGTAGTAGCGGCTTGTTTGCTTGTTGCGGCGGCTGTTACCGTAGGCGTAGTCTTCGGATTGAGAAACAACAGCTTACCCAAGGACGTTATTGAAAACCCTCCGGTTGACAACAACCCTCCCGACGAAGGCAACAAAGACCCCGACGACGACAAGCCCATATTAGATACTTCCACATCGTACGTATTCATTATGCCGGTAAACAACGCAAATTTAACTTGCGGTCAGGTTTTTGCATACGACAAGACTATGGACTGGTACCGCGAACACAACGGCCTTGATTTTTCCGCTAACGCAGGCACTCAGGTCTATGCGGCCGTTGACGGCAAGGTTACCGAAGTTTCGGTCAACGACGTTCTGTACGGCGCAGTGGTTACTATCGAGCACGCCAACGGCGTTACCACGGTTTATAAGTTTATAGACCCCGTTCAGTCGCTTAAAGCCGGCACTACCGTAAGCCGCGGCGACGTTATAGGAACAATTGCTACTGCAACCGGCGTTGAAAACAAAGAGGGCGACCACCTGCACTTCGAAATTTACAAAAACGGCACGCTCGCTGACCCCGACGATTATCTCGAAATAAATCCCAAATAATTATAAGTCATTTCCGCAATACCCCGAAAAACCTTAAAAGCCGCCGCCGAAAATTTCGGCGGCGGCTTTATTATGTTAAAAAATAAAACTTTTTGTTATATTTGTAAAATTTGTTCAGCGAAAAAAATTATTTATAGGAAAGTTAACATATTTTATCCAAATAAACATAGAATAGTGTTAGTAAATAACAAAAATAAAATTTCAATAATTTTTTAAAATGTTGTTGACTAACAAAAAACGCAGTGCTATACTGCTCTTGCAATCGGGAAAGAGAGCTCGGTTGACTACCTCTGGGAGGTGTGGTAAATGTTTGAGGATTTATATTACGAGGAAGAAAAAAGAGACGATTTCGGGTCCAGTACGTTCCCTTTGATGTTTCTTATGGCGTTCGGTAATTCGACTACCGGCTTAGCAAACGCCGTGCTTCTGAAAAATTCAAAAGAAAGATTTTAATTGACTTATAACGGATAATGCAATTTTTAAGGAGGTGTTAAGATGAGCATTTACGATGAGCTTAACGAGTTAGACGAAAGCGTTGAAAGCTGTGGTCTTTCTCCTCTTGCTTATGTTGTTCTTGACTGCGCAAGATAAAATTAAATTTAAAAAGAGTTTCGGCGCGAGCAAATTTTGCTCGCGCCGTTTATTTTATTTACGCTTGTCGAATTTCCGGCTTGTCAGTTTAATCAGCCCGGATAAGGGCTTGTACAATAAAAGCACAACCGCGGAAATGCACACGGTTTTTATAAAGTTGAAAAGCAGCGCCCAATACCATAAATCAAGGAACAGCTGCTGTCCGCTCGCCCATGTGCCTCCGAAAGCCTTCATAAACGCCGGGAATGTAAGAAAATAATTTACGGGAATGGAAATAAGGCACTGGCCGGCGCAACCGAGAGCTATCGACCAGATTACCGTTTTGATACCCTTATGCTTTTTATAAATAAGCGAGGGTATAAGCATATACGGCAAAACCATTAAAATATTTGCAAGCTCGCCTACGAACGCAGTTTGTCCGACGGTTATTGCGTGTAAAAGCTCCTTTAACACGGCTATGACCGTGCCCGCCACAGGCCCTAACGCAAATCCGCCGATAAGCACGAACACGTTTGAAAAGTCAAGCTTTAAAAAGCTTACGGGCGAACCCGGCAAAAGCGAAAAATCGAGCAGCCCCACGGCGTAGGATATCGCCGTAAAAATAGCCATATACGCAATGCGCGTTGCCGTAAAATAACTTGCTAAAACTTCCTTTTTGCTCGGTTTGACATTCTCTGCTTGTGTGATTTCATCCATAAAAAGAACTCCTTAAAAAAATATTTAAAAGTCGTTCTTTGCGTTTAAAACGCCCCGAAAATACTTCGGGGCGCAAAAAACGATAAAACCGTTTAAACGTTCTTTTATCATCCGGACTTTACCGTCGGTACGGGAATTTCACCCGTTCGGGAACGCGAGGCGCGCTCTTCGCAGACTTTACTGCCGGTGGAGAATTTCACTCCGCCCCAAAGAACAACTTAAATTGTAATTACATTATAATATTACCGCTGAATACTGTCAAGTATATTTTTATTGCGGCATTTAAAAAGTTGAGGTCACCGTAATACCGTCGGAAATGTCGGCGTCGTAGAACTCGGCTTTATAGCCCGTTTCGGAAAAGTATTCGTTATAGACGAACTCTTTAAACTCGTCTATGCAATCAGATTTTACAAGCGAAATCGTGCATCCGCCGAAACCGCCTCCCATAAGCCTTGACCCAAGACAATAAGGATGGCTTTGCGCCGCTTTAACAAGCGCGTCCGGCTCTCTGCCCGTTACTTCGTAAAGCTCTTTCAGGGATTTGTGCGACTCGTTAAGCAGCTTGCCCAACGCTTCTATATTTCCGGCCTTTAAAGCGATAGTCGCTTTACGCACCCTGTTGCACTCGCCTACGACGTGTTCCGCGCGCTTTTTTAATACGGGCGGCAGCACTTCGGTATAACTCTTACTCTGCATTAAGCTTAAATCCGCAAGACAGCTTATATCAACACTGCGCTGCAAAATTTTCAACGCATCTTCCGTCTCTGACCTACGTTCGTTATACTTGCTTTGTATAAGATTGTGCGGTTTATTACAGTTGGTAATTACCAATGAATAATCGCCCAACCGTAACGGTAAATACTCGCAATTTAAAGTATTGCAGTCCAAAAGCATTACGCTGTCTTTTTTACCGCAGGCCGAAGCGAACTGGTCCATTATTCCGCAGTTTACTCCGGCATACTCCCTTTCCGCCTGTTGAGCTTTTAGGGCAATTTCAACCTTGTTTAACGGCTCGCCGGCTATCGTTGCAAGCGCGGCTATCGTTGAAACCTCTATTGCCGCCGAGCTTGACAAGCCACTTCCGAACGGAACGGTGCAGTCGTGCAACATATCGCAACCCGTTATCTTATGTCCGGCTCTCTGCCACATATATGCAGAACCTGCCTGATAATTACCGCATTTAAGACCCTTGTAGCTTTCAAGCTTGTCTATATCAAGCGTTACCTTATCGGGCAGCGTTGTCCAGCTTAAATTTATCGTATTTGTGCCGTTGGGCCGCACATATACCGTGTTTTTCAACGATATTGCCGCCGGCATTACCCGGCCGCCGCAATAGTCTATATGTTCGCCTATTATGTTTATTCTGCCTGCCGCAGTTACTTTATAACGGTAGTCATTCATAATTTATTCGGTTTCGGTCGACTTTTTGGTCTTTACCATTTCCATAATTACAAGCACCGCCAGACGTATAGTCATTACCGCAACCAAAGTTACGCCGGATATAATATACACCGTGCCCCTTGATAAAAAGAACGAACAAATTAAAGCCGTAATAAAAGCCAAAACCGAGCTTATAAATATAAACGAGCCCGTCACCTTAAACATTCCGATGAACTTGCCGTAAAATTCCAGATGCTTTACTTTGTAAACGAGGAAACATACAAGCGAAACGAATACCATTATAACCGCAAACAACGGGAGCAGTTTGAATATGCTTACTACGTATACGAGAAAATTCAGGCCGTTGCCGCTGCTGAACGTATCTTTAATAAACTTGTCCATATTGGCCTGCATTTCGTTTGAAGTTAACCCGTCCGCCGTAATTACTGTATCGTCGGTTTTGTTGAAATTCCCGGCGTAGTCTACGGCAATTCCTTTGGTCGTTTTAAACGTACAGATGCATACGTCGTCCAAAAGAATTAAATATTTATCCTCGCTCGCATACATGTTTGAATTCATATAGTATGTTCTGAGCGTGGGCGCATCCCCGTACGAGTCCTTGCCCGTAAGTATGGGATAATACGATTTAATATATAGTTTGTAAATTTCGTCGGCGTATGTCTTATCGTCAAGCTCGCCCACCTTTTGCTTTAAAGCCTCGTAAGCTTCCGAAACATCGGTAGCGCCGTCAAGATAGGCTGAATATTCGTCCTGCTTCAACGCGGTATCCACCGCCTTGCCGCTGTAAGTTATAGATACGGAAGCGTTATTTTTGTCCGCTTCGGGCAACGCTTTATACTCTTCGTAAGTAATTAACGTGCCGTCCGAGCTCTTGCAGGTCAGCTTAAAATCGTCAAACGTCGAATCTGCGGCGCGAGTATCCAACACCAGCTTATAACCGTTTACGACGTACTCGCCGTTTTCTTCAATAAGCGAGTTGACGCTCTGCTTGCCGTCGGGAATTTCCGCAAGGAGCTTGCCGCCGCTCAGCGATAAATTAATTCTCGAAGCCGAGCTTTCGTCGGCGAAAGCCGTATACAAAAAAGTACGGAAGTCATCGGCATTTTTATAATGCACGCCGAAAGAAGCAACGTACCCTGCAACAAGTCCGCCGCAAACCATAATAAACGCAATAAGAAAGCTCAACAAAACGTTCCAGAACGAACGCGAAGCGCCTTCCTGAGAAAGCTCGTTTGAAAAGAATCCGAGAAAATAAAATTTCAGCCAGCCGACAAAATTTTCCATAACAACACCTCGTCTTATGTATTATAAACGTTTAGCCGAATAAACTCAACCCGTTAAACGGCAATTGCAAAAAAAATCACGCGCTTTCGACGCGTGATTTTTTTGCTTTTAATTATACAAGGCGAATGTCCTGTTCAATTTCAAATACGCCGCATTTCGAAATATCGGGAATAATGTCTATATCTCTTCCGTTGAAGCTATTGTCAACTGCAATATAAACCTTTTTCTCCACGGGCTCATACACCGTCTTTTTTAACTTTGTAAACTTTTCTTTAAAATTATAAGCAAACTTGGCAAACTTTTTAGTCGGTACGGGTTTCTCTTCCACGGGCACGGGCTGCATAACCGTTACGCTGCACTCCGCAAACTTTTCTTTGCCGTAATCGAGAATACGCTCTACGTGCGCCGGAATACCGCCCTCGCCAAGCGTAACGCCGTCAGGAGCAAATCTTACTCCCAAAGCCGTTTTGAATATTTTAAGTCCGCCGCCGTTTATAATCTTTTCGGCAACGTCGTAAGGACAATCAAAGGATTTGCCGGCTACTTCAAGATTAAATACAATCTCGTTTACTTTCTTGCCGTTTTCGCCCTCGGTTTGCTTTTTGCTCTTTACAATTTTGCCTTCAAGCTCGTTTTCGTTGGGTAAGGGTTTAACTACTTCCTCTCCGTCCTTTATAAAGGCAACTTGCTTCAAATCGAGCGAAAGACCGCTGTTTACGTCGGCGTCGCTTGCCGCGAGCGCAAAGACCGCCCTGCCGTTTATATTCAGCTGCACAAGGTTCTGACCGTTAATCTCTTCGTTTTTAACAAACTGCGCTTTGATTTCGCCGCCGACAGAAATTGCGGACGTAGGAATATGAAGCTCGTACTCACCGTCCTCGGGCTGTATTGCAGAGGGCAAGCCGATATTCGCGCCGAACACGCTGAGCTTGCCGCCCTTGACTTTACCGGTTGTAATAGTTTCAAGCGGAATTCGGGGCGCTATCGTCTTTTCCGTTTCGGTATCGAAAATGTGCAGCTTGGATAAATCCATCGAAATATCTATTATCTCACCTGCGCGGTAGAATACGCCTGCCGGAGCTTTAATGATAATTTTGGTTGCGCTTTCGGTAACGGTATCTTCGCTGTTAATGTTGAAATCTGCGTAAACCTGACCGTCGATACCCAAATCCTCGGTATACGAAACGCGGCACTTTGCCTTGTAAGGATACTGTTCGGGGTCAACGGAAACGTGTTCGAGACGAATTCCCAAAGTTACGGGCTTTTCGCCGTCGAGATATCTTATGTCGGCTTTTGCAAAATACTCGTAGGGCGCTACCATGTCAACGTCGGTATTGTCGAAAGTTACGCGCACCTTATCGCCGTCAGCTTTGAGCTTGCCTGCGTAGAAGTTCATCTGCGGAGTTCCGATAAAGCCTGCAACGAATTTATTTACGGGGTAGCTGTAAAGATTTCTCGGCGTGTCTATCTGCTGAACGAAACCGTCCTTCATAACGACTATACGAGTACCCATGGTCATTGCTTCGACCTGGTCGTGAGTTACGTAAATGAACGTCGTCTGAATTTTGCTGTGCAGCTTGGAAATCTCCGAACGCATCTGAGTTCTGAGCTTTGCGTCGAGGTTGGAAAGCGGTTCGTCCAGAAG
>JAAUYR010000047.1 GCA_014805025.1 Clostridia bacterium | reverse complement strand
TATTGCAGGGTCGCACTCGAATGTCAGACCTCGCAGAAATTTAAGCGCGGTACTCTCGTCCGCCTCTATGCTTTCCGCCTCGCCGGCTTTTAAGCTCATAGCAAGCGCGTGCGCAGGTTCTACCTTGCCGTTTACAGTATTCACGGTTGCAAGCTGAACGCCAGAGCGCATAGGCGCGTAACCGAACGACGGCATATCTTTCGGCAACGCATAAATATGAGTTTGATTTGCGTTACCCGTCTGATAAAGTCTATCAAACTCAATATGCAAAACACCTTTCGCCCACTCGTTAAAATACTTAACCGCAGCGCCGCCGCGTGAAAAACCGGAAAATTCGGGAAGGTCGCGCCTTTCACCCGACTGCTTTTGCAAAACGGCGTAAAAGTGCCCCTCGCCGCGAGCCTCGTGCGGTAAAAGTTTTTTCATTTCCGAAAGTTTATAATCGTGAGTTTTTAAAAAGCTTTCCATCTGACCTTCGTCCTCTTCGGGAGCAAAAGTGCAGGTCGAATAAACCAAAGTGCCGCCGCCTGCAAGCATTTTATCTGCGCTTTCAAGAATTTTAGCCTGTCTTTCCGCGCAGCGCTTGACGTTTTCCAAACTCCATTCGGGAATGGCGTTAGCTTCCTTTTTGAACATTCCCTCGCCCGAACACGGCGCGTCCACGAGAATTTTATCGAAGTATTCGCAAATATTTTCCGCAAGATACTCGGGTGATTTACAGGTTATAACAGCGTTTTTTATTCCGAGCCGCTCGACGTTGGAGGCAAGTATTCCGCAGCGTTTAAAGTCGATTTCGTTTAAAACGAGTATACCCTCGCCGTTCATTGCCTGCGCAAGCTGAGTGCCCTTGCCGCCCGGGGCGGAGCACAAGTCCAGCACCCTCTCGCCAGGCCTTACGTTTAGCTTGGGCGCGGCGCTCATTGCGGAAGGCTCTTGCACGTAGTACAGCCCGGCCGCGTGCAGTATCGTTTTGCCGAGACCCTCGCCAAGGCAATAAAAACCGCCTTCCGCCCAGGGCACTTTGCCGTCGAGCGTAAGCGGAGAAATTTTTTGAAATTCTTCGGTTGTGATTTTAAGGGTGTTTACCCTTATGCCTTTTTCTGCCGGTTTCTGATAGCTTAAAGCGAATTTTTCGTAATCCCCTTTAAGCTCACCGCGCATTCTTTCTTTAAAGGCTTCGGGAAGTTCAGTCATTTAAAAGTTCCCCCAGCCCGTCTAAACCTATTATTATAATGCCCTGAGTGTTCCTGGCCATAACCGTTCTTGCAGAGCCGTCGTTTTCCGCCTCAACGTAGTATTTGCAGAATTCGAGCTGTTGCGAGTATTTGCCGCCGTTTTCGTAAATTTTATCGACGAGCGGCATAGAAAGCGACAAATCGTCCTCTATTATCCTAGAAAAAGTAAACGTTGCTCCGCCGAGCTTGCCGTCCTTTTTAAAGCGCTTTTTTAAAAAATGGTTATTGAACTTAACGCGTGCTTTGGAGCGAGCCTCCTTTGCCTTGCGCTTTTCGGCATTATACTTTTTGAAAGCTTGTGACTGCGGACGGGTAATGTTGTAATTTTCTATTTCGCCGTCGGTTATGCTGAGCAGTTTTATAAGCTCGAAGTATCCGCAGTTTTTGGCCTTGCACATTGCCTCGACTATGCGCATGGTTGCGTAAGCGTCGTCGGCGGCGCGGTGAGGCGTGAACTCCACTCCCAAATTTTCGGCAATGGATTCAAGCCCGAACTGCCGCGAAAAATCGTTGACGAAAGTCATATAAATAAGCTGACTGTCGGAAAACTTAAAGTGCAGCGACGGAAGCTTATAGCGCTTGGTTTCGAGATTTAAGTATTTTACGTCGTTGAGTACGGCGTGACCCAAAACGCAGGCGTCCTTATCCTCTAAAAGCGATTTTATTTTTTTGTAAACCGAGGGAAAAGACGGGTGCTTTTTGAACTCGGAATACTCGTAAGGCAGGGTTATGCCCTTTTCGCCCTTTCTGTCGGTCAGCTCGAACCTGCCGCGAGGGTTTATAAGTATATCTTCCTTTACGAGAATATTAAAATTTTCGTCGCAAACGACGTATCCGAACGCGCAGATTTTTGAATACGTTTTATGTACGCTTGCGCACTCTATATCGAAAAATACTAATTTCATAATTTCATTTAAAGTATATCACAGAGCATTTTAAATATCAACCAAAGCACCCTTGACTTTTATTTTTTAATATAATATAATTTGATAAATTATGAAAAAGCTTGTTACCATTATTGTTTGTGAAAAATACGACGGCGAAGATAATTCGCCCTCGGAAGAGATTGAGTTTTTATATACCGACGAAGACCGCCAAAGCGGCTTTATAATTAAAAACGCTGTAAAGCAGGCCAAGGGCAAATACGTTTGCCTTGTGGACGAGAACTTCGGACATCAGGAAACGCAAGGCTTTATAAACGTGCTCGGCAGCGCGAGTGCGGATATGATAGTTTTCGACGGGGGCTGCTGCTTTAAGACCTCGATTATCAAGGGGCTTGATTTGAGCGACGACTGCGACAGGGAAACCGCGGAAATTTTTGCCGCGCTCGCCTGCAAAAGCGTTGCAAAGACTGCCGTTAAACCATTTAACGTCGCAAAGACTGCCGTAACTTATTCCGAAAGCGTTGAAAACAACCTGCTTACGGCCGTAACCGAGTTTAAAAAGGACAAGCAAAAGCTTGAAAAAGGCGTGTATTCTGCGGCTTTCGATTTGATTTGCAATAAGCTTATTCTGTATTACGCAAGCGCAATTTACGCGGCCTACAAAAAACAGCTCGACCGCGAACAGATTAAAGCGTTCGACGCCAAGCTTAAAGAAAATATCGTTTTGTATCTTGCGCTTGAAAAGCGGTTTACCTGCGCAAAACTGAAAGCCTTGCGGAAAAACGGCTTTAAAATTACGATATTTAACGCACCTAAGTTTAAAAAACTATTGAATATAAAATAAAACGGCGGCGAGCTTAAAGCTCGCCGCCGTTTTATTAGTTTTTGGGAACGATTCTTTCTTTGCCGCCCATATACGGACGGAGTACGGGCGGAATGTAGACGCTGCCGTCCGCCTGTAAATGATTTTCGAGGAAAGCTATAAGCATTCTCGGCGGAGCAACGACGGTGTTGTTGAGCGTATGCGCAAACTCGTTTTTGCCCGTTTTGGAGTTTTTGTATCTTATGCCGAGCCTGCGTGCCTGTGCGTCGGTAAGGTTGGAGCAGCTGCCGACCTCGAAGTATTTATTCTGACGGGGACTCCACGCCTCTATGTCGCAGCTCTTGTACTTTAAGTCTGCCAAGTCGCCCGAGCAGCATATAAGCTGACGAACGGGAATTTCCATTGAAACGAACAGCTCTACCGTGTAATTCCAAAGCTTTTCGTACCACGTGTCGCTTTCTTCGGGCTTGCAGATAACTATCATTTCCTGCTTTTCGAACTGGTGTATGCGGTAAATGCCGCGCTCTTCAAGGCCGTGCGCGCCCTTCTCTTTTCTGAAACAGGGCGAATACGAAGTAAGCGTTTGCGGAAGCGAGCTTTCGGGAAGTACCGTGCCCATAAATCTGCCTATCATAGAGTGCTCCGACGTGCCGATTAAATACAAGTCCTCGCCCTCTATTTTGTACATCATGCCTTCCATTTCTTCAAAGCTCATAACGCCGGAAACGACGTCGCTTCTTATCATGAACGGCGGTATGCAATAGGTAAAGCCTTTATCAATCATAAAATCACGGGCATAGGTTAATACTGCCGAGTGCAGGCGAGCTATATCGCCCGTAAGATAGTAAAAGCCGTTGCCGCTTGTGCGCCTTGCACTGTCCAAATCGATGCCGTTAAGGCTCTCTAAAATATCAAGATGATAGGGAACGTCGAAAGGTTTTTTCGCGGCTTTTAAAAATACTTTGCCCTGAACGTTCTTTGTATCGTCCTCGCCGAGAGGAACGTCGTCCGCAATTATGTTGGGGATAGCCATCATAGCCGTTTTAAGCTCGGCTTCCGTCTCGGCGGTTTGCTTTTCGATTTCAGCTATACGCTCGTTATCGAATTTTGATTTGAGCTTTGCCGCGTCCGCCTCTTCCTTTTTGCCCTCGCGCATATAAACGCCTATCTGCTTTGCAATGACGTTGCGCTCGGCGCGGAGTCTGTCGCCCTCCTGTTGAAGCTCGCGCTTTAATTTGTCGAGAGCGATAACTTTATCTACTAAAACAAGCTTTTTATCCTGAAATTTCTTTTTAATGTTTTCTTTGACAAGTTCGGGATTTTCGCGAATTAAATTGATGTCTATCATTTTTTGGCGTCCTTGGAAAATATTGCCTTAATTATACTTAAAATAATGCCGAATTGCAATTAAATGAAGCGCAAAAATCTTGAAAATTAGTTTTTTTGGTGTTATAATATTATACGGTATGAGCAAGATTTATTTTAAAGTTAACGAAGGTAATGACGGCGAGAAAAAGACCCAAAAGAAAAAGACCGCCGAAACTAAGCCTGCCGAAGCTAAGCCCGTGGAAGCTAAGCCCGTGGAAACCGTGAAAGAGCCGGAAGCTATCGAAGAGACGGTTGTTTCCTCCGACGGCGCGGTGCAGATTGCGCTGTTCCCCGGCGACGAGCAAAAGCCGGCGACAAAGGTTGACGCTGCCGAGGCTAAGCCCGAAGAGACGTTTGATAAGGAAAAAATTATCAAATACTTCAAGCGCCACCCCAAAAAGGCCGTTAACACCAAGGTTGACAGGTTTTCGCCCAAGCTTAACAAGGGCTTGACAAACGAACAGGTTGAAACGCGCTTCAAGCAGTTTTTATTCAACGACACAAACAAGAAATTCTCGCGTTCGTACGCAAGTATTTTCGTCGGGAATATCTGTACGTTCTTTAACCTGTTGTGTCTGTTTGCGTTCATTGCGCTGGTTATTGCCAACACCCAGAAGTTTTCAAACTATCTGGTAATTATTATAACCACCGCCAACATCGTTATAGGCATTATTCAGGAAATCCGTTCAAAGCTTGCTATCGATAAACTTTCGATACTTGCCGCGAATACCGTGAAAGTCGTGCGAGACGGCGAGGTCGTGGAAATTCCGGCAAAAGAGCTTGTGCTCGACGACGTGCTCTTATTGGAGCTCGGCAACCAGGTGCCTGCCGACTGTATTCTTGCGGAAGGCTCGGTTGAAGTAAACGAAAGTCTGTTGACGGGCGAATCCATTGCGATAAAGAAGCAAATCGGCGATATTTTATACGCCGGCAGCTTTATTTCCTCGGGAAGCGGAAAGTTCAGGGTTGAAAAGGTCGGCAAGGAAACTTACCTTGAAAAACTGACCTCTAAGGCGAAAAAGTATAAGCGCCCCAACTCCGAGCTTATGAACTCGACAAAGCTTATCATTAAGTGCGTATCTATACTTATTATTCCCATTGCGATAGGCACGTTCTTTATGACCTATCACAATATAGACACCACGGACGCCTCGTATCAGCAGGTACTGCCCTGGCTGTTCTCAAAGGATATTAACTACGCAATTCAGCGTACCTGCACCGTCGTTATTGGTATGATACCCTCGGGTATGCTGCTTTTAACCTCGCTTGCGCTTGCCGTGGGTATTATGAGACTTGCCAAGTCTAACACCCTCGTTCAAGATATGTATTCGCTGGAAATGCTCGCGCGCGTTAACGTGTTGTGCCTCGACAAGACGGGCACTATCACCGACGGAAGAATGCGCGTGAACGACGTTGTAATTTTAAACACCGTTGGCGACTACTCCGTAAACGATATTATGGGCAGTATGCTGAGGGAGCTTGATAACAACAACCAGACCTCCATTGCCCTTTATAACCACTTCGGTTACAGCGATAAATTCTCCGGCGTTGCTAAACTGCCGTTCTCGTCAAAGAGAAAGCTTTCTGCGGTTACCTTCGACGAGGTAGGAACGTTTGCAATGGGCGCGCCCGAGTTCGTATTGAAGCCGTATCCCGCAAAGGTTGAAAGAATCGTTAAGCAGTACGCGCAGATGGGTTTAAGGGTTTTGGTGCTTGCGCACTCCACCTCTGCTATCGTCGGCGAAAAACTGCCCGCGGTTATGAAGCCCATTGCGATAATTTCCATTGCGGATAACGTGCGCGAGGACGCGGTTGAAACTATTAAGTGGTTCAAGCAGAACGACGTTGACGTTAAAGTTATTTCGGGCGATAACCCCGTAACCGTTGCGGAAGTTGCCAAGCGCGCAGGCATTGCGCACGCGGAAAAGTTTATTTCCCTTGAAGGGCTGAACGACAGAGAGGTTGAAAACGTTGCCAACAAGTACACCGTTTTCGGCAGAGTTTCGCCCGAGCAGAAGGCAATTTTAGTGCGCTCGATTAAGTCGCAGGGAAACACCGTTGCCATGACGGGCGACGGCGTAAACGATATACTTGCCTTGAAAGAGGCCGACTGCGCTATTTCCGTTGCGTCGGGCAGCGAGGCGGCGCGTAACGTGAGCCACCTTGTGCTTATGGATAACAACTTCGCTTCCATGCCGAAAGTCGTCGGCGAGGGCAGGCGCGTTATTAATAACATTAAAAACTCGTCCTCGCTCTACCTTATGAAGACGCTGTTCACGGCGATACTCGCACTGCTCTGCATTGCAATGCGGCAGCCGTATCTGTTTATGCCGTCGAACATGCTGCTTCTGGAAATTGCGATTATCGCTATCCCCTCCTTCTTCCTCTCGTTGCAGCCCAACAAGGACAGGGTTCAGGGCAAGTTTATTGCGCACGTTATGAGCGGCGCGGTGAGCGGCGCAGTACTGATGATTATCTGCGTTATGGCGATGTACGTCACTAAGGAAATTAACCCGTCGATATTCGGCGAGCATTACCGGGCTATGTGTATGATAGCGTTGACGTTCTCGGGCTTCGTAATGGTGTTCAGAGTTTGCCAGCCGTTCAACCTTTACAGAATTGTGCTGTGCGTGGCGGTACTTGCTATCTGCGTTACGGCGCTTGCGTTGCCGAAGAACATTGTTGACAGCCTGTTCTATCAGGGCTGGGCGGAAATAGAATGGGACTACGGAAAGATACTGACCGTTGTCGTCGTGATAGAGGCGGCGTTCCCCGTATCCGGCTGGCTGCTAAACATTATGCACGTTATTATGCCCTCGGGCAAAAAACAACATAATCAACCTGCTGTAAAATAAATTACAATTAAACCGCCCCACGGCTTTGCCGTGGGGCTTATTTTTATTTACGATGAATTGAAATTTAGCGGCGTGTCGCCGCAGCCGAATATCTTAATTGCTGTTGCGTGGCACAAACCTATCACAAATCAAACTAAATCGTCATTGCGAGGTTATGAGTCCGTTATATAAATCTTCCCAATTTGGGTTCATAGTTTCTATTAACTCTAATTTTGCTTTACGCGAACCGCCTTTTATTTGCTTTTCACGTTTAATTGCATCGGTAATATTCGTGTATATTTCATAATAGCCAAGTTTATCAATATCGTATTTTTTAGTAAAGCCTTCCACGGCTTTGCTTTTATGCTCCCAAACCCGACGAATTAAATCATTAGTTACGCCTGTATACAGTGCCCCGTTTCTGAAATTAAACATTATGTATACGTAAGAAACTTGCTTTTTCATATTTACTTCTCTTCTGGATTGCTTCGTCGCTAACGCTCCTCGCAATGACGAGGTGGTGCTGGATTACCGCGTAAGGCATTCACCTTCGGTACGACGCTAACTTTCCTCGCAATGACGGTTTACCTTAGATTCATTATAGCAAAACATTAATAAAAAAGCAAGGACAGATATCTGTCCTTG
>JAAUYR010000046.1 GCA_014805025.1 Clostridia bacterium | reverse complement strand
ATTTCCCGAATACAGTATGACGTCGCCGGCCTCCGTAGTTATCTCGGAATTATTCGTCGGCAAACTGAAACCTAAACTTCCGACCTTTTCAAAACCGCCGTAGTCGTTTGCGGTGTACGTTACGTCGCCTTGCTTCAACCGTTCCACAAGCGCGGCTACCGACGAATTATCGGCAAGAGCAACTTCCAGTTTGTTTCCGTTAATAGTAATATACATTTCCGTAACTCCCGTCGTTTCCGCAGGCGGCTCGTCAATTTCCACGCATCCGGTAAGGGCTAAGCACGCAATTATAATTACCGCCAAAATAGCAAAAATCTTTTTCATAAAGCTTTAACCCCACGCGGTAAGCGTGGGGCTTTAATTTTATTTTACTGCAAGCAGCGCCTTGACGGCTGTCTGCATTTTTTCAAGTGCTTCTTCGGCGTCGTGCTTGTTGCGCGATTTTACCGAGAAATAAATTTTAAGCTTCGGCTCGGTGCCCGACGGGCGGACGCAGATAAAGCTTCCGTTTTCCAGCTCGTAGTAAACGCAGTTGGTAAGGGGAGAGCCTATTTCCGAGGTTGCGCCAGTTGCAACGTCTATTTTTACGTTCTTGGAGTAATCGCGAACTGCGGTTACGTTATAAATATCGAACTTGGTCGCAGGCGTAACTTTAAGCCCGTCGACTACCGCGTTCATATCCTTCATAGCGTTGAGGCCCTTGAAGGGGATAGAGATGTTGCAGTCCAAAACGTAGCCGTAGGTATCGTAAATTTCCTGTAAGCGGTCGAAAACGGTCTTTTCCTTGCTGGTGTAGTAGCAAACCATTTCGGCGGTCAGCATCGACGCAACGACGGCGTCCTTATCGCGAGCGTGCGTGCCGCGCAGGTATCCGCAGCTCTCTTCAAAGCCGAACACGTAGGTGTGCTCGTGCGTCTTTTCCCAAATTTTGATTTTTTCGCCTATGAATTTAAAGCCAACGGGCACTTCGTATAAAGCAACGCCGAACTTATCGCAGATGGCTCTTGCCATGCCCGTCGTTACGAACGACTTAACTACGGCCGCGTTTTCAGGCAGTGCGTTTTCTTCTTTAAGACGGGTTAAGATATAATCGAGGAGTAGTATGCCCACCTGGTTGCCGGAAAGCGCTTCGAACTCGCCTTCCTTGTTCTTGACGGCAACGCCGAGGCGGTCGCTGTCGGGGTCGGTTCCGAAAACCACGGTTGCGCCTATTTTATTTGCAAGCGCAATGCCCATAGAAAGCGTTTCCTTGAACTCGGGGTTGGGCACTTCTACGGTTGAAAAGTCGGTATCTTTTTTGGTCTGTTCTTCGACTACGGTTGCGTTAATGCCTATCTTTTTGAGAATAGTGGTAACGGGTATGTAGCCGGAGCCGTGAACGGGAGTGTACACAAGCTTTAAATCTTTTCCGCAGGCTTTTACGGCCTTTTTGGAAAGGGTAAGCTTTTTAAGCTCCTTATAATACTTTTTGTCTACCTTGGAAGGAATTATCTTGATATATTTCTTTTTCTGCTCTTCGGTGGGTTCGGGAATACCGAGATAGTCGTCTATTTCCTTAATGAAACCGACTACAACCTCGGTATCCTCGGGGCTCATCTGTGCGCCGTCCTCGCCGTAAACCTTATAACCGTTGTACTGCTTGGGGTTGTGCGAAGCAGTAACCATAATGCCCGCAACGGCGTTAAGATTTCTTACCGCAAAAGAAAGCATAGGTACGGGGTGAACGTCGCCGTAAAGGTGAGCGCAAATGTCGTTTGCCGCAAGCACCTCGGCAGCGGCTTTTGCAAACTCGTCGCTTTTAAGGCGCGTATCGTAGGAGATAGCCACGCCGCGCTTTTTAGCTTCCTCGCCAAGCGTGCTTATAAACCGGGCAAGTCCCTGGGTTGCGCGCTTAACGGTGTATACGTTCATCATATTAGTGCCGTAACCGATAATGCCGCGCATTCCGGCCGTGCCGAATTCAAGCTCCGCACCGAAGCGGTACTCGATATCTTCTTTATCGTTTTTTATCTTTTCAAGCTCCGCCTTTGCCTCGGCGTTGAGGCGCTCGTCGCTTGTCCAACTCTTATATACTTCTGAATAGTTCATTGTCTTCCTCCCTGTTTATAATATACCTTGAAACTAAATGATATACCATTTCGTTTATTATATAAAAAATTTTGTCCGATGTAAAGAGGGCGGAAAGAAAAAGTTTTGAAATTTTCAAAACTTTTTCATAAAAAGCGGCGCGGACAGTCCGTCCGCGCCGCTTAAAGGTGCAAATATTATCAATCTTCGTCGCCGCGGAAGAACTCTTCGCGAGTCGGCGTGCTTTCTTTCAAAGGTTTTACTACCGAGTTCTTGTCTTCGAAATATTTAATCTCTTCGCGGTCGTAGTAGTTTACGAGCTCGAAACTCAGTATTATCACAAAGCTTGCCGGAACGGTTATCAGCATACCGACGCCGAGCGTGCATATGAGTGCCGCAACGTTAAGCCCGAATATTATCAGCAGCAGAATTACGAAGTTTGAAAAGACGTTCATTGTATTTTTGCCCTTGCGCGCAAAGGTGTACACAAACGAAGCTTTCTGACCCATCTTGCCGCGGATAAGCGCAGGCAGCCAGTCGGCTGTGAAAGTCATTTTAAATGCGTTTGCAACGACTATCACCACAACGAACAGGAACAGGCAGACGAAGAAGGGGAGGAACACTTTTAACAGATAGAATATAAAGTAGAACATTGCAATGCCGATAAGCGCGTCGTACACAATGGTAAGAGGCACGTATATCAGGTTATACAAGGTAGCTTCTTTAAGATTTTTGATTAAGGTGCTTAAAAAGGGCGATTCGGCTCTCAGTGCCATCTTATCGTTTATGACGGCGGCGGTGGCGTAATTTCCAAGCCCGGCAAACCATTTGCCCACGGCATATACCGCAACTAACAGTATTATGCTCAGCGTTATCTGAGTAGTTTTGGTTTCAAGCAGAACAAGGAATTCCGCGTAAGCTTCCTTGATTTTATGCGATATGCTGCCCAAATCGTTAATGTCGCCGTTCAACAGGCTTATTAAAAAGTTTTTAATTCCGCCTAAAACCCTGTTTAAGGAGTCGGAATTTAAAAGTCCGCGTATAAACGGGCTGAGTCCGGCAAAGATAATCGCGCCGCAAATAACCCCTATAATCAGCCTGTATAAAAGCTGCTTGTAGGTAATTGAAAAGTTGTCTACGAATACGTTGAACGTGTGCTTGAACTTCATATAAGCTCCTGTGGTTTTTGGTGCAATTTATTCAATTGCCCCCCGAATATCATTGAGTTTAACAATTTTATGTGTAAATTTGCCGCCGTTTATTACCATATAGCAATAACTTTGGTCGCAATATCTTGACATAGCGCCGGGGTTTATGAGAGTAACCCCGTCAATAAAATCCTCGCGCGCTCTGTGGGTGTGTCCGTAAAGCGCAACGGCGCAACCGAGCTCTTTTGCCCGTGCCGCAAGTAAGGTAAGCTTTGACTTTGCCGAATATAAGTGGCCGTGGGTTGCAAATACTTTTACGCCCTCGATTTCCAGCACAAGCTCGTTCTCGCCGAGCTTTACGGGGTCGCAGTTGCCGTTTACCAAATATGTTTTATCGGGGTGCTTTGCGCGGATATACGAGCCGTCCGACGAGGTGTCGCCAAGGTGCACAATATAGTCGGTTTCCCCCATAATATCATTGAGTTTATCAATATCTCGCCTGTTTCCGTGCGTGTCGGAAAGTATAAATACCGTCTTCATTTTATTTTACTTAACAGGTCCTGCAAAGCGCGGTAGCGGTGCGATACCGTGTTTTTTTCGTCCTCTTCGGCAACGCCGAAACTCTTTTTCAAATCGTCGGAGAAGAACAGACAGTCGTAGCCGAAGCCCTTGTCGCCGATTTCTTCTTGAAGAATTTTGCCGTAAGTTCTGCCCTCGCCGAAGTAAGTTTTTCCGTCTGGCATACACAGGCACACGGCGCTCTCGAAGTGCGCGCGGCGGTCGTAAACGTGCTCCATACGCTTTAAAAGCAGTGCGCGGTTGGCCTTAGGGCCTTCGCCCGAAAACCTTGCCGAGTATATCCCGGGCGCGCCGTTCAGTCCGTTTACGCACAGACCGGAGTCGTCGGAAAGCGCCGGCATATTGAACATCTTTGCAATGAACTCCGCCTTGATTTTTGCGTTCTCTTTAAAGCTTTTGCCCGTTTCCTCGATATCGCCGTCAAAGCCCAGCTCGTGCATGGATACGATTTCGACGTCCTTGAATATCGCTTTTATCTCTGCGATTTTTCCCTCGTTGCCGCTCGCAACGACTATTTTATCAAGTTTCATAAAGATATTATATTATAAAGCTTAAAAAAAGTAAAGCGTTACCACTTTGAATTGTGCAGTTGACCTTCAACTTTAAAACCCTGAAAGTCGAGCTGCCGCAAGCCCTCGTACACGGCAATAGCCACAGAGTTGGAAAGGTTGAGGCTGCGTGTGTCGCCTACCATGGGAATTCGCAGGCAGTTAGGCTTGTGCGCCTTTAAAAGCTCTTCGGGCAGCCCCCTGGTTTCCTTGCCGAAGACTAAAAAGTCGCCCTCTTTGAATTCTGCGTCCGAGTGCCGCTTTAAGCCCTTGGTGGTAAAGTAGTAGAAGGTAGCGTCCTTGAATTTTTGCAAGACCTCGTCAAAGCTGTCGTAATAACAAATTTCAACGTCGTTCCAGTAATCGAGGCCGGCGCGCTTCAAGTGCTTGTCGTCAACCTCGAAGCCCAAGGGCCGCACAAGGTGAAGCTTACAGCCCGTTGCCGAGCACGTTCTTACGATATTGCCGGTATTCTGGGGAATTTCCGGCTCGACCAAAACTATATTAAACATATTACAATAATAAAACAACGCTTAAAAAAACGCAAACGAAAAGGCTTTAAAATTTCATTTGACAAGGCTTGAATAAAGTTGATACAATATATATACGTATTTTACTCAACGTACGGAGAAAACTTTAAATTTATGATAAATTCCTTATTAAGTTTGTCCACGGGCGACGTGCTGACCATATTCAACAGCGCGTTTTTCATTCTCGGCGGCATAGCCGTATTTATGGTGGGAATGAACATGATGGGCGCAAGCCTTGAAACGGCTGCCGGAAAATCTATGCGCAGGCTCATGGCCAAGGCCACAAAGAACCGCTTTATAGGCGTGGGCACGGGCGCGGCGATAACGGCGATAGTCAACAGCTCCGCGGCGACCACGGTCATGATAGTCGGCTTCGTTAACGTCGGGCTGATGACCCTTGCCCAGGCGGCTTCGGTCATTATGGGCGCGAACATAGGTACGACTATTTCGGCGTTCGTTATGGCGCTGTCGTCTGCCGGCGGACAGTTCTCGGTTGCGGCGGTGTTCGCTTTGATTGCCTTTATAGGTTTCGTTTTAACCTTAGTCGGCAAAAATGACAAAATCAAGCGTATCGGCAACATTTTTGAGGGTATAGGTCTTATTTTCGTGGGCCTGCACGTAATGAGCGGCGCGGTCGGCGAGCTTATGGACGAGGGTAGCGAAGTTGGGCAGGCCGTTGCTCAGATGTTCATTGCCCTCGGCAACGGGGTGGACGTCTTAACCTGGCAGATTCCCGTTCTGTTTATTCTGGGTGCGCTTTTAACTGCGGCTATGCAGTCCTCGGCGGCGCTCACGGCAATAGTAATTTCACTTGCAAGCAAGGGGCTGATATCCTTGCAGATGGCAATGTGCATTATCCTCGGCGCAAACGTAGGTACCTGCTTGACCTCGCTTATATCTTCAATGGGCGCAAGCGTCAACGCAAAAAGAACGGCTATGGTGCATCTTCTTTTCAACGTTGCCGGCTGCTTCATATTCATTTGGCCGGTTGCGTTTGCGGGTAAATACATTGCTCAGTTCCTCGGCAGCTTCATTGCCGATACCGAGTGGCAGATAGCGTTATTCCATATGGTGTTCAACCTTTTGACTACCGCGGTGCTGCTGCCGTTCATAAACTATCTTGTAAAGCTTGCCTGTCTGTTCGTGCCCGATAAGAAGGGCGATACGGAGAGCGCTGAGGAGTACGACCTGCTCGACAAGCGTCTGTTAAAGACTCCGGCCATTGCGGTAGGCCAGGCAAGAAAGGAAATTCTGCATATGGGCAAGGAGGCGTACGATAACTACAAGCGCGCGCTGAATATGCTGCTTACAGGCGATTTGTCCGAGAAGGAAAAGTTTGCCGAAACCGAAAAACATATAAACGATTACAACAGTTATATATCGTCGTTCCTCGTAAAGCTTTCGCTTGAAGACCTTGCGGAAACCGACGAAAAGAAAGTATCGTCGTTCTACCACGTTACCTCGGATATCGAGCGTATAGGCGACTACGCGGAAAACATAGTCGAGTACGCCGAAAAGATGTCGGAAACAAACGCGAAGTTTTCCGAGCACGCAGCGGCGGAAATACAGGAAATGGACTCGCACCTTTCTGAGCTTTACAAGCTTGTTGCGGCGACGTTCTCCGAAATCGATTTGAAGTACATGACCGACGTAGAACGCGAGGAACAGGCAACCGACGATATGTGCGGAAAGATGCAGGACGCGCACCTGCGCCGCATGACCGAGGGCGCGTGCACGGCCGAGGCCGGAGCAATTTACTTGCAGCTTGCTATCAATATGGAGCGCATAGGCGACCATATGCACAACATAGCCAACTCGGTTAAATCATACGCTCATAAATAATTAAAAGCCGTCCGCGGACAAAAGTCCGCGGACGGCTTTATTTAAGCCATATATGGGGGTCAATCTTCGTTTTTATCGTCAGATGCGGCGGCTTCGGCTTCGACCGCAACGGCAGATTTGGGGCTGAATATCCGCTTTCTTACGGCAAGGAACGCATAGTACGCGCCCGTAAATATCCAGAATAAACCGACGTATACGAGATACAGAACGATTAGGTAGGACAGGTAAAACTCGCATTTCCAAATTCTGAACGGAATATAGTTGAACGGAATAGGCAGGGGGTTGATTTGCGTGAACGCGTAATTGGGGTAAAGCCATTCGCCCTCCTGCAAGGTGTAGCCGTCGTATGTAAAGCCCATCGAAGCCGAGGTAACAAGTCCACTTGCAACCGTCGCGACTATAATAACGCCGCAGTAGTAAATAAGCGGAATTATACAGTCCTTGATTCTGAACTTGTAGTGACCGAGCGCAGACGGCAAAACCGAAAGTGCGAACAGCAGGCTGTGCGTCAGGCAGAAGTACAAAATGGAATAACTGCAAAATATTCCGTAGTTTGATATATCGTCCCTGCCCAAGTAAATAAGCACCGTAAGCGCGCCCGCAGCGTGCACGAAAAAGGATATTGCGTACAGTACGCGCTTTCTGAAAATCACCGAAAAGCTTGCCATATATACGCCTATATTGCATATAAACAGCGGTATGCAGGCGAACACCGTGTGGTAAACGTTGTATCCGTCACCCATAACCACGGAGTCCTTACTGTGGTACTGAATGAGCAGTATTACAGCGCCCGCGACAAGAAAGCTTTTCTGGCTTTCGCTGTTTTTATTTTTAAGGAAATAGTACGCGCCGACAGTGAAGCCCGCCACAATCATTAGCACCGCAAAGTGCCATACGGTAAAGTTTCTGAACCTTAAAAAGCTGTCCTGCGGAATGGTATTAATATCGAAGAAATTTTCAAAAATATTCAGCGGCATAACCGCGAGAATTGCTATCGGCAGGTATATGAACGAGCGCGGATTTACCTTGAACCCGTCGCGCAGAAACAGCAGTCCGCAGTCGATGATATACAGCGCGCATAATATGAAAAACAACGACATATTAGTGGGTCTATTGATAAATTCGTTAATGCTTGCGTATACTTTGTCGGACGGCGAGGACGCGTCGGTGACCGAGGTAATTTCAAAAAAACTTCCGAAGGTGCAGCAGGATATTATAACGAAAACGGGCAAAAAGTATTTTGCTATATCCGCGCAGCACCGCTTTTTGTAAAACACCGCCAGGGGCAAAAGCAGCAGCCCCGACTTTTTAAACCAGTGGCTTATTATAAACGCCGCGTTGTATTGGCCGAATTTATTGAATATGTAATAGTCGGATACGGTAAAAGTAAGTACGAGTGCAATAACAAGCAGCGCCGCCGTACAAACTTTAAGCGCTATATCCGTACAGCGTTTAAGGTTCATACCTCAATTATAAAATCTGCGCATATTTTTGTCAATGGAAAATTTTAACGGTAAAATATTTGTAAAAAATCCGAAACCGTGTTATACTTATATTAATAAATTTAAACGGAGAAAATATTATGGCAAAGATAACTAAGGATACTTTAATTGTGGACTGCCTCAAAATAAACCCCAACAGCGCGGAGATTTTACAGGCGGTAGGTATGCACTGCCTCGGCTGTGCAATGGCTCACGGCGAAACTATCGAGCAGGCGGTTATGGTACACGGCAACGACCTGGACAAGCTGCTTGCAAAGCTCAACGAGGGCGTAACCGACTAAAATAAATAATGAACAGAAAACCACCTCCCAAGCCCGTCTTAATTGCGGCTATTCTGCCGTTTGTTGCGGCGGTTATAGGCTTGTTCGTTTCCGCGCATTTTGCAAGCTCTACGGGCATGATAATTTGTATAGCCGGGCTTTTCGGGTATTATATAATTTTCGGCATAGTATACGCCGTGATATCCTTAAAGCAGGATAAAAAGCGCGCCGAAGAGATGGGAAACCTTACGAGCGGTAAGTATTTGCAGCTTTTCAGCAATTACGCAAACGCGCAGACGGAGGAAGAAGAGAAAGCCGCGGCGGAAATGCTGGATTTAGCCTTTCAGCGCGAAGTTGAAGAGGCGGCAAGTAAAAAGCTGAAAGCCGGAACTATCGTTTTTATTATTTTTACGATAATTTTCGTTGCCGGCGCGTTTATTGCAGCAGCCTTTGACTATACGGAAATAACTTTCGCGTGTATAGGCGCTTTCGTGGGTCTGGTGCTGCTCGTTGCTATTATTATAGCGTGCTCGTCGCACGTGCGCAAAAACCCACCGAAATCGGCGAACAAGACGGGCGAGGGCAAGTGCATTGTATGCGCGACTTGTATCGGAATTTCGGTTTTCGCAGGCTTTACCAAAGACGGCAACCGCGTAATGCCGAAGTACAAGAACAGTTCTAATTTTAAGGTTGTTTTGGAGCTTAACGGCAGACGGATGTTTGCGTATTCCCACGACAGGTACTTTCACGGGGATAAGGTTAAAGTCGCTTATTCCGACAAATCCGATAAATGTTACATAATTAAGCCTTCCGCTTAACGCAGTATCTTAACTGCTTTTGCTTTTGACCTGCTTAATCACACATCAACTTAACTGCGTCCGAGTGGCGCAGTTTTTTTGTTGCCACTCTATGGCAACGCTGGCAAAATCTTTGCATTGCGCGTCCGAATATTCTCTGATATAATTAGTTTGTAATCAAAGGAGGATAATGAATGCGCAAACACGCAACCAAAATCGCGGCTATTGCGGCGGCGCTTACAATGACGGCAACGCTCGCAGGCTGTGCGACTATAAATACTAATAAAAAGGAAGAGGAAGAAGAAATATTTATTTCGGGACAAGCACCCGAAGAAACCGAAAATAACGAGCCGGAGGTTCAGCTGCCCGAACCCGAGCCGGAAAAGCCGGTAGTAAACGTTACGCCGAAGCAAAAGACGGCAGTTTATATAACTACTACTTCGAACGGCGTAAATATCCGTTCGGGTGCCGGTACGGGGTATTCCGTGCGCGGTACGGCGGAAAAGTCAACCCTTTACGCGCTCGACGGGCAGACGGGCGACTGGTACAAGACGGGCTATAAAAACGGCGCGGCGTATCTTTCGTCAAAGCTGTGCGAGAAAATAGAGATGGCGGCAAGCGAGGACGAGCGTATCGAGGCTATTATTGCCGAGGGCGCAAAGCTTTTGGGTACGGCGTACGTTTACGGCGCGGTCAGGTATCACGACGGCAAGGGTAATAAATTAAAGTCGTTTACGACGACCGAGTTCGACTGCTCGTCGCTTATGCAGTACATATTCTATAAAGGGGCCGGAAAACTCCTTAATATGAATACGCGTACGCAGATAAGCCAGGGCAAAACGGTAACCCGTTCGCAGTTAAAGCGCGGCGATTTGATGTTCTTTACAAACGCTTCGCGCAAGAACAATACCGGTGTGGAAAGAGTAGGCCACGTTGCGTTGTACCTAGGCGGCAACTGGATACTGCATACCGCTTCGGACTACGCCAAAATAGAGCAAATTTCGGCTACCCGTTGGGGCTACTTTATTCAGGGACAAAGAATTATATAAAAAAAGCGGCGCGGACGATTTCGTCCGCGCCGTATTTAATTTTGTTTTTTTCGGCTTAATGCAATTAAGTTTATTATCAGACTTGCGGTGGCAAGTATTGCCGCAATTGCGCAAAAAACTATAAGCGCAATACCTAAGCCGATACCGTCGGTTTCGCCTTCGGCAACGTTAAAGAAAAATGCGTAAATAAAGTAACCGAAAGAAAAGACGTTTGCCGGTATTACGGCGAGGTCGGCAACGACGGAAATTATAGAAAAAACCTGCGATGCCTTGCCGCCCTTTAACGAGGCAACGATAGAGCCTGCGCCCGAAGCAACGTGCGCAACCGTCGCGCCAAGTGAAATAACGCATATAAACGCGAGTATTAAAGTCAGCGGAATAGCCGCAATAAAGAATATCGTAAACGACATTAAAAGGCAGGCAAACGCCATAAAGCCGATAAAAATTGTTTCTATAAACAGAAACGTGGCTAAAACTACGTTTAAAACGCCTGCGGAAAATTCAAGATTATTCTTCATTTTTGTTGACCTTTCCCGTTATATAATCGCCTTCGGGCGGAGGAGGGTTCTTTTTTAATTCCTCTTTTTCCTGCGCGCGCTTGCAAATTACCATAAGCGCGGCAAAAATCAGCGCGCCGCCAAGGGGTAAGAAGCCCCACCAGCCGAAGTAAGTAAATATAAATATGGTAACCGCCGTGCAAGCTACGGCAAGTATGCAAAAAATTATCCGTAAGTTCTTATACATATTTCAATAATATATCGTTTTTCTGAAAAACGCAAGGAAATTTCAACGCGTTTACGCGCGCGCATATTACCATATATATAATATAATAAAAGTAAAATGTATATTTTGTTCGCAAAATGTCAAAAATCAACTAAGGAAAAAATATTTTCAATAAAATTAAAAAATTTGTTGACAATAATTTTGCCTTGTGATATTTTATAACGGCTGTCAGCGAGCGGCAAAATATTCCAATTCAGCAAAAAATTTATAAAATTTATGAAAAAAGTTTTGATTTTTTGTTGACAAAGCATTTTTGCTATGATATTATGGTAAAGCTCGCTACCGAGCAACCGACGTTTAGTCGGCTTAACGAAGCTTAAAAATTGAATAGAAGGAAACGAATTATAAAAAAGTTTCTGTCAATTAACTTTGAAGTACAAATAGTACCACAAAGCAAAGTCAGCATAGATAATGACTATAAATAGTCGAGATAGAGCCACGAACGCTTAGGCGTTCGGTTTTATACAAATTAAACTTAAGAGTTTGATTCTGGCTCAGGATGAACGCTGGCGGCGTGCTTAACACATGCAAGTCGAATGTAGTTTACTACATGGCGGACGGGTGAGTAACGCGTGAGCAACCTGCCCATATCTGGGGGATAACAGTTGGAAACGACTGATAATACCGCATAACATCGTCTGAAGGCATCTTCTAACGATCAAAGAT
>JAAUYR010000045.1 GCA_014805025.1 Clostridia bacterium | reverse complement strand
TACGACTATAAGGACGGCAATAAGGATAAGCAGAGAATTTATCTTGACCTTGACGTGTTCGATAACGTCTATGCACAGTCTGTAATACTTTGCTATTCCGAAACCCAGTACGACGAGGACGAGGAAGTCGATACCACGCTTTTGAAGATGGTAACCGACTACGTAACTCCCGTATACAACGCAAATAAAAACGGCACGACTACCGTAACCATTGAAATTACCGATATTTACGATAAATTCGGCGGCAGATTATACGTTCAGCTTGACGACTACGCGCTCAACAGCAACGTTTACGCGCTCAACTTTACAAGCGCAAGCGATTATTCGCTTCCCTCGTCGTTCGAAATCGTCGGCGATAAGGAAATAACGATAGGCGTCAACGAAGTTTACAAAGTTCAGCTTTCGTACGAAGGCGAAGCAAGTCTTTCCGCATTCAAATGGGAGTGCAGAAGCGGTATGGGCTTCGTTAAGGTTAAAAACGGCGAAATATTCGGCGTAAGCCCCGGTACTTCAAACGTTACCGTCGTAGGACTTAACGGCTTTACAAGAAGCATTATCGTGCACGTTGTAGAAAGCAACAAGACGCTCGATATTCCCACGCTTTCGTTCGGAGTAATCGAAGCCTACGACTCGGGCTTGCAGAAAGCCCAGGGTACCGTAAAAGTACGCGCAGGCCAGACGATTAACCTTGAAGTAGTTTCCGAAGCCTGGTATTATCCAGTTTCAAGCCTCGATATCCGTTGGACTTCGTCTAACGAGGAAATCGCAACGGTAAACGAAAACGGCAAGGTAATCACTCAGGAAAAGAAAGGTTTGGCAACTATCACGGCAACGGCCGTAGATACCAACGGCAGAGAGATTACCAGCACTCGCGTAACGCTGAGCGTGCAAGAGCCGTTCACCGTAAACAACTACGTTTTGACGCGTTACTACGGTTTGGGCGGCGAGCTTATAAACGGCAAGCGCGTTCTTAAACTTCCCGACGACCAGAACATTATGTCCATCGCTGAGGACGCGTTTAAGGACAACGACAACATTCAGATTTTAATTATCCCCAAAACGGTAACGGAAATCAGCGAATCGGCGTTCGAAAACTGCAAGGAGCTTGAAGAAGTTTACTTTATTTCGCAGACGGCTATCAGCCCTGCCGACGCGGATTTGGCGACTATCCGCCGTTACGCGTTCCGCGGTTGCAATAAGCTTAAAAAAGTAGATTTATCCAACTGTAAAACTATAACTTTGGACAGGGACGTTTTTGCAAACTGCACCGCTTTGGAAGAAGTAGTTCAGATGCAGAAGATAGGTACTATGGGCGACAGAACGTTCCAGAACACCGCTCTTAAAGAGGTAAACCTCGGCGCAATAGCCGGCTCGACGATTACGGGCTTGCACCGTTGCGGCAGCGCGGTATTCAGCGGCTGTACTTCGCTTACAAAGGTAACCGTTGACGAGTTCACTGCAATCGGCGACGATATGTTCCGCGGCTGCACCTCGCTTAATACCGTAGACGGACTTAACAAAGTCGCGCAGGTAGGCAACGGCGCTTTCCTTGATACTCCTTACCATAACGGTACGTCCGCAGTTATCTCGGGCAACAGGCTTATACTTGCACCCAAGAATGCAAATTCAATATCGCTTAGCGGCATAACGGAAATCGCGCCTTACGCGTTCTCCGGCTGTACGGTTAATTCGGTTACTTTAACCGGCGTAACCAAGATAGGAGAGGGCGCGTTTGCAAACTCCACGCTGTCTTCGGTTTCGCTTCCTAACCTGGATATAATTCAGGCGTACGCGTTCAGCGGCACTAAAATTTCAAGTGTAACAATTCCGGCTACGGTAACCACTATCGGCGACGGCGCGTTCTATAACTGCGAAAACCTCGAAGAGGTAACCTTTAACGGAAACAACGTAACCAAGCTCGGCAACGCGGTATTCAGCGGCACGAAGATTTCAACTATTACAATTCCCGCTTCGGTAAAAGAAGTCGGCGATATGGTATTTGCAAACTGCGAATTGCTTCAAGATGCAACGCTTACGGCGGTAGAAACGCTCGGTTCGTACAGCTTCCTGAACTGCCCCAAGCTCGAAACGGTAGTATTCGGCGACGATGCAAAAACCACCGGCGACTATACGTTCTTTGCCGGCAAAATGGCAATAGGCAACAACATTGTAGACTACGAAAGCTCGTTAAAGTCGGTAACTTTCGGCAACGGAATAACCAAGCTCGGCGAGGGAGTGTTCGTAGACTGCGACAAACTTGTTTCAATTAAACTCAACAAAATAACGGAAATCGGCGCTTCTGCTTTCGAAAGCTGTATAAACCTCAACGAGGTTGAAGGCCTTAACAAGGTAACGAAAATCGGCGCGGCGGCATTTGCATACTGCACCGCTCTTCCCGAAAATCTTGTATTGAGCTCGGCAGAGAATATAGGCGACAACGCGTTCTACAACGTCGGCATGACGACAATAGAATTCCCCAACGCTAAAACGATAGGCGCATACGCGTTCTCCGGCAACAAGCTTTCAACGCTTACGCTTCCGGCAGGTATAACCTATATCGGCAACGGCGCGTTTGCAGGCGCATCAAACCTTACTTCCGTAGCAATTGCAAGCGGCAATACGAAATACTTCGCAGAAGACGGCGTGCTTTACCGCTATATAACGCAAGACACTTACGAGCTTTGCATTTATCCTGCGGCGCGCAACGCGGCTGCTACCGACGGCATAATGACGTATAGCGTAAAGGAAGGCACGGTATCTATACAGGGCGGCTCGTTCTGCAACCTGAACAGCAGCTCGCTTCAAAAGGTCAAAATACCTTACAGCGTAAAAGTTATCGGCGCGTTTGCGTTCTATAACAGCGGCATAGGCGAGTACGAGTTCGAGTGCATCAACGCACCCACGCTGTACGTAGAGCCCGTATCGCACAGATACACGCAGTACGGATATTACGTGTTCTTCTATACGAACTTCCAGGATGTGTTTGCAGACTACGTAAACCTCAATATGTACGGCGCGCATCCCGGCACGGCAAGTACACTTAAAATAAGTTATCCCACCAACGGAACGGGCTACGATAACTATATTTTCTCCAACTATTTCGGCACCAAAGTGCTTTTAGGCGAGTTGATGGACGACACCACGCGCGAAGTTAAAAAGCTCATAGAAAGCTTTGCCGACGCCGCAACTGTTGCCGGCTGGAACACGAACACTGCCGAATATGACGACGTTTACGCTTTCTCCGAAAACGTTAAAACCGCGCACCGTTTGCTTAACACAATTACCAGCCAGACGCAGCTTGACTTCCTCGGCGCAGACAACGTTAAAAAGCTTTCCGAAATCGAAAAGAGCTTAAAGGACGTTAAGCAGCTGTTCGGCATAAAGGTAACGGTAGTTTCGCTCAAAGTCGACCCCGACTGCAACTACAAGTCGGAATACAAAGAGGGCGAAAAGTTCAACATGAACGGCCTCAGGTTAATCGTAACTTACGACGATTATTCAACCGATTACGCGGATATGAGCCAGGTTTCGCTTGTAAGCGGTTACGACGGCGGATTAACGCCTCTGGATATATACGTTATATTACAGGGCTACGGCAAGCAGGTACAGGTTGCAATAACCGTAACCGAGGGCGGCGCAGGCGGCTTCAAGGCGGTTTACGTCTGGGCACCCATCGTCGGCGTAGTAGGCGCTGCCGGAATAGCGGTAGGATGCTTCTTCCTTATTAAGTATCTTAAAAAGCGCAAAAAAGCCGATGGCTCGGCCCCCGTTGAAGAGGCGGCGGCTTCCACCGAACCCACCGAAGAGGCAAAGCCCGAAGCGGAAGCGGCTAAACCGGAAGCGGTAAAACCCGAGGCAGAAGAGGTAAAACCTGCTAAACCCAAGAAAAAACAAACGGCGAAAAATTCCGAAAAGAAGGATTAAATGAAAAGTAAAACGAGATTAAAACTTTTGCTGATATGTTCGTCGGCGCTGGTTGCGTCCTTTGCGGCATTTGCCGCGGGATGCGCGGTCGGCGCACCGACAACGGACAGCATCCTTGAAGAAAACAACGCCAAAGACCAGTGCATCACTTACTATGCGGCCGGCGGCACGTTTGACGGCGACGAGCTCACCGAAAAGAATATGTATTTCGTTGCCAATTCGCCCTTTTACACGTTTACCGACGCAAGCGGCGAAAGCACTCTTGTAAGAGTCGGATATATATTCAACGGCTGGTATAAGGTTGAGACGGACGAAAACGGTGAACCCAAGTTCAACGCAGACGGCACTCCGATTTTAACTTCTGACGAAGTTAACGCAACCAACAGAATTCAGCAGGGCGAGCACTGGTACGTTGCGGCGGACTGGATAAGGGACCAGTTTGTATCTATCCGTCTGGGCGGCAACGCTACAATAAAGGGTACTGACGGCAAGGACTATACGGGCGGCGACGAAATTGCCCAGAAGAACTTCGGCAAGAGCGGCACGTTATCGCTAACCGACGCAAGTCCTATGGCAAGTACAGACTATACTTTCCTGCAATACTATACCGATGAAAATTGTACTCAGCTTCTTACGGGCAGCATTACAAAGCCCGAAAGCGGCAATGCGGTAGTATATGCAAAGTATATACAGGGCGTTTACGATATAGTTCGCAACTCTTCGCAGGTAAGGTCAATGCTTGTAAATTTAAATGCCGACAAAGCTTACTATATTTACACTACAGCCAAAGAAACCGGCGAAGAAAGGGTAATCGACTGTCAGGGAATGCAGATAAGCTTCAAAACAGGCGAATTTAATTGCCGTATCGAGGGCAACGGTTATACCATTAAAAACCTCAACTTCGTCAACGACGTAACAAGCGTATCCGCCGGACAGACGTATTCAATATTCGGCTCGTTTACGGAAAAGGCAAGCGTAAGCAACTTAGCTTTCAGCGACGTTACCGCGTCTGTTAATGCCGGCATGCGTGCCAACGTTTCGGTTTACCTTATTTCCCACGGCATTGAAGAGGGCGCGCAGTTCAGCGAATTCAAGGTTGAAAATATTTCGCTGTCAGTAAAGCATCACATTGATTACCCGATTAAGAATATACCGCAAGACAACACCGATAACTACAACACCGATAACTGGATGTTCGGCGGAATGAATACCGACGCAGCGTTTATTGCAAAGTACACGGGCTTAACCGTAAGAAACTACGAGCTTACGGTCAACGAAACAAAGCTCGTACCTCAAAATTAAAGTAAAAAAACAGGAGGCTGATTTAATAATGAATAAAAAATTTAAAGGAGCGATTTGTGCGGTAGTTGGCGCAAGTATGTTGCTTACGGCGACCGCCGGTTGTAACAAGGAAAATCTCGACCCCGAAGTTCGCCAGCTTCAACTTTCCACAAGCGCGCTCGACGGAAACTTCAACCCGTTCTTCTACACGTCGGGTAACGACGGTAATATGATTAGCTTAACCCAGATAGGCATGATGACCAACGACGAAAACGGCAACCTTGTCTGCGGCGAAGACCAACCTACCGCCGTACTCGATTACAAAGTTACCATGAAAGACCGTAACGGCAACGTTAGTACCGATGGCGATACGCAAGGCAGTACCGAGTACGAGTTTGTAATTAAAAACGGAATTAAGTTCAGCGACGGCGAACCCTTGACTATAAAGGACGTACTTTTCAACCTTTACGTTTATCTTGACCGTACTTATACAGGTTCTTCCACGATTTACTCAACAAACATAAAGGGCTTAAAGGCTTACCGTGAACAGCAGTATATCGACGACGACGCAGTTGTTAGCGACAGCAAGTTCACTTCTGCCGCAATTGTAAGAATACAAAATCTTATACAATGGTCTGATGATATGCGCTTGGGTATTAATGATTTAACCGAGCAGCAGGCGAAAGACCTTGCAACGACAAGAGAGCTTTTCAGAGAAGAGGCAGAGTCCGACTGGACCAATATTTCCACAAGCTGGCAGGAAAGCTATAAAGATTCCTACCGCTTTACCGCTACCTGGCAGGCATACCTTTTCAACGAGGGACTTGTTGCAGTTCAGCAAAAACCTTCGCCTACCGGTAACGGCACAAGCGTCGATATTTACGACGATTTGAACAGTAACGGCGAAAAGGACGACGGCGAGCTTTACTATACCACGCTCGACAAGAACCAGCCCCTTGCTACCAACACCACCGGTGCTGAGGGCGAAGTTACCGCTCAGGACTTAATCGACGAGGTTACAGCTGCTGCTTCCTCCGACAAAGTAAGCGCATATATGAAGAAAGAGGGCTGCACGGAAGAGCAGGCTATCGAAGCGTTGCAGCGCGCATACTGTATAGATTTGGTAGTAAAAAACTATACCTCCGACGCAGCTAAAAGCAAAATATCGGCCGTTTTACAGTACTGGGGCACTGCTTCAAGCGCTTTGCAAGAATTTACTGGCGACGAAATAACCAAGTATTACGATAAGATTAAGGAAGAAAACAACGGTGAATTGTTGATTAAAACAATTTCCGGTATTACTACTTATAAGACTAATTCCTTTAACGGTAAATTCGGCGCAACCTTAAACGGTCAGCACGACGTTCTTAAAATAGTTATCAACGGTATCGACCCTAAGGCTATTTACAACTTCTCGTTTACCGTTTCGCCTATGCATTATTATTCGGGCGGAGAGGCCTTACAGGCAGCGTTAGACGACAATAACGAGACTGTAACTCACTTCGGCGTAGACGCGGGTAACAGTGACTTCTTCAAAGACGTTGTTCAAGCGCCCGAAAAACAGGGTTTGCCCGTAGGTGCAGGCGCTTACATGGCAACTACCGAAAGCGGTGGGGATGCCGAACCCAGCACATTCTTCAAAAACAATATAGTTTATTTTAAGCGTAACGATAATTTCACAACTCTCGGTTCGGGAATTGAAAACGCAAAAATCAAGTACGTCAACTATAAAGTTTATAACGACGATAAAATTCTTACCGCGCTTATCGCTAAGGAAATCGACTTCGGTACGCCTAACGCAACAAGCACCAACACGAACTTAGTTACTATAAATAAAAAATTCCTTGCTTCCAAAACTTACGACAACAACGGTTACGGCTACGTTGGTATTAACCCCAAGTACGTTCCCGAGCTTTACGTTCGTCAGGCTATAATGAAAGCTATGAATGCGAGAATGACTGTTTCGTATTATTCCGGCACTGCAACTCAGATTTACAGACCGCTTTCCAAAACCTCCTGGGCTTATCCCGAAGGAGTAGGACAATACGATTCCATCAGTTATTCGACCGAAGACGACGATATTATCGCTTTGGTTGAAAAAGCGGGTTATACAAGGCCCAACGGAACGGGAGTATACACAAAAACTTCCACTTCAGACGGAAACATCAGCCACGCAAGCTTGGGTACAAAGCTTAAATTCTCGTTTACGATAGCCGGCGAAAGTAAGGACCACCCTGCATACCAGATGTTCCTTGCCGCACGCGACAGATTAAACGGGCTTGGCTTCGATATCTCGGTTAAAACTGATATTCAGGCGCTTAAAAGCCTCAATACCGGCGGACTTGAAGTTTGGGCTGCTGCGTATACCTCGACTATCGACCCCGATATGTATCAGGTTTACCATAAGGACAGTAACGCAACCAGCGTAAACAACTGGAACTACAAGAACATTCTCAATGCGCAGGCTAAGTGGCCGTATGAATACGAAAAAATTCAGACGCTCAGCAAAAAAATCGAACAGGCAAGGGAAATTTATCATCCCAATACCGAAACCGAGCGCGCACTCCGTTCGGAAATCTATAACGAATGTTACAACCTTGTAATGGACCTTGCTATACAGCTTCCCACGTATCAGCGTTCCGATTTGGCTGTTTACAACAAAAACAGAATTAAGGAAAGCTCGCTTGTAGCAAAACCTAACAGTTATATAGGACTTTTCGATAAAATTTGGGAAATTGAGTACGTTTAATATCCGTTACTCGGAGTAATTTATGGCAAAATATATAATTAAAAGATTGTTGCTGTCTGTATTAATACTTTTCTTCGTATCGTTTATAATCTACGTTTTACTTCGTATGATGCCTGTAAGCTACGTTGAAAATCTGTTTTACACACAGCAACAGGGCGGCGCCGAATTGACCGATGAAGACCTGCAAAGAATGCTTGAATTGTACGGTCTCGGCGACAGCAGCTTTTGGGGAATAATAAAGGGTTATTTTACCTGGCTTGGTAACTTTATAAAGGGCGATATGGGTAAGTCTTTCAAATTAGGTCTGCCCGTATCGCAGGTTATCAGGGAAAGAATGGGAATATCTTTCGGAATTTCCTTCGTTTCTCTCATACTCGAAGTTATCATTGCAGTTCCCCTCGGCATAAAATGCGCAACCAACCAGTACGGCAAGTTCGACTATACTGTAACCGTAATTTGTATGGTGCTTATGGCGTTCCCGTCGTTCTTCCTCGGCAATATGC
>JAAUYR010000044.1 GCA_014805025.1 Clostridia bacterium | reverse complement strand
TTACAGTAACCATTTAATAACGAGCGTAACTTTCCCGGACTTTATGACCTCGATAGATGCATACGCTTTCGGCAATTGCTCCAACCTTAAAACCGTTCGCGGTGCTTGCGTTACACAAGTCGACGAATACGCGTTTAATTATTGTTCTAAATTGGAAGAAGTTAATTTTCTGCCTCTGGAAAAGTTGGGTAAAAGCGCATTTTTAACCTGCTCGAAGCTGAAATCGGTCAGTCTTTCGGACAGTCTTGCGGAAATACCCGAAGACTGCTTTTCCCAGTGTGTTGCGCTTGAAAGTATCGTTTTGCCGTCGGCGGAGGGGCTTGTTCTCCGAGACGGGTGCTTTGAGTTCTGCGACGGACTGAAAAGCGTAACTTTTAAAAACAATACTTTCAGCATAGAAAAGTATGCGTTTTCCTCCTGCGACTTGCTTGAAGAAATTACAATTCCGGCAACGTGCACGGATATAGGTTACCATGCGTTTGCATATTGCGGTCTTAAAAAATTGACGATAGGCACGAGCGTTACGAACTCTGCGTTTGAATACTGCAAGGAACTTAGCGAGGTTACGCTTTTAGAGGGCGTAAAACGGGTAGAAATCGACGCGTTCAGAGACAGTAAGGTTGAAAGCCTCAATTTCCCTGCAAGCTGCGAAAGCGTTTTGGTGCAGGCGTTAGACGTCTACGGTGGATATTATACCCCCAAATTTATCCTAAAATATTTTACCGTTGCGGACGGTAATCCCGTACTTAAAAAGTCGGGTGACTGCCTTATCGATATAGGCCAAAAGAAAGTTATAATGGGCTTGGATAATGCGCAAATTCCCGACGACGGCAGCGTAGAAACGATAGGTCTTTACGCTTTTTGCAAGAGGGAACTCGGTGACGTAGTCCTGCCCGAATCGGTTGTAAGGATAGATACCGGAGCGTTTTACCAAAGCACAATAGAGAGCATAGTTCTAAGTAAAGTGCAAAATATTAACACAGAAGCTTTCCGGCAATGCGAAAACTTGCAAAGCGTAGAGTTTAACGACGGACTTAAATGGATAGGCTCGGACGCGTTTGAATATTGTAAAAGCCTTAAAGTCGTTAGCCTTCCCGAAAACTGTTCTTTCGGCTCGTGGGCGTTCGCTTATTGCTCGGCCCTTGAAAGCGTAGCACTGCCACCGCAAATGAATATTTTACCGAATTGTGCGTTCAAAGGCTGTTCGGCTTTAAAGGAAATAGTTGTCCCGAGTAGGGTTGAAATTATACAAGCAAGCGTTTTCGACGGCTGTACCTCTCTTGAAAGCGTAGTGCTCCCGTCAACTGTTAAGTCTATATACAGCGACGCTTTCAAACAAACGGCAGTGGAAGAGATAGAGTTCGGTGGAACGGTAGAAGAGTGGCAGCAGGTCTATAAAGGCTCGTCAAGACCGTTTATAGAAAGACCGGTAAAAATAAAATGCTCCGACGGCACAGTCGAAGAAACTTTTGAATAAAGAAAACCGCACCCTAACGGGTGCGGTTTTCTTTATTTTTGCGTTGCAAGATAAACCATTAAAACGGTTACGTCGGCAGGGTTCACACCGGAAATTCTGCCGGCCTGTCCGAGTGTTAAAGGCCGCACGCGTTCAAGCTTTTCGCGCGCTTCCAGCCTTAGCCCGTTAATCTGAGAGTAGTTGATATCGGGCGGAAGTTTCTTTGCTTCAAGCTTTTTAAACCGCTCTATCTGTGCGGAGTTCTTGTTTAAATAGCCCTCGTATTTAATAGTCGCTTCGCAAGTTTTTACAATGTCCTGCGGCTTGTCCGAAAGTATTTCAAAGTGCTCGCAAATATCCGCAATTTTAGCTCCGCGGCGTATAAGGTCGGAGTACGAAATTCCGCTTACCCCCCCGGATATGCCGTACTTTTGCGAAAATTCGGCTGCTTTTTCTGCGTTTGCACGCCCGTTTAAGACCGTCAAAATTTCTTCAAAGTTATCTTTGCGCTCTTTAAACCGTTTTGCGCGTTCAGCAGTAAAAAGAGGTGTGTCGGCAATTTTTTCCGTCAGGCGGAAGTCGGCGGTATCCTGCCTCAAAGCTATTGCGTATTCCGCGCGCGAGGTCATCATTCTGTACGGCTCTTCCGTGCCCTTGGTAACCAAATCGTCTATGAGCACCCCGATATAAGCTTCGTCGCGGCCGAGCACAAGCGGCGGTCTGCCCGAAAGCTTAAACGCCGCGTTAATTCCGGCAATAAGCCCTTGCGCCGCTGCTTCCTCGTAACCCGAGGTTCCGTTTATCTGTCCCGCCGTGTACAGGTTTTTAACTTTTTTGAATTCAAGGGTGGGCAGAATATCCAACGTATCAATGCAGTCGTACTCAATTGCGTACGCGTACCGCATAATTTCGCAGTTTTCAAGCCCCTTTACCGAGCGGTACATCTCTTTCTGAATATCGTGCGGCATTGAGGAGGACATTCCCTGAACGTAAACCTCGTTGGTGTCCGCGCCCTCGGGTTCTAAAAATATCTGGTGGCGCTCCTTGTCCTTAAAGCGCACGACCTTGGTTTCTATCGAAGGGCAGTATCTCGGCCCGGTTGAAGTTATTTCGCCGTTATACAGTGGGGAACGGTCAAGGTTATCAAGTATAACGCCGTGCGTTTCGGCGTTGGTGTAGGTTATATAACATTCGCGCAGGTTTTGCGGTTGCCCGTCGGTCAAAAACGAAAACGCCGGAACGCCGCTTTCGCCGTCCTGTTTTATGCAGCTGCCGTAATCAACCGTTCTTCCGTCAAGACGAGCGGGAGTACCCGTTTTAAATCTGCGCACGTTAAAGCCGAGCTTTACAAGGCTTTTGGTAAGGTAGTTTGCAGGTGCAAAACCGCTGGGGCCGCTCTTTTGACGGTGCTCGCCCGTTACGGTCTCCGCGTTGAGATAAACGCCCGTTGCAACTATAACGGCTTTCGCTCCGAACACTCCGCCGTACGTCGTTTCAACGCCGCAAACCTTGCCGCCTCGGGTCAGTATTTTTTTGCATTCCCCCTGTACTATGTGCAGGTTTTGCGTATTTTCAAGCGTTCTTTTCATCTCGCGGTGGTACGCGTTTTTATCGCACTGGCATCTGAGTGACTGTACGGCTTCGCCCTTGCCCTCGTTAAGCATTCTGATTTGCAGACATGTTTTGTCGGCATTCACGGCCATCTCGCCGCCGAGCGCGTCAATCTCGCGCACGAGGTGCCCCTTAGCCGTGCCGCCTATCGAGGGGTTGCAGGCCATAAACGCTATGCTGTCTAAGTTCAGAGTAAGCATAACGGTATTCATTCCCAGCCTTGCCGAAGCAAGCGCCGCCTCGCAGCCCGCGTGGCCCGCTCCGATTACTATAACGTCAAAATTTCCTTCATTAAAAGTCGTCATTTTTCTAAAAATTATTGCCCGATTGCTCGGGCAAAAAACTAAGTTATTTTTTAAGGATTATATTTTTGATATCGTCAACGTCTTTTGCTATTTTCTCGTTCACGCGGCACATCTCTTCAACCTTGTCGCGCGAGTACAAAATAGTGGTGTGGTCTCTGCCGCCCAGAACCTTGCCTATCGAAATCAGCGGCAGCGATAAAAGCTCGCACATTAGATAGCAACAAATCTGCCTCGGGATAACGACCTCTTTTTTCTTGCTTTTGCCGACTAAGTCGCCGCGCGCAATGCGGTAGTATGAGGTCACCGCCGAAAGTACGCTTTCTTCGGTTATCTCTTCCTTGCCGCTTTCCGAAACCGCCTCGCTCAAAGCGCTGCGCGCCAAAGCCACGGATATGGGCTCTTCGTGCAGTTTGGAAGCGAATATAACTTTCGTCAGTCTGCCTTCAAGCGTTCTTACGTCGTCGCCGGAGTCCTGCGCGAGGAAGGTTAAAACGTCCTCGGGCACGATGCATTTCTTTTCAAACGCCTTGCGCTTTAATATTGCAATTTTCGTTTCGAAGTTGGGGGGGAGGATATCGAAAAGCAGTCCGCCCGAAAAACGCGTTCTCAGCCTTTCTTCAAGCGCCGTCAATTCCTTGGGAGGGTGGTCGGAAGATATTACGATTTGCTTGCCCTTGGAAACCAGCTCGTTAAAGGTATGGAAGAATTCTTCCTGAACGGCCTTTTTGTTTTCGATAAACTGAATATCGTCTATAATCAGAACGTCCGCGTTGCGGTAGTATTGCCTTAACTTATTGCTTTTATCCCTTGCGTCGGGGCCGCGGCTTGTGAACATCGTATCGATTATCTCGTTTACGAACTGTTCGCAGGTAACGTAAATAACTTTAAGGTCGGGCTTTTCTGCAACTATCTTGTTGGCGATAGCCTGAATTAAGTGCGTTTTACCGAGTCCCGTGCCGCCGTAAATGAATAAGGGGTTGTAAGTTCCGGCAGGGTCTTCGGCAACGGAAAGCGCCGCCGCGTAAACGAACTCGTTATTTTTTCCGACGACGAAACTGTCAAAGGTATACTTTTTATCAATATTCGTGGGGGGCGCGGCAAACTCCTCGGTAGGCGCGTTAAAGGCAAACCCATCGCTGCCCTCGACTTTCAGTCTGAAATCGGTAACCCCGACGTCGGCTTTAATTATGGCTTCGCGCATTTTTTCGGCAAGAGTACCCGTAATGTATTTGGCAAAAGTTTCGGTGGGGGTTTCAAGCACAATAAATCTGCCGTCAACGTCGACCGGCACTAATTTTTCAATATAGGTAGTGTAGGTTATCGGCGTAACCAGCTCCTGCATTTTCTGCTTTATGGGGTTGTATATAAAGTCAAAGTTTCCCTTTTCTGCCATAATCGCGCGAATTTCCTTTGAGTTTTTTGAACTTCTTTGGTATAATAGCATTATACAATAAATTTTGCTTAAAATAAAGTGTTTTGACCGAAAATGCGCATAAAAAATTTGATTTTAAAAAATTTCAGAAATTACTCCGACGAAAGCATCGATTTTGCCGACGGGCTCAACGTGCTTTTCGGCAGGAACGCTCAGGGCAAAACCAACTGTGCCGAGGCGGTTTTTTACCTGTGCACGGGTATTTCTCCGCGCTCGAAACGCGATAAGCAGCTTATCCGCCGCGGCGAGCCGTTCGCTGAAATCTCCGCCACAGCCGAGGGCAGGTACGGCAAAATGGAAATTTACGCCAAAATCACCGAGAGCGGCAGGGAGTTTAAATTAAACGGCAATAAGATAACCAAGAGTGCGGAAATTTTAGGTAATCTGTTTTCTGTATTTTTCTCGCCGCACGAGCTTCGGCTCATTCAGGACGGCCCGGACGAGCGGCGCAGGTTTTTAAACGTATCAATATCCCAGCTTTCAAAGCCGTATTACGTGGCTTTGTCGCGGTACAATAAAATTTTGGAACAGCGCAACAACCTTTTAAAGGACAGAAACCTCGATACCGTTTTCGACCTGTTGCCCGTCTGGGACGAGCAGCTCTGCAAGTACGCGGCAGTAGTCGCACGCAAGCGCGCAGAGTATATTGAAATGCTTGCTCCGCTTGCAAAAGAAGCGCACGCGTTTTTGACCGACGGCGCGGAGAACCTTGAAATTTCCCCCGAAAAAAAATACAAGGGCGACGAAAAGGAATTGGAGCAGCGGCTTTATGCCGAGCTTTCCAACAACTACGAGCGCGACGTGCGGCTCGGCTATACGGCTTCGGGGCCGCACCGCGACGATATCGATATCGAAATCGACGGTATCGACGCAAAGGCTTACGCGTCGCAGGGTCAGACCAGAACGGCGGCGCTTTCCATAAAGCTTGCCGAGGTTGAAATTTTCAAACAGCTTTCGGGCGAATACCCCGTACTTATCTTAGACGACGTAATGAGCGAGCTTGATTTGCCTCGCCGTAAAAAACTTATTGAGCGCACCTCGGGCTTGCAGACCATTTTAACCTGCACCCATGCCGAGCGCGTATTGTACGGACTTGAAACCAACAAAATACGGATAGAGGGGGGCGCGGTAAAAAGATGAAAGCCGACCTGCATATCCATTCGTATTATTCGGACGGCGGAATGAGTCCTGCCGAGGCCCTAAGCCTTGCCAAAGCAAACGGCGTTGACCTAATCGCGCTGACCGACCACGACACCATGGCGGGATGCGGCGAAATTGCCGCTGTTCGCGGAGTGGAAATTTCCGCGTATGATAACGATACCAAAGTCCACGTTCTCTGCTACAACCCGAACGGCAATATCGACGGGTTTTTAAAGAGCCTGTTCGAAGGCTCGTTTAAGCGCACCGAGGACATAATTTACAAGCTTAACATGGCAGGCGTTGCCATAACCTTTGACGAGGTTGAAGCAGAGCGCTTTTCAAGGGAAACGCCCATTCACGCAATGCATATAGCTCGCGTCGGCGCAAGAAAAGGTTACGCTTCAACTCCGTTTGCCTTTTACGAAAAATACCTTGCCTTGGGCGGCGCGGCGTTTTCGAATATTTTTAGACCCTCGCCCGAGGAAGCGGTTGAGGTCATTAACGCAGCAGGCGGACTTTCTTCGCTCGCACACCCGGGCAGAATAGACCTGCCGCCGGAGGAGTTGAAAAAACTTATAAAAAGAATGAAACTATGCGGACTTGGCGGCATAGAAGCGGTGTATTCTTCACATACTTTTAAGGAGACGGCATACTATAAGGAGCTTGCAAAAGAGTACGGGCTTTTGATAACCGGCGGTTCGGATACGCACTATAAGGGCGGAAGCAAAACGATAGGCGAACCGGATTTTCAGCCCTCGGAAGAGCTTTTGCAAAAACTTGGAATTTGATTAAAAAAATTATTAAAAAACTTAATTGCCTCGTATATATGCTCGCTTTAACGGCGAGCGTTATTATTTTTCAGTGCGGTTTTTTTGCGCCGAAAAAGCTTCCCCAGGGCGTAGTTGTAAACGGTACGGAAGTCGGCGGACTTACCATCTCAAAGGCGGCGGAAACTCTGCGCGGCAACATTGAGAGCGAGCTTAAAACCAAGTCGCTTAAAATTGTTGCGGACGGGTATGTTTACAAGTTTTGTTATCCGGAAATTTACTATACAGATAACATATACTCCGTACTTAAATACGCTCAAAAAAACCAAAGCTATACGGCTGAAATAAGCTATTATTTATGCGGCTTAGACGAGATTGCTACGGGAATATGCCTAAGTTTCGCAAAAAATGCGGTCGAGCCGTACGCGGAATTTTCCAAATTTCAACAGCCCTTTAAATACTTTGAAGGCAGCGACGGAAAAGAGGTTGACAGAGCAAAACTGATAGACGACGTCAATAAATCGTTATGCGGAAATTTCGAGGACGTTAAGCTAAAATTTAACAGCATAAAACGGCAAAAGACGCTTGACGAGGTCAAGAAAAAGACGCGGCTTTTACAGAGCTTTACAACGTATTTCGACGGCACGAATATAAACCGTTCAAGCAATATCCGCCTTGCCGCCGCCAAGCTCAACGGCACGGTAATAGAGGCAGGCAAAACGCTTTCGTTCAATGATATTGTGGGGGCAAGAGTAAAAGAACGCGGTTTTTTGCCTGCAAAAATAATCGAAAACGGCGAGTTTACGGAGGGTGTTGGCGGCGGCGTTTGCCAGGTTTCCACAACGCTTTACAACGCGGCCATTCTGTCGGGGCTGGAAATTAAAGAGTATCATCCGCACTCGCTTGCGGTGGGGTACGTTGCTCCCTCGCGCGACGCCATGGTCAGCGGAAGCGCGTGCGATTTAAAAATTACAAACAACCGCACGTGCCCCGTTTATATCCGCGCGCATACTTCAAACGGCAGTGTAACTTTCGATATTTACGGCGAGAGCGACGGAAAAAGTTATTCGTTTATATCCAGCGTTACGGGAAGCGTGCCCGCGCCCGAAGAAACTACCGACGACCCGTTAAAAGCTCGCGACGGCAAGGACGGAATACTAAGCGAGGGGTACTTGGAAGTAACTCAGAACGGCTACAAAAAAACGGTTAAACTCAGAAAGGATAAGTATCAGCCCGTTAAAAAAGTAATATTTGAAACCACGGAAGAGCCTGCGCAAAATATTGAGCCGTAAAAATTTTAAGCGCAATATGTTGTGTATTTTGTTGTGTTTTTCAAGCCGCTGTGTTATACTTAATTTATTCTAAATTAAGGGGATAGCAATGATTAAGATTTTAGTTGACGCGATGGGCGGCGATAACGCGCCTGCGGCCATAGTTCAGGGCGCGGTTGCGGCGCTTAAAAACGACGAGGAGCTGTACCTGATTTTAACGGGCAGACAGGCGGAAATAGAAGCGGAGCTTGCCAAGGCCGAGTACGACAAGGCAAGGCTGGAAATTGTAGACTGCCCCGACGTCATTGATATGAACGATATTCCTACCGAGGCGGTGAAGCGCAAACAATCCTCGCTTATGGCGGCTTACTGGATGCTTAAAAAAGAGGACGATTTGTGCGCCCTGGTTACGGCTGGCTCAACGGGTGCGACCATTGTCGGCGGACAACTTATTTTGGGAAGAATACGCGGAGTAAAGCGTCCGGCGCTGTGCCCTGCAATTCCCAACTCGCGCGGCGGAGTAACGCTTCTTTGCGACTGCGGAGCTAACGCCGAGTGCAAGCCGGTAATGCTTTGTCAGTTTGCAGTGCTTGCTTCATCTTACGCTAAGGTCGGCTTCGGAATTAAGCAGCCCAAGGTCGGTTTGCTTTCCAACGGCACGGAAGAGCACAAGGGCGACCCCCTGCATCAGGAAACTTACAAATATCTTTCCCAAATGAAAGGCATAGACTTCGTCGGCAACGTCGAGGGCCGCGATATAATGCTCGGCATATGCGACGTTGTGGTAAGCGACGGCTTTTCGGGAAATATCGCGCTCAAATCGATAGAGGGCTGCGGCAAGATGGTGCTCGGCGTTATGAAAAAGGAATTTTCTGCAACGCTCCGCTCCAAGGTCGGCTACCTGTTTATGCGCAAGGCAATAAAGAATATGCGCTCGCAGCTCGATTTCGACAGATACGGCGGCGCACTTTTATTGGGTCTTAAAAAGATAGTTATAAAGAGCCACGGCTCGTCAAAGCCGCATACCATTGCGGCGGCCATTGCAAACGCGGCGGCCATTTACCGCGGCGGACTTGTGCCGTCGGTTGAAAAAATGCTTGAAAAAGTTGATTTGGACACGCTCGTTCCGGAGACCGATTAATGAATTTTTCGGAAGTGGAACAAAGTTTAAATTATACTTTCAAGGATAAACAGCTTTTAAAACGCGCTTTAACGCTTGCCTCCGCCGACGCGGATAACAATAATCAGACTTTGGAGTTTTTCGGCGACGCGGTTTTGGAGTTTCTCGTTTCCGAGCGCATTTACGACGAAAAGGAAAGCGAGGGCAGTCTGACCGAGCGGCGAAAAGCGTTGGTTTCGGATAACGCGTTGACGCCCGTATCGTTGAGGCTGGGGCTTGACAAAGCGCTTATCCGCAGTCCTCACGACGGTGCAAACAAAAAGGCCGTGCCCTCCGCGTACGAGGCGGTCGTTGCGGCAATTTACCTGGACGGCGGTATCGACGCGGCGAGAGCTTTCGTAAACTCCACGCTCAATTTCTCAGGCTGCGGACAGGAAGTAAACTTCAAGGGCGAGTTGCAGGAGCTTTTGCAAGGCCGCGGAGAAAGCTGCCCAGTGTACAAAAAGCACAGTGTGGGCACTCCGCAGAACCCGGAGTTTGTATCCGAGGTTGAAATTTTCGGAAAAACATTTTCAGGTACGGCCGGCAGCGTGCAGGAGGCTGAAAAGCTTGCCGCAAAGTCCGCGCTGGAATTCATCAGAAAAGGTAAATTATGCTGACTTTTAAACAAATACAACTTGTAGGTTTTAAGTCCTTTGCGGATAAAACCACCATAACATTGGGCGAGGGCGTAACCTGTATAGTCGGGCCTAACGGCTGCGGCAAGTCAAACGTAGCCGACGCTATCCGCTGGGTTCTCGGCGAGCAGTCGGCCAAAATGATGCGCGGCTCGCAGATGATGGACGTCATTTTCGGCGGCACGGAAGCGCGCAGAAAGATGTCGTTTTGCGAGGTAACGCTGACCTTCGACAACACAAACCGCATTTTCGATATTGACTGCGACGAGGTTGAAATGACCCGTCGGCTTTACCGCGACGGCGAAAGCGAATATCTTTTGAACCGCCAGACCTCGCGTATGAAGGTATTGACGGGACTTTTGCACGGCGCGGGCGCGGCGAAAGAGGGTTACTCGATTATCGGTCAGGGCCGTATTGAACAGATTATGAACGCCAAGCCTGAGGACAGGCGCTCCATTTTCGAGGAAGCGACGGGTATAGTCGTATTCAAGGACAGAAAGGCGGACGCCGAGAGAAAGCTCAACGCTTCAAAGGACAACCTGTTCGTGTTTGCGCAGCGTATGCAGGAAGTAGAGCGCCAGCTCAACCCCCTGAAAAAAGCCGCTGAAAACGCCTTGAAGTACCGCGAAATTTACGGCGAACTGAGAAAGCACGAAACCAACTTGTACATATACCGCCACGACGGCGCAGAGGGCGAAAAGGCCAAACTCAACGAAAAGAAACAGCAGGTTGACCAAAAAATAGAGTTTTTATCCAACCGCATGGACGAGCTTTTGGCGGAGTACCAGAACTGCCGCAAGGGTCTTGACGAGGCCGACGTAACCTTGCAGGACTTGAACGACAGAGTCCGCCGCTACGAAGTCGGCATAGAGCACAAGAGCGGCGAAGCCAGGCTCTATACCGAAAAGGCGCGTTCGGTTAAGCAGAAGCTTGCAAGCGCACAAGAAGACATAGCGTATTCCACAAAGCGTATCGACGAGATAGACCGCGACGTGCGCCGCGCCGAGGCTTTGGGCGGAAAGAACAACGAAAGAATAACCTCTATGCGCTCCCAGACGGAAATTTACCGCGAGGAAATCGCCGAAATTTCCAAAAAGATTTCCGACTACGAGTATATGACGGGCGAGCACCGCAAGAAGGTAATGGACACGTTTAAGGACTTGTCTGATATGCGCCAGAACATGGGCTCGCTTTCTGCGCAGAAAAAGCTTTTAAAGGAAAGGCTTGCAGAAATTACCGAGGATATGGAAAAAATCCGCGCCAAGAGAGACGAGTGCCGCGCGGCGTACGCCGAGTGCATTGAAAAGGGCAAGGGGCTTTCCGATTTGCTCGGCAACGAAAACGTGCTTTTGTCCGACGCGGAAGAAAAGGTAAGACAGAGCGAAGAGAAAATTCAGTTCCTTATCAAGCAGGTCTACGATACCGAAGCGCAGATACGAAGCATTAACGACAGCCTTACTACATACCGCGCGCTCCGCGACAGGTTTGACGGTTATATTTATTCCGTCAAAAAACTCATGAGCGACAGCAAGGATAACCCCGAGCTTTCAAGCAAAGTCAAGGGGCTTATCGCCGACGTCGTTTCCTGCGAAAAGGACTACGAAGTCGCAATTGAAACCTCGTTCGGCGGCGCAATGCAGAACGTTATTACGGGCACGCGCGACGACGCGAGAGAGCTTATCGAGTACTTAAAGCGCACCCGTTCGGGACAGGTAACGTTTTTACCTATCGAGGCTTTAAAGCCCCGTTACGAAAACGACCAGATTAAGTCCGCCGTGCGCGACAGAGGCGCAATAGGTTTTGCTATCGACCTTGTCAAATTCGATAAACAGTTTGAAAACGTAATTCATAATCTTTTGGGCAATACTCTTATTGTCGATAATATTCAGAACGCAACTCAAATTGCGCGCCGCTATCCCAGAGCGTTCAAAATTGTAACGCTTGACGGCGACGTAATTTCGACCAGCGGTTCCATGACGGGCGGTTCCAAGCGCGAGGTTGCGGGCAACTTGCTTGCAAACGAGCGCCGCATTAAAGAGCTTGAAGAGAGCCTCGAAGTTAAAAAATCATTCCTGCTGCGTGCCGACGGAAAGCGCGCCGAGCTTGACGGAGAAAAGCGCGTTACCGCGGACGAACTTGCGCTTTTGCAAAACAAATTGCAGGACGCGCGGCTCGAACTTGCTTCGCTTACAGAAAAACAGTCGTCGCTGTTGCAGGCGGTAACTTCCGCCGAAAGCGAGTACGCGGCATACGGTGAATCTCGCGACGCTTTAAAACAGCGTCTTGCCGGATTGGATAGCGAATATAGCGGAGTTTCGGCAGATGCAAGCGACTTGACAAAGCAGTCGGATGCTGCAAATTCGGCTATGGACGATATGAGTGCCGAGTACGATAAACTTACGTCCGAGCGCAGCGAAAAGACGGAAAGACTGAACAGCTTGCTTGTGGAAATTGCCTCGCTCGAAAGCGCGGTAAAGGCCGGCGCGGAAAATATAGAACGGCTTTCAAAGGAAAAGGAAAGCCTGCTTTCAAAGATAGAAAAGACCAATTCTTTAATTCCTCAGATTCAGCGCGAAATAGACGAGCTGAACGCTCAGGCGGAGCGCACCGCGCTCACTGCGGAGGAGCAGGCGGTTGTCAACGATTTGCGCCGCCAGATAGAAGAGGTTACCAACTCCAAGAATACCTACAACTCGCGCATTAAAGAGATTGACGCGGAAAGGCTTTCAAGCTATAACGAGCGCGAGGAGCTTACCGTTAAAACTCATAACCTTGAAATGGCTTTGACCAAGATAGACAGCGACCTAGAATATTTGCGGCAGCGTATAGAAGAGGAGTACGGCGAAACGTACGAGGGCTGCCTTAAATATAAGGAAGAGGATTACGACGTTTCCACCGCTAACTCGCAGATAGCAAACTGCAAGCGCCAGCTTACGATGCTCGGAGCGGTCAACCCCAACGCGGTTGAGGAATACGACGAGGTAAGCGCCCGTTACGAAAAGATGGTAACCGAGCGCGAAGACCTTGAAAAGGGCATTGCGGACTTGACTACCGCACTCGACGATATCCGCGCGGAAATGCTTAAAATTTTCGACGAGGGCTTTAACCTTATAAACGAGAACTTCAAACGCACCTTTAAGGAGCTTTTCGGCGGCGGCAAGGCGGAACTTCAACTTGACTATACCGACTGCGACGACCCCCTGAACGCAGGCGTGGAAATTATAGCCTGCCCTCCCGGCAAAAAGCTTACCAAAATTTCGCTTTTATCGGGCGGCGAGCGCGCGCTTACGGCCATTGCAATTCTGTTTGCTATTATCGGTATGCGCCCTATGCCTTTCTGCGTACTCGACGAAATCGAGGCTGCGCTCGACGAAGCCAACGTTGCAAGGTATGCAAAGTACTTAAAGAAGTTTGCTGAAAACACTCAGTTTATTGTTATAACCCACCGTAAACCCACAATGGAAAACGCGGATATACTTTTCGGTGTTACTATGGAAGAAAAGGGCGTTTCGAAAGTCGTTTCCGTAAAACTTTCGGAAGTTGCGGAACGCCTCGGCGGCGATACAATAGTATAAAGATAACGGAGGCTTGGTTTGGGAGTATTTTCAAAATTAAAAAACGCGCTTAAAAAGACGAGGGAGGGGCTTTCGTCCGCTCTTTCGGGGTTGTTTTCCAAAAACAAAATAGGCGATGAGTTTTACGACGAGCTTGAAGAAATTTTAATCGGCGCGGATATTTCCGTAACCACTGCCGAGGACGTAGTAGAGGAAATCCGTCAGGAGGCCAAGCACGAAAAGCTTAAAGACGAGCAGTTCGTAACCGACCTTTTAAAGGACGTTCTGGAAGAAAAGCTTACCGAAGCCGACATTCCGGAAATAGAGTATCCGGCCGTTATAATGCTTGTGGGCGTAAACGGCGTTGGCAAAACGACGACCGTAGGCAAGCTTGCAAACTACTTTTTAAAGGAAGGCAAAAGCGTTACCGTTGCCGCGGCGGATACCTTCCGCGCGGCCGCAGCCGACCAGCTTTCGGTGTGGGCTGAAAGAGCCAAAGTTCGTATTGTCAAGCACGAGGAGGGCAGCGACCCCTCGGCGGTAGTTTTCGACGCTATCTCTTCCGCAAAAGCCAAGGGTACCGACGTTGTTTTAATTGATACTGCCGGCAGGCTTCATGTTAAGGCACATCTTATGGAAGAGCTTAAAAAGATGTCGCGCGTGGTAGAAAGGGAGTACCCCTCGGCAAACTTCTATAAGCTGTTGATACTCGACGCAACTACGGGCAATAACGCAATTTCGCAGGCGCAGATTTTTAACGAGGCTGTTGACCTTGACGGAATTGTTTTAACCAAGCTCGACAGCTCGGCAAAAGGCGGCTTTGTAATTTCGCTTTGCAGCGATTTGCAGATACCCGTTCTGTTCACGGGCACGGGCGAAAAAATGGAAGATATGGAGCTTTTCAACCCCGAAGAATTTATCGACGGAATTCTTTAATTTGCAATAAAAACAATAAAAAACGCGGGACGGCAAATATGCCGTCCCGCGCCTTTTCAGGCAATTGCCCCCCGAATATATGGGAGTTTTTATAAATCGTCAACGTCCTGAATAGGTTTTCCGCCGTCTACGGGCGTACCCGTATAGCTTCCGTTGGGGTCGTAGTTGTCCTTAAACTTATTTACAGTTTTTCGTGTTTTTGCCACAACTCTTACCGCCGCAATTCTTTACATTCTTCTGACTGCCGGAGCAGTTCTTCGTGCTCTGAGGTTTGCTGTTTTCGTTGGTTTTTCTCATATTTTCTCCTTTTCAAACGGAATGTGCAACAAAACTTCACCTTGACTTGACTGGCAAAGCGGACACTTGTCCCAGGCCTTTGTCGAGGTGTGCATATAACCGCACTCGCCGCAAATATAGAGTATGGGGGATTCGTTTGAATACAAAGCGCCCTTACTGAATGCTTCGTAAAGATAATTGAAAATTATCTCGTGATGCTCTTCGACTTTTGCAACGAGCTTGAAAAGAGTAGCAATATCTTTATAACCTTCTTCTTCGGCGTCTTTGGCAAATGCGGGATAGATTACCGCATGCTCTTCGTGTTCGTCGTGAGCCGCAAACTTCAAGCATTCGGCAATGTCACCGCCGTGATAGGGATAACCCGCGTCGATATTTATATTTTCAAGATATTCGC
>JAAUYR010000043.1 GCA_014805025.1 Clostridia bacterium | reverse complement strand
TTTTATCCGAGGGCACGCACTTGCCCGAAAATGCGCCGCAGTAAATTTCTGTTAGCTGTTTATTTATTTTTTCGCAAATATCGCTGCGGCAAAGCGACGGCGATACGGCAACTGTATACTCGAAGCCGTCCTCCGTTTTTATAACCTTAATATCCCCCTCGGAAAGCGTTGCCGCCACCGCCTTATTGCATGAGGAAATTATCTCCGAAATTTTGCGCTTTACCATATCGCTGTCGGGGGAAAGCTTGGTTATTTCAACGGCACAGTCAAAGTACTTGGGAACGTACTTTCCTATAACGCTAAGCGCCATAGCCTTGTCGCCGTGAGTGAACGCCGCGTCTGCGGTAATGTTGACGGTAACAATTTTTCGCGAGCGTTCCAGAGTTATTCCGCGGATTATGCAGTTTTTTAAGTTGGGCGACAATGCTCGCAGCTCCGCAAGAATTTTATCAGTCATTTAAAAGCGCGTTAATCTCCTTGAAAAACTCTTTTTCCGCTTCCTCGGCGGCCACTTTTTTTATTATTTCTCCGCCCCTGAAAATAACGCAGTAGTCCTGCGCCCCGGCGATACCCAAATCGCAGTCCTTAGCTTCGCCCGGGCCGTTGACTACGCAGCCCATAACGGCGATTTTAAGCGGTTTATTAAAACTTTCAACGTAAGAGGTTACCTTTTTTGCCAGCTCCATTGAGTTCCACTGGCATCTTCCGCAAGTCGGGCAGGAAATAACGTTCACGAAGTTTTTATCCAGCCCCACCGCGCGCAAAAGCCTTTTAGCGGCAACAACTTCCTTTACGGGGTCGTCGGTTATGGAAACGCGAAGCGTATCGCCGACGCCGTCCAACAAAAGCGCGCCGAGCGCCGCCGAGGACTTGACTACCGCCATTTCCTCTGTGCCGGCTTCGGTTACGCCGATATGCAGGGGATAATTCGTTTTAGCCGATAATAGCTTATACGCCCGAACCGTAAGCGGAACGGACGAAGCCTTAACAGAAATTACAATATCGTTAATACCGAGCTTTTCCAGAACTGAAACGCTTTTTAAAGCGCTTTCTACAAGGGCTTGCTCGCATACGCCGTATTTTTGCAGAAATTCCTTTTCGATACTGCCGGTATTCGCGCCGACGCGGACGGGAATTTTATGCCGTTTTATGCAGTCGGCAACGGCCTTTATCTGGCTTTCGCCGCCGATATTGCCGGGGTTTATGCGCACTTTGTCTGCGCCGTTTTCAATTGCCGAAACCGCAAGCTTTGCAGAAAAATGAATATCGGCAACAACTGGTATACGCACCTTGGCTTTTAAATCTTTTATTGCGAGCGCGTCGGCTTCGTCAAGCACGGAAACCCTTATAATTTCGCAGCCTGCGCGTTCAAGTGCGGCTATCTGCTCGGCAGTCTTTAAAACGTCGGAAGTCTTGGTCGTGCACATTGACTGAACTTTTACGCTTTCACCACCGCCGACAAGCACTCCGCCGATATTAACTTTTAAAGTTTTTTTGTTCATAGCCACTCACCGACTAAAACGCAACGAAGCATAGCGAAGCTTATATGCGTTTTAATGCTTATTATCCATAAGCTTTTGAAGTTCTTCCATAAAGCTTGAAATATCTTTAAAGGAGCGGTAAACGCTTGCATAGCGGACGTAGGCTACCTCGTCATGCTTTTTTAATTCTTCCATGACCATTTCGCCTATCTGTTTGGAGGAAATTTCCTGCTCCATTGAGTTGTAAACGTGCTTTGATACCGACGAAACCATGTCGTCGATAGCGCTCATTGAAACGGGGCGCTTTTCGCAGGACTTTATAATGCCGTTTTTAATCTTCTGTGCGTCGAAAGCCTGCCTCAGTCCGCTGGACTTTACGACGAGCACGGGCGTGTCCTCAATGGTTTCGTAAGTTGTGAAGCGCTTGCCGCAGTTTACGCACTCACGGCGGCGGCGGATAGTTCTGCCCTCGTCCGCCGAACGGCTGTCTATAACCTTGCTGTCCTCACAACCGCAGTATAAACATTTCATAAATCTACTCCTCAGTTGAAATATTTTACGCCGCTTTCAAATATTTTCATATCGAAATTGCCGTTAAAGTTCTTGTAAAGGTTTTCGCCCTTTCTTTCGCTGTGTCCCATTTTACCGAACACCCTGCCGTCGGGCGAGGTTATACCCTCTATTGCCCAGCTGCTGCCGTTGGGGTTGTAGGGGCTTTCCATAGTGGGCTTGCCGCTTAAATCGACGTACTGAGTTGCAATTTGTCCGCCCATCTTCATTTTTTCAAGCTCTTTCAAGGGCGCAACTATTTTGCCCTCGCCGTGGGATACGGGCACGGAATAAACTTCGCCCACTTTACAAGCCGAAAGCCAGGGGCTGATAGTCGAAGCAACGCGGATATTCGCCATTGTAGATACGTGGCGAGCGATATTGTTATACGTAAGCGTAGGCGAATTGCCTGTAAGCGGACATACCTTGCCGTAGGGCACAAGTCCGAGTTTTATAAGCGCCTGGAAGCCGTTACAGATACCGATAGCCAAACCGTCGCGGTGTTTCAAAAGCTCGTAAATGCGCTCCGAAATTGCCGGGTTATTGAACGTAGTTGCAATGAACTTGCCCGAGCCGTCGGGTTCGTCGCCGCCGGAGAAACCGCCGGGGAACGCTATAATGTTAGCTCTGTCGATAGCCTTGATTATTGCCTGTACGCTCTCCTCGATGTCCTTAGGGGTACGGTTTTTGATTACTAAAATTTCCGTTTCTGCCCCTGCAAGCTCGAACGCGCGAGCGGTATCCAGCTCGCAGTTAGTGCCCGGGAACGCAGGTATAAATACGTGCGGCTTAGCCGTTTTAACAGAAATATTAGTATACTTTAATTTTACGGGACAGTCGCAGTCGGGAACTTCGCCTTGCGCAGCCGCCGTTGCAGGGAATACCCCGTCAAGCTTTTTGGTATAAGCGTTAAGCGCTTCTTCGCTTTCAACGCTCTCGCCGCCGAGGGTAAAGCCGTTTTCGCTCGTTTCACCGAGCTCGATATAGTCAAGACCTTCCAAAACGCTTTGGTTTTTAACCGAAACTATTATGTCGCCGTAGCGCTCTGCAAACGCAGTTTCATAATCACAGGTAAAGTCGAAGCCCAAGCCGTTGCCGAAGCAGGATTTTGCGACCGCGGAAGCCGCGCCGCCCTTTTCAACGACCGTTGCAAAAGGTATTTGCCCCCCGGATATGCCCTGATTAACGATAGTATACAGCTTTTTGAGGTACTCAAAATCGGGCATAAACGCGCCGTCTTTTTTGACGGGCAAAAGATATAATTTTTCGCCTTTCTTCGTTAAAACGTTGGTAATGAGCTTTGAAGCCTTTGCCGGAGCAAGCGCAAACGAAATTAACGTGGGCGGAACGTCGATATCCTCGAACGAGCCGCTCATACTGTCCTTGCCGCCGATAGCACCCAAACCCAAGTTAATTTGAGCATATAAGGCACCCAACAGCGCCGCAAGGGGTACACCCCAGCGCTTTTTATCGTCGCGAAGGCGCATGAAGAATTCCTGCAATGACAGGCGGATATCTTCGTATTTAGCGCCCGAGGCAACCACCTTGGAAACGGATGCCAATATTGAGTATACTGCGCCCGTGAACGGCGAGGATGACATAAGCTCGGGATTATAACCGTAAGCCGAAACCGTACAGTCGTCGGTTTCCCCTCCCGTCAGTTTTGCCGCCATTGCTATAACGGGCGTAAGCTGATACTTTCCGCCGAACGGCATATATACCGACTTTGCGCCGATAGTCGAGTCGAACATTTCCGAAAGGCCTTTCTTTGAGCAGACGTTGAGTTCGGAAAGAGTATTAATAAATTTATCCTTGAACGAAGCCGCCTCGGGAGCGTTGAAGAACGAGGTTACGTATTCGTTGATTTCCGCGTCCGTTACCTGCTTTACGCCGTTGGTATCAAGGAAGTCGCGCGAGATATCCACGATAACCTTGCCGCGGTGCAACATTTTCATTCTTCTGTCGTCGGTTACAGTTGCAACTACGGTTGCGGAAAGGTTTTCTTCCGCGGCGAGCTTTATGAACTCCTCCGCGTCGGTCGCCGCTACCACTACCGCCATTCTCTCCTGAGATTCGGAAATGGCAAGCTCCGTGCCCGACAAGCCCTCGTACTTTTTGGGGACTTTATCAAGGTTGATTTCAAGACCTTCGGCAAGCTCGCCTATTGCAACAGAAACTCCGCCAGCGCCGAAGTCGTTGCATTTTTTAATCATTGTGGTTGCGCTCTTATTAAGGAACAGGCGTTGAAGCTTTCTTTCCGTAAGCGCGTTGCCCTTTTGCACTTCCGCGCCGCAAGTCTGCACGGACTTTATATCGTGAGCCTTGGAAGAACCCGTCGCGCCGCCGCAGCCGTCACGGCCAGTTTCTCCGCCGAGGAGAATTATAAGGTCGCCCTTTTGCGGCTTTTCGCGGTAAATCATATCCGATTTAGCGCCGCCTACAACGAAGCCCGTTTCAAGCCTTTTAGCTTTATAACCGGGGTGATAAATTTCGTCGACCTGACCTGTTGCAAGACCTATCTGGTTGCCGTATGAAGAGAAGCCTGCCGCAGCCGTCTTCGTAATAACGCGCTGGGGAAGCTTGCCGGCCATAGTTTCAGAAATAGGCTCGGTGGGGTCTGCACAGCCCGTAATGCGCATTGATTGAAGCACGTACGTTCTGCCCGAAAGAGGGTCGCGGATAGCGCCGCCGAGGCAGGTTGCCGCGCCGCCGAACGGCTCGATTTCCGTAGGGTGGTTGTGCGTTTCGTTTTTGAACATTACCGTGTACTTTTCGGGCTTGCCGTCGAGTGTTGCGTCGATTTTTATAGAGCAGGCGTTAATCTCGTCCGACTCGTCCAAATTATTCAAAAGCCCCTCTTTTTTGAGCTTTTTGACGGCAATGGTCGCAACGTCCATAAGGCAAGGGTATTTGTCCGAACGCTTTGCGTAAAGTTCGTTGAACAGCTCTCTGTATAAATCGAGCGCCTTTTTAACGTGCTCGTTATTGCCGTTGATTTTTATGTTTTTAAGCTCGGTTGCAAAGGTTGTGTGGCGGCAATGGTCCGACCAGTATGTATCTATAACCTTTATTTCCGTTTCGGAAGGGTCGCGTTTTTCCTTTTTGAAATAGTCGCGGACAAATTCCAGGTCTTCGACGGACATCGCAAAACCCATTTGCTCGTGATACTTTTTAATCTCTTTATCGTTAAATTTTATGAAGCCCTCAACGCTTTTAACGTCCTCTGCCTGAGCGGCGTCGTGAACGAGCGACAGCGGCTTTTCAAGCGAAACTTCTTCGCTTTCGACGGGGTTGATAAGATGCTTTTTTATGCGTGAAAGCTCGTCTTGCGTAACTCCGGAAACAGCGTATATTCTTGCGCATTTAATAAGCGGCCTTTCCTTTTGCGTTAAAAGCTGAACGCACTGGGCCGCGCTGTCCGCGCGCTGGTCGTACTGACCCGTAAGATACGCTATTGCGAATACTCCGTAATTTTCGGGGAAAGTTACTCTTT
>JAAUYR010000042.1 GCA_014805025.1 Clostridia bacterium | reverse complement strand
TAACAATTCCTATAAAACTATTGATAACTGTTTGTTGACAAAAGACGGCAAAACGCTATATTTGGGCTTTAAAACAAGTGTTATTCCCGACAGTGTAACAATAATCGGCGAGAGAGCATTCAGTTGTTGCCACGAGCTAGAAAATATAACAATACCCGACAGTGTAACTGTCATTAGCAAAAGCGCGTTTGCGTCTTGTTATGGACTGACAAGCATTACCATAGGCAAAGGTGTTACTTTTATCGAGGATGCTGCATTCGCATATTGCACTGCTCTTACTGAAATTAACTATAATGTGGCGAATTGTACGGTAAATGATGTTGATAACTATGTATTTGCCAAGGCAGGCCAAGATAAAGATGGAATTACTGTAAATTTTGGCACAAATGTAATTAATATTCCCCAATATCTGTTCTTTGCTTGTAATAGCAAGACTGTTGAAAGTCGTAATTATGCGCCTAAAATAACAAAAGTTAACTTTGTGAAAGATAGTCGATGCGAAAGTATTGGCACTCGTGCATTCGCATATTGCACATCGCTAACAAGTGTAGCAATCCCCGACAGTGTAACATCAATCGGCGGTTCTGTGTTTAATGAGTGTACATCGTTAACAAGCGCAATTATCGGTAACAGTGTTACTACTATCAACGATTATATGTTTTATGGTTGCACATCGCTAACAAGCATTACTATGCCCAACAGTGTTACTAGAATTGGCAGTAATGTGTTCGGCTTAACATCGCTAGCAGTCATTTATTATATGGGTACAATAGAGCAAGGGGATAATATTTCTATTGGTTCTTACAACAAAACGGTTAAAGCTAAAATGCATTACTATTCCGAAGAAGAACCTACAAGCGACGGAAATTATTGGCATTATGATACCGACGGTATTACACCTATTGTTTGGACAAAAGAAAATTAAGTAATATACCGCTAAAAGTAATATTATAAGCGGAAGAAATAAAATAAGGAGGTAAATGTTATGAAGATTGATGTTTGTTTCAATAAAGATGACGATAAGCCTATCTGCCCTCAATGCGGAACACCATTAACTAAGTCAAACGAAAGTCCTAATGGTGGCGTTTGTAAAGACTGTGGCGAAGATAAATAGCTTATGGGCAACAAAAAATTGGCGGCGACCATTTGGTTGCCGTCAATTTTTATTGTGCTGTGCAAACTTAAAAGATAAAATTGGATAATAAGCGCGCCACGGATTACTCCGTGGGGCGCGTTAAATTATAAGACGTAACGGAATATATTAACAAAATTTATCCTTGTCGAGAATATATTTTCATAAAGTTGCATTCCACGCGGCTTTGGGTTATAATCAAAGCGAATTACAAAAGGAGTAAGTATGATACAGGTTTCCGATAGAATAAAGGCAATAGCGCCTTCAATGACGCTTGCAATCTCCGCAAAGGCCAACGAGCTGAAAGCCGCCGGCGAAAAGGTAATAAACTTCGGCGTAGGCGAGCCCGACTTCAAGACCCCCGAACACATCTGTCAGGCGGCGAAGGACGCGCTGGACAAGGGCTATACCAAGTATGTTGCGGCGGCAGGTCTGCCGGCACTTAAAAAAGCCATTGTTAAAAAACTGAAAACGGACAATAATTTAGACTACGACCCCTCGCAGATAATAATTTCAAACGGCGCGAAGCACTCAATATTCAACGCGGTGTTTGCAACCATCAACCCCGGCGACGAGGTTTTAATACCCAAGCCCTACTGGCTTACGTATCCCGAGGTTGTGAAAAGCTGCGGCGGCGTGCCCGTTTACGTAATGGCTACGGCGCGCCACGGCTACAAGGTAACTGCGGCGCAGATAGAGAATATGATTACGCCGCATACCAAAATGCTTATTTTCAACAGCCCCTGCAACCCCACGGGCGCGGTGTACACCGAAGAGGAAATCCGTAAAATTGCCGAAGTCTGCGTTGAGCACAACATTACCGTGCTTTCCGACGAAATTTACGAAAAGCTGATTTACGGCGGAGAAACGCACTTTTCAATTGCGGAATGCTCGCCCGAAATGAAGGCGCTTACGATAGTTATAAACGGCGTATCCAAGTCATACGCAATGACGGGCTGGCGCCTGGGCTATCTTGCCTGCCCCGAAAACGTTGCAAAGGCGATTTCCTCATTCCAGAGCCATTCGACCTCGAACGTAAACACAATGACCCAGTACGCAACTCTGGCTGCGCTCGACGGCGACCAGACGGCAATGCAGGAGATGCTTAAAGCTTTCGGCAGGCGCCGCGAAAAGATGCTTGAAAAGCTCGACGAAATGAAGCCTTTGGGGCTCGACTACGTCAAGCCGGACGGCGCGTTCTACGTAATGCTGCTCTGCGACAACCTTTACGGCAAAAAGTACAAGGGTCAGAAAATTCACGGCAGTATGGATATAGCCGACCTGCTGTTGACCCACAAAAAAGTTGCGGCGACCCCCGGCGTATGCTTCGGCGACGACGACGCTTTGCGTCTTTCGTACGCGCTTTCTACCGCAGATATGCTCGACGGGCTTGAACGCATAGCCGAATTTGCTCGCGAGTGCGAATAATTTTTATAAAAATTTGTTAAAACTATTGAAATTCCTCGGGTTTATTGATAAAATATAATAAACGGCAAGTATAATACTTAGCAGGAGGAGCATCAATGATTAAAATTATCTACGGACCTAAGGGCACGGGCAAAACTAAACAGCTTATCGACGCTGCTAACTCTGCGGCGGCAGGCGCAAAGGGTTTAAGCGTATTTATTACCGACAACAAGCGTTGCATGTACGACGTATCTCGCAATATCCGTTTTATCGACGTTTCGGACTGGAACGTAACGGGCGAGGAAGCACTTTGCGGCTTTGTAAAGGGCGTTGCGGCTTGCAACAGCGACCACGAATATATCTACATAGACGGCATTGCGCGCATTACGGGCAAATCGCTTAAAGACTTGGCCGGTATATTCTATATGCTGGATAAAATATCCAACGAAAACGAAATAACCATTACCGTAACGTGCAGCGCGGAAGAGAAAGACCTTCCCGATTTCGTTAAAAAGTATATCTAATAAAAGTATTTGAACGGCGGCACGGGGGCTTTTCCCATGCCGCCGTTTATGTTTTAAAACGCATATAAGCTTCGCGATACGGCGTTGCGCTTGCGTTTTTGCTTCGGTCATTTACGAAAAGTAAACTCCCTTGCAAAATCCTCGCGCGCCTTGTCTTGCTCGCTTCTCTGCGTTTTAAACAATCAGCGAAAGGAGTTTTTTATGTTATTTATCAGCACTCGCGGCGGCGAAAAAGTCAGCGGAGCGCAAGCTATCGTCAAGGGGCTTTCGGAAAACGGCGGACTGTACGTACCCGAAAAGTTCCCCAAAATTTCCGATGCGGAAATGTCGGAAATGCTTGAAATGAACTATCCCGAACGCGCCGCAAAAGTGCTTTTAAAGTACCTTACCGAGTACGACGCGGCCGAGCTTTTAGCTGCCTGCGAAAAAGCCTACGCCAAGTTCGAGGGCGACCCCGCGCCGCTCGTGCGCCTTGACGACGGCGTGTATATGCTGGAACTGTGGCACGGCCCTACCTGCGCTTTCAAGGATATGGCGCTGACCGTTCTGCCGTACCTTCTCCGTAAAGGCTGCGATTTGTGCGGCATTAAGGAAGAAATTCTGGTTCTGGTTGCAACCTCGGGCGATACCGGCAAAGCCGCGCTCGAAGGCTTTAAGGACGCCGACGGAATTAAAGTAATGGTCTTTTATCCCTCGGACGGCGTTTCCAAAATGCAGAAGCTGCAAATGAGCACGCAGGAGGGCGGCAACGTCAACGTTGTGGCGGTAAAGGGCAACTTCGACGATTGCCAGACCGCCGTTAAAGAGATTTTTTCAAATTCCGAATACGCGGAGGAACTTAAAAAAGCAAATATTCTGCTGTCTTCGGCAAACTCCATAAACTTCGGCAGGCTTGCTCCGCAGATAGCTTACTACTTTTCCGCATACCTCGACCTTGTTTCGTCTGAACAGATAGCAATGGGCGAGGAGATTGACTTTACCGTGCCCACGGGCAACTTCGGCAATATTCTTGCCGCGTACTACGCAAAGCAAATGGGCTTGCCCGTCCGCAGACTTCACTGCGCTTCCAATCAGAACAAAATTCTTTGCGACTTTTTGGCTACGGGCGTGTACGATATGCACCGCGAGTTCTATAAAACGACTTCGCCCTCTATGGACATTTTGGTTTCGTCCAACTTAGAGCGGCTTTTATTCGAGATTTCGGGCAGGAACGCAAAGCTCACCGCAAAGAGAATGGAAGAGCTTAAAACTTCGGGCAAGTACGAAATTACCGCGGAAGAGCTTAAAGCCATAAACGAAACTTTCGACGGCGGCTTTGCCGACGAAGAGGGCTGCGTAGAGGCAATGTACGACGTTTTCGTGGATACGGGCTACACAATGGATACGCACACGGGCTGTGCAATGAAGGTTGCCGTCGACTGGTTTGAAAAGCACAAAAAGGACGAAACGAATATGGTTATCGTGTCAACGGCTAACCCGTATAAATTCCCTCAGGACGTGCTGTACGCGGTTACCGGCAACGACGTAAAGGACAGCTTCAAGGGCATTAAGCGCCTGCACGCGGCAACGGCAATGGCTGTGCCCAAGTGCCTCAAAGAATTACGGGACAAGCCCGTGCGCTTTACGGCAGTTGCCGACAGAAAAAAGCTTTTCGACGAAGTTCTTAAATTTATAAAATAATTACGTGAGGAGTTAAAGGTGAAAAAGAAATTAATTGCAAGCCTGTTAGTGGGCGCAGTTTTATCTACTTCTATAATAGGATTTACCGCTTGCGGCGGCGATATAAGCATGAACAAGGGTAAAAAAGTTTCCGAAGCGGAATGGAAGGCGGCTTTTGCGGCTACGATTTCCGCTGAAAGTTGTACGGTTAACACTTACATGGAAGACATAAACGAAATAACCGACATTGACGACGAAGCCGGCGAAGTACATATGACTGTCACTAGTAAGGATAAAGTGAAGTACTGTTGTGACGTTAAAAACGGTATTCTATATACCGAAAGTTATCTTACAAAAAGCAGGGTCGGCGTTCCGGACGGGGAAGAAACGACCGGCTACGAGGAATCTTTTAATGAAGCTTATAGAGTAAACGAGGGCACTGTCGGTTATTCGGCTTCTTATGAAAGAGGTTATTGGTATGTTTGTGAATATTCGGACGGCGTGTATATCTGGAATCCAACGTCTGTATTAGACAATTCCTATTCAGTCGAAAAGGGTGGGGGAAAGATTGCGCTTTCCGAGCTTTACGGCGCGTTTACGTATTCGGACGGCGTTTATACCGCTAAACTTTACAGTGATTCTTATTATTTAAAACCAGATTATATAATCTCCGTTGCCGTTAAAGGCGGTTACGTTGTTGGTTACCACATAGAATCGAGCTATGAAGAACAAGGCGAAGGCAGTTATACCCACGTTGAAAGCATAAATCAAGTTTATAACTTCTCCGACTTCAACAAAACGACGGTTAAACTTTCAAAGGACGCAAAAAAGGCCATTGAAGATTTTAAAAACAAAGAATGAAATATTTGCCGCCGCGGCGCTAAAAAGCGCCGCGGCGGTTTTTGTGTTTAAAATACTTTGCATTTTGCATTTTGATATGTTATCATTAAACCGTATATGAAAGACGGGCAAAAAACGCTTTATTCGGCAGTTCAGCCGACCAAC
>JAAUYR010000041.1 GCA_014805025.1 Clostridia bacterium | reverse complement strand
TTTGGTTACAAATATTTAGTTTACAATAATGAAAAGGTGTGATATAATTTCTATCGTGAAAAAACTCAGTTTTCTTACAATTTCATTGTGCACGGCGGCCTGCTCGGCGTTGACTTGCGGAGGCCTTACCGCCTTTGCGGATACCGGTGCGCAGACGGTCTACCCCGAAAGCACGTTCATTCAGCACGCTAACGACGGACTCAGCGGCATCTCGGACTACGCAGCAAACGGCGGTATTTACGCCTTTGCAGACGGCAACAGCATTACCGTCATCGAAAGCGAAAACCGCACCGTATACGAAATAGGCTCGCTGGTTACCGCGCTGGACTGCTCTGATGGCAAGTTCTACTATAAGGACGGAACGGGCACGACCTTTTCCCTGCCCGACAAAACCGCGGTGCAGAATTATACTTTTCAGGAATACGACGAACTTGTTTCAACGGACGACGGCGAGTATAAACTTTTGGACGGCAAAATCAATTACTGCCCCAAAGCTTCCGCGCAATACGAAGAAATAGCCTCTGACGAAACCTTTTCAAAGCTTAAAAAATACGACGGAGTTGCTTACGCCGTGGGCGGCGACAAGCTCTATAAACTGCTTAAAACCGAGTTGGAGCACGTCAACCCCTCCTACACCGATTTTTCTAAGACTTCGCAGATTATAATAGGCAACACGGTTGACAAGCTTAAAGGCTGCAACCTCGATAAACCGCACTTCGTATCCTTAAAGGGCGGCGCGTACATAACAAGCCTCAACCTCGACGATTTGTCGGGCGAGTATTTCAGGGTTGGCAAAACCTACAAAATCGGCGCAAGCGACGCGCCGGCGGCCGGCAAGGAAGCATTGCTGCTTTGCAAAACGGGCGCAAACGACGAAGTATCTATCGTAACCCTCGGCGGCGTATGCTATATGATGCTTACGGAAAACGCGCCCGAGGTCGAAAAGCCCGAGGCTATGGTGCCCACCGACAACACTACGGCGACGGTGAGCATTGCCGAAAGCTTTGCGTACTCCTCCCCTTACGTTTGCAACGGCACGAAGCTGTTTGCGCTTAAATCGGGCGAAACGGTAAAAGTGCTTGGCAAAGTTTTAAAGACAACCTCTTCCGAGCTTGTGCGCGATTTCTATAAAATAGAGTATACTGACGAAAACGGCGAAACGGTGACGGGCTACGTGCCGTTCGGGTACATATCCGAGTTCAACTATTCCGAGGACGAGCCGTTCAAAACCGAAGACCCCGACTATACTCAGAGCGACGCGGTTAAAACGGTGATATTAGTGCTTGTGATAGTAGCGCTTGTGCTTATAGCGGTCGGATATTTAACTTACGTAACCACTTCGGACAAGACGAAAAAACGCAATAAAGGCAATAACAAAAAGGGGGAATAATTCCCCCTTTATTCTTTTTAAAATTGTAACAAAACACTTTAAAAATAAGTTGACATAAAAAAATAGTTTTGTTATAATTTTTAACGCATTGAGTTGTTGCGGACAGCAAGGCATCTCCGTCGTTTGTCAAAAACGAACAATGCGGGTGTAGTTCAATGGTAGAACACTAGCCTTCCAAGCTGGTTGCGTGGGTCCGATTCCCATCACCCGCTCCAAAGCTTAAAAGGCTTTTCGCGCGCACTTCACTTATGCTTTACGCGCCCGTAGCTCAGCAGGATAGAGCAACGGCCTTCTAAGCCGTGTGTCGGGGGTTCGAGTCTCTCCGGGCGCACCAGTATGGCGGGCGTAGCTCAATCGGTAGAGCGCCAGATTGTGGCTCTGGAGGCAGCAAGTTCGAAACTTGTCGCCCGCCCCATATTTTTTTGAAGGACCGCGGCAAAGGCTGACGATGGGGTGTCGCCAAGCGGTAAGGCACGGGATTTTGATTCCCGCATCCGTAGGTTCGAATCCTGCCACCCCAGCCACCCTTCGGCCCATTAGCTCAGATGGTAGAGCACTTGACTTTTAATCAAGGTGTCCCGGGTTCGAATCCCGGATGGACCACCATTCGTTAAAACCGCAATAAAATTGCGAAAATATATGCAGCTTTAGCTCAGTTGGTAGAGCAACTGACTCTTAATCAGTGGGCCCAGGGTTCGAGTCCCTGAAGCTGCACCAAAGTAAAAGGATAGGCATAAGCCTATCCTTTTATTTTGTGTGTTGCCTTCAGATTTGACTCGAACCACTCGTTCGTGCGAGGAGCGTAAGCGACGACGCTCTGCCGAGAGTTCTCGCATGCGAGAAACGGCAGATTACCTGAAGTTGCTTAAATATTTAAGTTTTCTTCATAAAATAACGGACTGTCTAAAAACTGGCTAACAGTCATACCAAATCCACTTGCTATTAAAATAGTAGTTGAAAGCAAATTATCCTTAATTGTTTCGTGTATTATATTTTTCAAGGTTGAATGCGATACTCCACTTTCCATAGCAAGTTTATATCTTGTCATTTTCTTTTCTTCTAACAATTCTTTAATTCTCAAAGCTAATGCGTGATTTACATTATTCATAAAGTTGCCTCCCTATATTGTTATGGGCAACCATAATTTTATTACTGATTTTTATATTAATATGGTTGCGTATAACCATATTAAATGCTACAATAGCAATACAAATTTATGAAAAAAAAGATATTATTGTTTTTATTAGTCGGTGTTTTGCTGTTTGTTACCGTAATTGTAATTGATTTTTGTTGCATATATGTAGTGCAAGGCAATAATATATGGAATTATCTTAAAGAATTTTAGAATTAGTACAAAACTTTATTCTTTTAAAAAAACGGACTCCGTATTATACGGAGTCCGTTCGCTATTTATCAGGTTGTTTGTTCTTACGCGCGGTTAAGCAGTAATATTTTGTAATTCCAGTCTTCCAGCGCAAGCTTGCCTTCCGGGTTCAACACAATTCCGGCGCCAAGGTTCGTGCCAGAAACGTGTGTAAGCTTCACCGTTTGTGTTTCAAAGTCAACGTCGTATTTCAGCGTTTGCGTCGTTGTGCCGTCATCGTCAGTTTGGGTGATTACTACCGTACCGCTCACTTTGTCCTGCGTGGCGCTATCGGGAGTGAATTCCACCGTGTAGTCAGCCATATTGCTGTGCGCAGTGTACTTGCCCGTCAGCATTGCGGCAAAATCGGGCGCATCGTTTACGGTGAACGTAAACGTACATTGCTTGCTCGAACTTACGGACGAAGCGGTAATTACGTACGTTCCGGCAGCCGAAGCCCTGAACGTAAAGCACTTTACGCCGCCGAGCTCTGCCTCTTCAAGCGTAACTTTGCTTGCATCTCCCGAAGTAACCGCAACGGTCTGTCTGTAATCCGCATTTGCGTTGGGCTCGCCCCTGAAATAGATGACGCTGCCAATGGCTACCGTCTTTTCGTTGCCGGGCGAGAACAATTGCGTTTTTTCATTACCGAGCGTTGCCGTGAACGACGTAGGCGGATTACCTATTACGTCAAACGTAACCGTCTTATACGTTTCCTGCGTCTTGAAGATAATTGTATAGACGCCGCCCTTATTAAATCTTACGTTTAAAGTTCCGGTGTTACTCGTATAAATATAGAAGCTTTCGTTAAACAATCCGTCACCGGAAGCTTTTTTGTCGTCTTCGACGCTGCCCACATAATTGAGCATCAGATTGTCAGATTCAAAGCTTGCCGTTGAAGGCGTGATGTTTGCAAAATCAATTTGAAACGTAATCTGAGAAGAATTACCCAGATTGCATTCCACAACGCCGTTGCTTACGTCTTTACCGTTGTATAAAAGCTCATAATCTTTCAAAATCAAAGCCGAGGGCGATTTAGGGTTGGTTTCCGTTCTCTCGCCCGATACCTGCGTTACCGTGCTGATTTCACGCTTTGAACAATCGCCCTGGGGAGTAGTTTTTCCCGTTGATACGTTGGTATTGAACGTGGGCGGATTACCTTCGGAATTGTCCTTATTTTCGAGCCAGGCTCTCTGGTCAATCATAAGGTAGGACAAAATGTTATCCTCGGCAAGGCGGAACTCAACTTTGGTTTCGTAATAGTCGTCCTTGCTGGACTGGAAAACAAGGCCCGAGAAAGTGAACGAATAAGTTTTTGTTGCCTCGTCTGCGGTTTCTTTCAAGTCCTTATTGGTGCACGCCTGAGCCGCACGATAGAGTGCGTTAAGCACCGATTCCGGGCCGTAATAGTGCACTCTGTTGTACCACAAATCCAAGGGCACGCCGTCTATCATGCTTAAATTCGCATTGGAATTGACCGGCACTCCGCCGATAAACTGCGCACAGAAAATTTCGCCGTCTTCAATGCTGAAATAATACTCGGCCCCACCGCTATTTTCCTGAGTTTCTTTTAAATAGGTGTAGTTGTCGCCGAACTTATAGGTATAATTGAACTCGGTCATATACGGCTTGGTTCTTTCCTCTTCCGGCTTATTTTTGTCCTCTTCTTTTGAGGGGTCAATATTAGGATTTTTACCCGTATAATCGAGCATCCAGCCACGCTTTACGTACGTTCCGGAAAGCACTTTGTTCTTGAACGCGTTTGCCGTAGCAATGGCCGTTTGGACGGAGGAAATATCCACGCGCTGAGCGGTTACCTCATACGAAGCTTTAACCGCACCCACCGAAAGAGTTACGGTGTATTTACCGAGCTCGTCGAAATAGTCGTATACTTTGTGTCCGCTTTCGCTAACGATTTCAACGGTAAAGTTTTTAACGCCGGTTACTACTAAGGTATATAACTGCTCCTGCGCGTTCTCGTAGGTGCAGGTAATTTTGATACCGTCGTAAGAGATATCTTCACCGAGGCAATAATCTTTTTTTACCTTCGAGGAGTCGATTTCAATCTTCCTTAAAATGGGGTCGAAATCGCTGTACACAACGGTATAAATCTCTTTTTTGCCGCCCCAGCTTACAACTATCTGATAGTTGCCGTAAACGTTAATATCAAAGTTCTTTTCGGGCGCAACCTGAGCTTCTGCGGTAACGTCCTCACGGGTGCCGTCGCTGTAAACCGCGTACACGGCAAAGCCCTCGCCCGTTTCAAATTCGTCGCCGATTTTAAAGTCGAGCCTTGCATTTTCTATTTCAAGCCCGGTCAGCTTTGCGCCGCCGCAGGCCGCAAGCCCAACCGCCGCGCATACGACGGTGAGCGTTGCCAAAACAACCAGTAAAATTTTACGTAATGTGTTTTTCATAATCTACCTTCTTACTTTGAATAGTATCCGCACGCGAACAGCCACAGCGCGTCACGTTTTGCAAAATATCCGTTTGCCTCGGGAGTTCCCGTGTTTTGTGCGTAGCCGTCCGTCCAGAACGACTGGTTGTTTGCAAAGCTGTCAAGGAACTCTTTCAGCTCCTGCGTTACATAGCAAAGTCCGTCGCTGTTGCACACTTTATAATAGTCGATACGGATACAGTCTTCGTAATTCAGCGTAACGTATTTTTGCTCCGACTCCAACCAGCAGTGATACATTTTTAACAGGTTCATCGGATTTTGAGGGTCGCCCACGGCGTTGGCGTTATAGAGCGTGGTAATTGAATAGCTCGGAATGCTCTTAGTGATATAGCACATGAGTATCGGGCCGTAGCCTGCGCCGTAACGGTACGAACCGTCGCCGTAAAGCTCCATACTGTAACGGTGATAGAAACCGGTATCCTCGTTGTACTTATAATTGTCCATATCGAAGGTCTTTGTACCGAGGTCGGCATACACAAGGCGCTCGTCCGGCTCTTTTTCCGCCGCCTTTACCTTGGCTTCCTTTGCGCGGTAAGGCCTTACGTCCAAATCGGGGTTAGAGAACTCACCCTCGTAATAAATTTCAAAATCGACGTTAATGGGATAAGTATTGGACTTACTGATAGCGGTTACCGTAAAGATGAACGGATTACCGACTTCCAGCCTATCTATTTGGCACTCAAATCTGAAATTCTTAGTAAAACCGCCCCTGAGGGAATATCCGCCGTCCGTGACCTTTTCACGCACCGGGCCGACCTGGTCTCCGTAATACGTTGTAACCGTGGGGTCTATTTCGTCCTCGTACACGTTCACCCAGGAAGTTATGGAATACCACCCGGCCTGGGTGGGCGTATATCTGCACCAGTACTCCTTGCCCTCTTTGGCAACCTCTATGCGGTACATACCGTCATAGTGCATGATATATGCGGAGTCTTCGTAACGCGTGGTGCCGTTTCCCCTTTCGGGGGCCTTTACGTCCATGAGTTTAATTTCGGTTTTGCGCTCTTCCTGAGTAGCGGTAATATTGCCGCACCTGTAAGAGTATTTGTTGGGCAGACCTTCGAGGTAAACTGAATAGCTTTCCCCTTCAAGCTCGCCGGCGTTTGCCGTGCCGTCCGCACCTAATGCGCGACGCACAATTCCGCTTTCGCTGCGCCAAACTACGCTTATTTCGTCAAGACCGGGGTTATACGGTCTGTTGTTGGGGTCGAACACCTTGACGGTGAAATCGTTGGGGTTTGTTACGGGCTTTTCAGGGTCTTCGGGGTTGTTCGGGTCCTCCGGCTTTGTCGGGCTGGTCGTTCCCGGGGGGTCCTGAGGTTTGCCGTTTTCTATAACGTTGCCCCAGTCGCACGCCGAACAGAACAAAGTAATACCGAGGGAAAGCGCTACGATTAGCATTAAAATTCTCTTTTTCATTTGCGCCTCCTGTTAGTCGTTCCCGAGAAGAACGAAACCACGTCCTGCCACCTGAGCTGTCTTATTACTATGTCAACCACGATAATCACGGCGCACACAATCATTAGCGGCAAGGTAAAGCTCATTACAAAAGAAGTATATTCCGAATCGGAGTTATTAAGCGTCTTTAATTCGTCCAAATCGAGAATGCTTCCGTTCGAGCTCAAAAGCCTGTAAAGGTACGACGGACTGCAATTTGCAAAGCTATCGTACTCGGAATTATAGAAAATGGAGAACTCCGCGTCCGTTTCGTAAACCAAATCGTTAAGCTTGTATTCCAGATGAACGGTATATATACCGGGGGCGTCCGTTGCAAACGAAGCAAAATACGTGCTTGAAGCAAATGCAAGAGTTTTTACGGTTATCATTCCGTTGGGGTCGGTAAGCGTTGCCGTAAACGACGTGGAATCCAAAAGCGAATTTGAAGTAAGTACGTTTACCGTAGTGCTGTTTCCGTTGTTATCAACCGAAACGATAAACGGCGTAGTTATGCGTTCGTCGGGCAACGTTGCCGCCGGAATGTTCGAAAGAAAAGTTTTACTGTTTGTTTCCTTAAACCAGTCCTGCGCCCAAAGGCTTGAAATATCCGAAAGGAAAGATACAACCTTGCCCTTTCCGCCGCTGTTCCAGTAGACATAAACGGGCACGTCGAACGTGTTTAACTTGTCACGGTTATATTTTGCGGAAAGCACCACGGTCGCCTGCGATTTTGCCGCGTTGTAGAAAAAGCCCCTGATACCGCCTACGCTTTCAACGCCCTGCGCTACCCTTTCGTCGGGACGGCGCAAAACTACTTCGTAGCTTTTGCCCTCTTCTATACGCACCTCCTGGGTTTCCGATTCGATGCCCTTTAACACAACGTCGAGTTGGCTGTCGTCGGAAATTCTCTGATAGAATGCGTCGTCGCTCTGCGCGCCGTTCTTTAAAATAATGTCTTCGAGCGTACGGCTGTTTTCGTCAGACGGGAAAATGCCGAGCGCGGAAACAGTTATATCGTTTTCGCACATTGCCTTAACAGTCGTCTTTGAAGCGGTAGAATCGGTAGCCGACGTAAACAGTGCGTCGGTAATAATAATAACGTTTCTTTCCTGATACCGCGTAGGCATTTTGGAATAAGTATAATCCAGCGCCGCCGAAAGACTTGTACCGTTTTCCGTATCCGCCGCGTTAATCTTATTGATTACCACTTGCCGTGCGGTAAGCTGGGTAGGCAGCATAAATTCGTCAAGGATATACGAAAAGCCCACTACCATTACGGTATCGTTGGAGTTGAACATATTCAAAAGCTCGACCGCCGCCCTCTTTGCATAGAGCGCCTTATCGTTGTAGTCCATACTCATGGATATATCCAAAACGATTGCGTAGAGTCTTTGATACTGGTCGAAGTTGCCTATTCTTACGGGCAACAGGTTGGCAAGCTGTTTCAAAGGCGAATTGGCGTCACTCGCGTCGTCGTCCTCGATAAACGTATCGCCGTACGTCGTCAGGGTCTTGCCGAAATCGTCAACGAGCGTCGTAAGGCTCGTCATAAACATATTGCTTGCGCGTATTGTACGCACGTCGAAGTTGCACAGAACAATCTCGTCGTAAAAATACATCTCCTCTACGGAAAGCGGCACTTCTCTGGGGTCGGAAATATAATTGACGCCGTCGGTGCCGTAAATCATTCTGCCGGCCGCAACGTCCGCTTCCGTTCCGCCAAGGAACAGAACCTTAAACTCGCTGCCGACTCTTTGCGAGAAGTAACCCACGTTGTTTTCGGTCGTGTAGTCGTTTGCCGAATCAACCGGCTCAACCTTGACTTCGTAACTGAACGTGCCGGCTTCGCTTGTGGGAAGCGTGATATTGACAACGTTTAAGCCGTTATAAAAGCTTGCCGGCTTTCTTTCTATGCGCGTGCCGTCCTTATACAAGCTTACGTAGCCGTCGGTACGCTCTCGCTTTTCGCCGTTTTCGTCCAGACCGCAGTTTGCGTGCACGAGCACGCTCACCTCTTCGTCCTTGTTGAGGTAGGTCGAGGAAGTAGCTTCCACGCCGTCAATCTGCAACTCTCTTACGTCGTCGGAGATATTGTCGTCAATAAACACCGCGTCGATATAAACGTTATCGTCCTGCAAGGCGGTAACCACCTTAACGATATTGTTTGCCGAAACGGTCTCCACGCCGTCGGTAATAACTATAATACGCTTAATTACGTCGTCGTCAAACAGGTTGCCGGCATAACGCATTGCCGAACCTATGTCCGTTGCGCTTCTGTCTATTCTGTCTTCCGCCGCCTTTACGTTCGGAATACTGTCACCCAAGTCGGATATGAGCTGATAGTTTCTGCCGAAACATATTACGCCCACCTTGGAGTTTCTGGGAAGCTTTTTTGCGACCTTTTCAACGCTGTCCTGCACGTCGTCGAGATTGTGCTCCGCCGAATAGGAAATATCCGCAAGTATATAAACCTGCGTGTCGGTAATCACCTTTTCGTACGTCATACCGCTTACGGCAAGCGTAACGCAGACCACCAAAAGCACGTGCAGACATACCGAAGCGATATGGTGTCCGTTGATATTTTCCTTTTTTACTACTGCGAAGAACGGAACGACAACCGCTGCAATAAGCGGCAGCGCAATAAGCAGCAGCCAGGGGTTATTAAAGCTGATGTTGCTCATAGCAATATACCCCCCAATCCGCAAGTAAGAATAACGCAATCAAAATAAAGAATGCGAGTAAATCGTCGTAAAAACCGTCGGAATAATTCGAATCTTTCGTGCCGCTGAGATAGAGCGCACCGCCGCCTTCCGAACGGCTTTCCGCTTCGGGTACGGAGGCGAACGCGTAAAGCTTTGTTTCTTCCTCGCTGCCCGTAAGCCGCACCGAAATAACGTATGTTCCCGTTTCGTTGAGCTGAACTTCGCACATAGCCTTATCGAGAGTATCGAGCGTCGTGCTCTTGCCCGAAGGCGCGGTTACGACTATATTCTCGCAACCGGGAACAACGTTTACTTCCATAACCTCTCCGCAATAGTACGAGGTTTCGTCTATTACCGAGGGGAAAGAATAGTTCATTAAATTTCTTACCAGTATGAGGAAGTCCTCCATCATACCGAAGTTGGAATCGCCGATACGGAAAGAGAACACCACTTCTCTGTCGTTGTTGGCGTTAAGTCCCACCGCAACAATCGGGTCTATATCCACGCTCATAACCGTGGTGAAGTTACGGGGAAGCCCGTAAACTGCGTATTTTCTTACTGCAACCTCGCGCTGTAAAAGTCCCTTTACAAGCGGCGTGCTCTTGGAATACCTGGGCGTAAAATAACTGCCAGGGCCGGTCGTATCCTGTTTTTCCGCGTAATCTCTGAACGTTATGCCCGTTTCCTTATTGCTTCCGTCAACGGCGTCAATAAGCCAAATAGCCGCGTTTTTGGGAAGCGTTTCCGGCGAGTAACCGTTGAAAACGTATAAGCCGTAGCCGGAAATACTTTCGCCCTTTTTATAAGTAGCGGTATCCATCATTTCAACGCTGGCCTTGCCCGCGCCGGAAATTGCGTTTTTGATATAGACGGACTCTTCCGAATCGCTTACGATAAGCACCTGTCTTGCCTGCGCTTTCGCCTCGTCGTACAGCACGACGATATTGTCTTCGCCGAGCGCGTCGTTTTCCGCAATGCCGTACTGCAAATAGGCAAATCTGGGCGTTTCCGCCTTAATTGTAAACTCGGTCGGCTCTCCGGCCTTTACCGATACTACCGTTTCCGCTGCCTTAACCGTCGCGCCGCCCGGCGTAACCGCATAGGAAAGCTCTACGGTAATCGAAGCGTCCTTCTGATAGGAAATAACTTTGCCCGTGCCGTTTACCACGACTTTTTCGCCATTGTTGGACATCGTATAATCGTAGTCCACAAGCGCGTAATTCTGTTCGCCGGTCGACACGTCTATAAGCGTCATATTAACGGTATCGTAGGGCTTATCGGTCAACAGATAAATTAGCGCCGAATTGTTGGCGTCGAAATAATTCTGCGCCAAACTCATAGCGGAAGCGCATTCTCCGGCGCCCCAGCCGGCGCTGAGTCCGTTTACGTTTGCCTTTGCCTGTTCCTTATCGGTAACGGCTTCAAAAGCGACGTCCGCGGTATCGCGCACAAAAATGAGCGTATACGAGCTTCCGCCGAGCGAACCGTCGATAATTTTATTAATTCTGTCCTGAGCCTTTTCAAAGCGCGTCGAACCGCCCTGCTGCATATTCATACTCGCAGAGCCGTCCAGAATGAAGTAGATATCGTTGGCCGAATTGCGGACAACGAACACGGGATGCGCAATTAAAAGCGATATGGCAATGACCGCCAAAATCTGCAAAATGAGCGTTAAAATACCCGTTAATTTAGAAATAGGCTTTCTCTTTTTCAGGAACCTTTCACTCAAATCCCACAGATAGGTTGAAGCAATAGTCTGTTCGGTGTACTTAGATTTAATGATATAAATAAGTATCAGAACGGGTATGCCCAAAAGTCCCAATAAGCCGAGAGGAAAATAAAAGCTCATTTCATCACCCCCAGCTGTGTAAGCTGTTCAAAGAAAATCTCGTCAATCGGCTTATCATCCTTTACGAAAAGATACTGCGCGCCGCGCGCATTGCAGTAATTTTGCAGCCTGTTCTGAACGTATTTAACCGCCTCGCGGTAGGCCTTAATGATGTCGCGATTGATATTTTTGCGGTAACTCTTTTCCGCGTTTTCGCTGTCGTAGAAGATATTTTTGCCGCGCACCTTGGGGTTGACTTCTTCCGAAGTAAGCACCTGCACGCACAGCAGGTCGCGCTTTTTATCGGCAAGATAATCTATCGCCGTTTCGTAATCGCTGTCCGTTAAAAAGTCGGAAATTATTACGGAAAGTCCGTCGCCGTAGCCCACGTTTGTGGGCATAATGCCCTCGGTTATAAAGCATTCGCCGTTGAATTCCAAATCGTTCAGCTTCATAATTTCGGCAAAATATCTCTCTCTGCCCGATATTGACGAAATAACCTCGGTAACCTCGCTGCCGCGTATCGCATAAATTGAAACCCTGTCAAGCTCGCAAACCGAAAGATACGCCAAGGTTGCGGCAAATTGCAGAGCCATTCTCGCCTTTTTGCCGTCGTCGTAACCCATGGACTGACTTACGTCGATATAAATTTTGGTATGTAGCTGTCTTTCGTCGAGATAGAGTTTCAGATACAACGTTTCAAAGCGCGCGTAAGCATTCCAGTCGATTTTCGTTATATCGTCACCGGGCACGTAATTTCTGTAATCGACAAATTCGCAGGACGAACCGTACGTCTTGCTCTTATGATTACCGCCGAACATGCCGGCTATATTGTTTTTCAGAATCGTTTGCAGCATTTCGACACGCTGCAAAAACGCTTCGTTGATTGCAAAATTGCCCATTCAATTGCCTTTTTTATTCTTTTGCCTTTTTTACGCCTTATTCGGCAGTTTCCGTCTTTTCGGTTTCTGCGGCTTTCTTTGCCTCTTTGGCAGCCAGCTTTTCCGCTTTCTTAGCTTCTTTTGCGGCTTTCTTTGCGTCCTTTGCCGCCTGCTCCTCGTCTACGGGCGCAACGGCCTCGACTGCCTCAACCTCTTCAACGGTTTCGGGCTTTGCCTCGTCAAGTCCGCCAGTACCCTTATCCTTTTCGTTTTCGGCAATGAGCTTGGTTATAACGTCGTCAACGGTAAGTCTTTCGTTGATAGCCGTATAATTAATCTTCATTCTGTGGCGAAGTACGGGATAAGCAAGGGCGTTAATGTCCTCGCAAGATACGTTAAATCTGCCGTTGACAAGCGCGCGAACCTTTGCCGCCGTAATAAGCGCCTGTCCGGCACGGGGCGAGCAACCGTATTTGAGATATTTTTTAGCCGTTTCGCCGCTATCGGGAAGCTCGGGGTGAGTGCGCGCTACAAGGCGCATTGCATAGTAGAGCACGTCGGGAACGACGGGCACGGTCTTTGCAAGCTCGCGCATCTGCAAAATAGTATTGCCGTCCACCACTGCCGACGCAGTCTCTTCCATCGTAATCTGCGTCATATTGACTATTCCGGCAAGCTCCGTAACCGAAGGGAAGCCGACCAGCAGCTTGAACATGAAACGGTCCATCTGCGCTTCGGGCAGAGGATAGGTACCGTCCTGCTCGATGGGGTTCTGAGTTGCGAGCACGAAGAACGGCTCGTTAATGGTATAAGTTTTGTTTGCAACGGTAACTCTGTGCTCCTGCATAACTTCAAGCATGGCCGACTGAGTTTTGGGCGTTGCACGGTTAATTTCGTCCGCAAGTACGAGATTAGCGAAGATGGGGCCCTTTTGGAACACCGTGTTCATCTTTCCGGACGCGTCCTTTTCAATTACGTTGGTACCCGTAACGTCCGAAGGCATGAGGTCGGGCGTGAACTGAATACGCGAGAAAGGCAATTCCAGAACCTTTCCCAGTGAACGTACAAGTCTGGTTTTACCTACGCCGGGAACGCCTTCCAAAAGTACGTTACCGCCTGCGATTATAGCAATGAGCACGTTGTCAACAACGTCCTCCTGACCTACTAAGTCCTTTCTGATTTCCTGCTTGATTTTTGCAATCGAATTGCTGAAATTTTCAGCCTGCGCTTTATTAGACATTCTTTTTTCAACCTCTTCCTTAATTAGTCTTTATTCATTAAATCGGCAAAGTAGGTAGTGATTATGTACTCCCACTCTTCTCTCGATATAGTGCCTTCGTCAAATGCTGCTTGCACGCGCTCGTAATAAATCTCGCGCGCCTCGCTTATCGTAACGTACCCGAGTTCCGGGTCAAAGAACGGAACTTTGCTCAAATTCTCTTCGGGCTTTCCGCCAACCGTTCCGGGGTCTGTTTCGCCATTCTCCTCTTCGTCGGGATTAGTACCGGGGCCGTTCTCGTCGTCCGCGCCGCCCGGCCTTTGCAGCGAGAATATCGCGTAAAGCTGGTTTATAACGTAATTGCCTTCCTCGCTGTTACCCGCCTGCTGTTCCTCGCTTACTCCGGCTCTGCCGTTGGCGTCCGTCACCACGTTCCTTACGTTGGTTACGGTGCTTTCTACAAACATTTTAAGTCCGCTTGTGGATACGCCGCCAAGAAGCACGACCCTCAGGCTTTCCAGCTCGGTTACGATACCCGTCTTTGTATAGCTGTCCGCCCGTCTTGAATTTTTAACTTCCTCAATCAAATCGTCCAGCGCGGCCCACTCCCAGTCCGTCACCTCGCGAGGCAGGTCAACTTCGGGTTGTTCTTCCTCCGCAGAAACGGGAGTTACAACGCACGCAATAACCGGAATTGCAACGACTCCGGCAACGGCAATTGCCGCCGCAAGGGCTGTGGCAACAATGTGCTTAAATGCAAGCGACGAGGCGGAAATTCCACCGAGCGCCTCTATTGCGTCCGCCCTCTGCAAATCGAGCATATCGCTCTTTTGTCCGTTGAAAACGTATGCCGTTTCCACTCTTTCCTGCAATTTCAGCTCGCTGTCCAGCCGACGCGCTATGTCTCTGTCGTTGGTTTTCAGACAAAGGAATGAAATTCCTCCGCCCAGAGCAACTCCGCCGAGGCCGATTAACAAGTAATACACCCACAGCAGTTTTACGCCGCACAGCTTGCAGGGCAGCAAAACGACGCTGACCGCAACAAGCCCCGCCGCAAGAGCAAAGCATACGCACTTGATTATAATATCAAGCCATATTCTCTTTTTGAATTTTTCAAAATTTTGTTCCATTTTTTTAACCCGTTAAAATAGCCGTATAGCTATCCCGTAAAACTACGGGATAGCTTGGCTTTAAGTTACGTTATTCACTTAAATAATTAAGCTTTTTCGATGTTTACGGTCACGCTATTGTAATAGGACATTCCGACAAATACTATCGACACCTCTTTACCTGCCGTAACCGTAACGGTTGCATAAACCTCAGGCCCATCAACCACTTCGCCGTCTTGATAATAAGTATACGTCCAAACCGTATCCCAATCAGGTGCAACAGCTCCGTTTTGTACTCCGTCTACCTTGTAGTCGATGTTATAAGTGGGAGCACCTGACCAATCCGCGTAGCTTAACGTAATATGATAAGTACCGGCTTCGCTTGCTGTGAATTTTACGTAAAAATTGCCGTCCGACGTTACGTTAACCGAAGTGTTGCCCAAACCGTTTATTTCGACTGCATTGTCAGGCGAAGTACCGGGGTCGGGAACCGTTTCCGTCAAAACGAAAGTTAAGCTTTGGAAATCCGCTCCGTATTCGGTAACGTTAATAGCGAACTTGTTACCCTGTTGAAGCACGATTTTATTTGACGGCGTATTGACGTCCTCCATATATTCGTAAGTAAGGAGGTCGTTTTCATAGTCGGCATAGAACTGTGTTGCAAATATACCGTAGCCCCAATCGGGTATAGGCTGCGAACTAAGCACGGTTACCGTATATACACCCGTTTTAGGTATCGTATAGATTACATAGCCGTTTGAAATCATGTCGGGCGTAACTTCGTTAACGGTGCCGTCCATCTTCAACTCTACTGATTTGATAACCTTCTTATGAAGCGTATCTTTAAGCTCTTCGTGAACTTCTTCCTCGACCTTTACGTCAACGTAGACGGACACGGTAATTTCGTCACCTTCGCCCTCTATTTTAAGCTTATACTCTTTACCGCCGCACGATATGGTGTAAATTCCCTTAGTCTTGTCGTATGCCGTTATCTCAATAGTATACGGGAACTTTTCCTCCGGGTCGCTCCATTGCTGACCGTTTATGGAATACGTTTCACCGACAAGCTCGATATCGTCGGGCAAAGGAAGCTTTGTGGGCGGCTCGTCGGGCGCGTCGCTGGTTTTTGCGTACGCAACTGCCGACTGCGAACCGCCGCTGCTGGGTGCCGTTACGTTAATTCCCGTCACTTTACCCGCATCGTCAAAAACCGGAGTTATGATATAGCTACCGTAATGAAGTTCGTTTCTACTGCTTTCGTAATAGGAACCGTCTTCACCAAGCTTAATGCTATATCTTATAGTTTGCAACATCTTTGGTTCCCACATATTATAATAGCCGTTGCCGCTCTCGTAGATACAAATAGCTGTTATATTGTTCACTGACACCGTCTTAGGCTTGTAAACGCCGCTGAGCTTGTCGACATCAACCTCCACAAAATGCTTTAAAGTGGTAGTAACAAGTCTGGAAGCGGAATTGTAATAAGTGTACGTGTAAACACCGTAAACGTCGGTTGCTTGCAAAGTGCACTCTTTTTCGCCCATCTTTATAACAAGCATATTGAACGAACCGCCAATGTATGTAGCCTCGTAAGGGCCCGTTTCGTTAACGGTTACATTCTTACCGTTCAAATCTAGGTAGACGGTGCCGTCGGTATACCTGCCGTTCACCCAACCCTCGGAAGGCAAGTCCTCGTCCTTGTTCATATCAACAACTATTCTGACGTTTGCGGTGTCAGCAACGTCGCTGCCGCGGAATAACGTGAGAATTACCGATTGCCCCTCATACAAATCGAAGTACATATCGTGGTCTTTATCGAAAACGCTCGAATCCACGTCCGAGGTGAAGGTACACTTTTGAGAGTTACCTGTGCCGAGCGAGAAGCAATATCTGCCGTCCACCGTTGCAGTGAATATAAATTGAAGCTGAGTTTCGCTTCCGAACGAATAGAGCTTCATTTCGCCGACGCTGATATGAGGAAGCGGAACAATCCACTTAGCATAAACCGTCAAGGACGAATTTACCGGCGCATTAGTATTAAACAGTTTGGTGCCGTCAACGTCCGTATACCAGCCGATGAACTGATAATTTTCCTCCGTAGTGGGGTCTGCAATTTTGGTTTTGTCAAGCTTGCTGCCGGCTTTAATGGTCTGAGTTGCCGGAGCCGTGCCGTAAACCGTGCTGAACGTTACGGTTACGTTCCATTTCGCATAGAGCGTCATAGACTCGGCAACTTCGTCGTCAAAGTCATATTCAACGGTGCAAGCCGCGTCAACGTACCAACCGGCAAAGGTGCAGCCGTCCGCCGTGGGTGCTTCGGGTTCTGCAACCTTATTACCCTCGCCGGGCAAAATCTTCTGCGTTTTAGGCGCCGTGCCGTGACCCTGTACGTCGAACGTAATTATCGCTCTCAGGTCTTTGGTCCAGCTTGCGTACAACGTAACGTTTGCCGATACGGAAGTTTCAAAATCGTACTCGTTACCTTCGGTGCAGTCCGCGTCGGTATACCAGCCGACGAACACCCAACCGTCCTCTTCCGGGTCGGTGGGCTTAACTGCCTTTCCGCTCATAAACACTACCTGCACGGGAAGCTGTTCGCCGTGTCCGTTCATATTAAAGGTGACGCTGCTGCAATCAACCTGGCATGCGTCGCATTTACCGTTGTTATCGGCGTCGGCATGCGCAGCCGTGCCCTTCACGTCTCCGCACTCACATTCCTGCCAATGCTGCTCGGAATCGTATTTCCAAGTATAAGAATGGTCGTGGCCGTTTCCGCAGCCGGCAGCCGCTGCTATCGTGGTAGCAGATACCGCAGCAAGTAGGCAAATAATTACTGACTTCTTTTTCATTTCCTTGCTCCTAGTTACTTTTTAGGTTAAACGGGCGCGCCCGAAAAATCTTTTAATAATGTTTACGTTGGCTTTACTCAGTAAAGCCAACGAGGGACGTCCCTCGTTAAAACAAAATGTAATTATTACTTTTATATCACAATATATGTTAAAAGTCAAACGAATTAATACACAAATTATGAATAATATGCAAATTTTCCGTATTTTTTGGCTGAATTTTTGCATAAATAATAAATTTTTG
>JAAUYR010000040.1 GCA_014805025.1 Clostridia bacterium | reverse complement strand
TAGCCGCAATTACGGACGACAAGAAAAAGTGCGAAGCGTTGTATTTGCCGTTAGTTAAGTATCTTGCGGAAACACCGTCACGCGTACCGTTCGGTGATTACTACGGCTCGGTTATGGGAGAAAAGCGTGAATTCTATAACAGAACGGTGTTGGGTGGAATCTTTGCACCGCTCTTGAAGGAATTAGTTAACTTAAAGTATGAGAGATAATTTTTATAACTGGATAGTTTATCAGATTTATCCGCGCAGCTTTATGGACGCAAACGGCGACGGCATAGGCGATTTAAACGGTATAACTGCTAAGCTCGACCACCTTACCGAGCTTGGCGTAAACGCCGTTTGGCTTTCGCCTTGCTATAAAAGTCCGAATATCGATAACGGATACGATATATCCGATTATAGGGATATTATGGACGATTTCGGCACGCTTGACGACTGGAAGCGTATGATTAGCGAGATGCACAAACGCGGTATTAAGCTCATAATGGATTTAGTCGCAAACCACACGTCAAGCGAACATTTTTGGTTTAAAGAGGCGAGGAAGTCAAAAGATAATCCGTATCACGATTATTACGTTTGGCGCAAGCAAATTCCCAATGATTGGCAGTCCGTTTTTGGCGGCTCGGCGTGGGAGTACAATAAAGCTACCGACGAATATTATTTACATTCGTTTGCAGTTGCACAGCCCGATTTGAACTGGGAAAATCCTGCGGTGCGCCGTGAAATGTGCGACGTCGTTGATTATTGGGTAAACCTTGGCGTGGACGGCTTCCGCTGTGACGTTCTCAATTACATATCAAAAGATTTCAACACGGGGTTGCAATTCAACGGGCCGAGGTTACACGAATTTACAAAAGAACTGTTCGGCAGAAAAGAGGTAAAGCATATTTTTACCGTCGGTGAATGTTCTATGGGTACCGACAAAATAGTCGATATTTGCGGAGCGGACAGGGATGAGCTTACCTGTATATTTCAATTCGACCATTTCGACGTGGGTAGAGTTGGGCGTTTTGGAATTCGCAGTCACAAGATAGACGAAATCCGTGATATTTTGGTTTTCTGGCAGAATTTCACTCAGAAAAACAACCTGATTTATACGCTTTTTACCGATAATCACGACCAAACTAATTACATTTCCCGTCTTGGTAACGATAAGGAATACCGGTACGAATGTGCAACAATGTTTGCGGCAATGTTCTATCTTTTAAAGGGTATCCCGTTTATATATCAAGGACAGGAATTCGGTATGCCGCAACCAAACTATGACGACATAGAGTTGTTTGACGATATAGAAACCCGTAAGTTTTATAATTCGGTTAAAGGTAAAATGCCGAATAATGAGCTTATGAAACTTATAAACTTCGGCAGCCGTGATAATTTCCGTCATCCTATGTGCTGGTATAATAGTAAAAACTACGGTTTCGGAGTGGGTGACACTTGGCTTGCCCTTCATTCGAGAGGTGGTGAAGTAAATCTTGAAAATGACAAGGCAAGCAAAAAATCAGTATTTGAATTTTATAAAAAAATAATTGATTTAAGGAAAGCGAGTAAAGCGATACGCTTAGGTGCTTTTGAAAATATTACCGTCGGTAACGGATATTTCGCATATCTGAGAAAGTTTGACGACGAAGAAATTTTAGTCGTTTGCAATTTTGAAACAGAACGCGAAATTACTCGGTTGCCTGAATGGGGTTATCTGTTTGGAAACGGCAATAACCGTCAGCCCAACGGGAAATACGCACCTTATGAAACCGCAATATTTAAAAAATGAAAATTATTATTGCCGAAGATTACGATGAACTGAGTGTCCGTGCGGCATCGTTCATTATAGACACAGTAAAACGTAAACCCGATGCTACACTTGGTTTGGCAACGGGCACGACTCCGCTTGGATTGTATCAACTGCTTATCCAAGACCACAATAGAAACGGAACAAGTTACAAGCAAGTCAGATGTGTCAATCTCGATGAATACAAAGGTTTATCATCAACGCATAATCAAAGTTATGCCTACTTTATGCGTAAAAATCTTTTTGAACATTTAGACATCGACTTAAATAACGCTTACATTGAGAACGGTATGGCTGAGGACGGGCAAGCCGAGTGCGAAAGGTATGATAAATTGCTGGAAAGATTTCCACGTGATTTGCAACTGCTCGGCTTAGGCAGTAACGGACATATAGCGTTCAACGAGCCGAACACTCCGTTTGACAGTACCACGCATATCGTAGATTTAACGGAAAGCACAATAAAGGACAATTCCCGTCTGTTTGCAAACATAGCCGAAGTGCCGAAACAGGCATATACTATGGGGTTAAAGAGCATAATGCAGGCAAGGAAGATACTTATGCTTGCAAGCGGCGCAAATAAGGCGGATGCGGTATATAAGATGGTAAAGTGCAAAACAGGCGAGAATTTGCCGGCAAGCATTTTACAACGACATAAAGATTGCACGCTTATTATAGACAAAGAAGCGGCAGGTGGGTTAATTAATCAATGAAAATCACAAACAGTGAACTAACAGGGTACATCTACGGTGCTTTAACTGTTAAAGAGCATAACGGATTTATTAACTTCGAACGAATGAGTGCTAAGCAGTTTGAAATAACCGACAGCCTTCATCCTGTAATACGCAATGCGGCAAGAGTAAACGCATCGGTTACTTTGGAAATGATAACCGACGCGAAAAGTGTCTGCTTTGATTGCATTTTTGCGGAAATGGATACCGAATACGATACTCTTGATATTCTTTGCAACGGTGTGATAGTTAAAACTTTCGACCTTGGCGGAATTAAAAAAGGCAAGGTTGTGCATTTTACCGCAGAACTTCCGGAGGGAGCCGATAAGCATCTGTCGGTGTATATGCCGAGCGACGGATTTTGTGAGATTGCCAATTTTGAGATTTGCGCCACTTATGTAAAGCAGGTCGCAAAGGGCGAGCGCATAATGTTTATCGGTGACTCGATTACGCAAGGGTACGGGCCGTATGTGACGAGCTTGACTTACGTCAATATTTTTGGTAGACTTGGAAACTACGATATTTTTAATCAAGGTATAGGCGGATACTACTATGACGAGCGGTTTGCAGTGCCACTCAACCGTCCTGCGCCTGACAGGGTTATCATTGCGTTTGGCACAAATCAAATTAATTCGGCTGATAAGGCTGAGCGTGTTAAAGAATTTTATAAAAAATTCGTACCGTTGTATCCCAATGCGAAGATTACGGTTATAACGCCGATATGGCGGTGTGATTCGGCGGCAAATATTACTAATCTTTTGGAACTTTCCAAGGCAATACGCAATACGTGCAGTGAGTATAATATTCCCGTTATAGACGGGTTCACGTTAGTGCCTAACAGCCCGAAATATTTTAAGGACGGGTTGCATCCGAACGTGGCCGGGTGTTTACGCTATGCGCAAAATTTGTACAGTGCTATAAAGGGGTAGTTTATGAAACTGAACGATAAGACGGTTATTTATATTCCCGACGGAACGGAAGAAAAAAAGGCGCTTGCTCGTACCACACATCTCGCAATAGCGGCTCATCAGGACGATATAGAATTTATGGCTTTTGCGCCCATAGCGGAATGTTTCGGAAGAAAGGACAAGTGGTTTTGCGGGGTCGTTACGACAGACGGCGCAGGTAGTCCCCGTAACGGTATATACGCAAACTACACCGACGAGGATATGAAGAAAATCCGCATAGAGGAACAGAAGAAAGCGGCGGTTTTGGGTGAATATGGCGCACAGATACTTCTCGGTTATTCTTCCGCCGAGGTAAAGGATAAAAATAATACGGATGCAGTGAATGACTATATCGAGATATTAAAAGCGTCGAAGCCGAAATTCGTCTATATCCATAACCTTGCCGATAAACATGAAACTCACGTTGCGACAGCAATAAAAGCTATAAAGGCTTTAAGAGCTTTACCCTCGGAGAATCAGCCCGAAAAAGTATACGGTTGCGAAGTATGGCGCAATCTTGACTGGCTGAACGATGACGAAAAAGTGTATTTGGATTGCAGCGCATATCCCAACTTAGGCCGTGCATTATCGTCTGTATTTGACAGTCAGATATCGGGCGGCAAGCGTTACGATTTAGCGGCTGAGGGCAGAAGGCTTGCAAACGCAACTTTTTCGGAAAGCCACTCTTGCGATACTTACACGGGATTAAATTATGCAATGGATTTAACTCCGCTTATCAAAGACAAGTCGTTATCGGTTGAAGATTACGTTTGCGAATATATAGAGAGATTTAAATTAAACGTTAAAAACTTGATTGGCAAATTAAAATGAAAGACTTAAAAAGAATAGAAGATTTGATATTCTACGCCGAAGAAGAATTAGAGCTTGAAGAAAGAGACCAAGAGTATAAAGCTAACCGCATTTTAGAGATTCTAGAAAGCGGTTTGGAAGGTGCCGATTTAGAGGACGCAATATACGGCGAACTCTCTTTATTGCCGTCCGATATAGATAAACGCTTTTCGGATATATTAAATGAGAGTGGCAGTAAAGCGGCAACGGATTGGCTGTATAACTACTGTGTTAAAAATATGTACGTCAAGAAAGCGGTTTTGGATAAAAATCCGCGCTTTGATACTTCCAACGGGCTTACTATCACAATTAACAAGGCAAAGCCCGAATTCAGAGACCCAAAGAAGGCAGTTGCGGGTAACAGCGTTGACGGCGGTTTTGCAAAGTGCGTAATCTGTCGTGAGAACGAGGGGTTCGGCGCAAGAGCAAAAAGAAACCTGCGCACCGTGTCAATATCGCTGGGGTCGCACCCATGGTTCTGGCAGTATTCGCCTTACGGTTATTTCCACGAGCACGGCATTGCCGTAAATTGCGAGCATATTCCCATGCACATAGACAGGCAAACGCTTGTAAACCTTTTAGACTTCGTGGATAAGTTCTCTCATTACTTTATAGGCTGTAATGCGCCGTTGCCGAGGATAGGCGGAAGTGTTTTAGCCCACGACCACTATCAGGGTGGCGGGGAAATTCTGCCGTTACATAAAGCGAAGATTAAGACGAAGATAAAGAGTAAAAAGTACCCTTACATTACAGTCGGCATATTGGATTGGCCCGGCACGGTAATACGCATTAAGAGCGATAAGCGGAACGAGATTTTAGACATAGCCGACGAATTAAGGGAAGCGTGGGTTTCGTACTCTAACTTGCAGCTCGGCATAATCGCAGAGGACAAGGACGGAGTACATAACGCAATAAGTCCCACCGTAATAAAGACGGTAAACGGCTATGAAATGAACGTAATACTCCGTAGCAATATAACGAGCGAAAAATATCCGGACGGAGTATTCCACGCCCACCCCGAATATCATTCCATAAAGAAAGAGAGTATCGGTTTAATTGAAGCGCAGGGCTTGTTCATACTCCCCGGCAGACTTGAAGAAGAGCTTGCGGAAGTAGAGAAGTTGATAGCAGCTAAAAAGCCGTTGCCCCCCGAATATGCTGCATTTAAGCTCGTTTATGACGAAACGAAAACGCTTTTTGAAAGCGGCAAGTTTAGGGATATACATTCTGCAATGCAGGAAGAGTTAGGCAGTATTTGTTATCGGATACTTGAAAACACGGCTGTATTCAAAAAAGAAAATGACTTACTTGAATTTTTAAAGGGTGCAGGATTTGAGATATGAAAGAAAAGTACGATTATAAAGTAACTGCGGCAGGCAGAATAAACATAATAGGCGAGCATATAGATTACTGCGGCGGCAAGGTAATGCCTGCGGCAATATCATTGAAAAACACGGTATATGTGCGGCCCAACGGTACGAATAAAATTAATTTAAGCTGGACTACGCTGCCCGACAGCGTATCGCTGGATATAGATAAACTTGAAAGCTATAAAGACTTGAAGTACGGCAATTATCAGGCGGGCGCGGCGTTGATGTGGCAACGTGCGGGACATAAGATTGTCGGCTGCGATATGTTGCAGGACTGTACCGTTCCGTTCGGTAGTGGGCTTTCAAGCTCGGCGGCGATAGAGGTAAGCACCATTGCCGCGCTTGCAACGATTGCGAGCGAGAAGATAGACCCCGTGGACATTGCTTTAAAGGCACAGCAAGCGGAAAGAGAGTACGCAGGAGTCAACTGCGGAATAATGGACCAGTACGCTTCTGCTTGCGGTAAAAAAGATAAGGTAATGCTGTTGGACTGCAACACGCTTGACTGTGAATATTTGCCGATGAGATTGGGTGATTATTCGCTCGTTATAACCAACTGCAACAAACCGCATAACCTTATTGAAAGCAAATACAACGAGCGCCGTGCCGAAACGGAAGAAGCATTGAAATTAATTCAGCAAAAGCTGGATATAGATTGTCTTGCAAATCTGACGTTGAAGCAGTTTAAAAGTTTCAGTTCGGGCTTACCTCGCATTTTAAAAAAGCGTGTAGAACACGTTGTAAGCGAATGTGAAAGAGTGCGTGTGGCGACCCTTGCATTAAAAGCAGGAAATATGGAAATGCTCGGTGGGCTTTTAAACAAATCGCACGCGTCTTTGCGGGACAATTTCGAAGTTACGGGAAGAGAGCCCGATGCGCTTGTGGCAGCCGCGCAAAGTCAGCCCTGTTGTTTGGGTTCGAGGCTCATTGGCGGAGGCTTCGGCGGATGCACGATTTCACTTGTAAAAACAAACTGTGTGGACGAGTTTAAAGAATTCGTATATAAAAGTTATTTGCAAGCAACAGGTTATAAAGCAAATTTTTACGAGGCGGAAATATCTGACGGTATTACTGTTGAGCTGCTATGAAAAAACTTTACGATAAAATAGACGGAAAAGAAGTTTATTTGTACACAATATCGGATGGGAACTTAGAAGTCGATATTTGCGATATGGGTGCAAGAATAAACGCAATAAGGGTTAATGGAATAGATATTGCGCTTGGCTTTAATTCAATTAAAGACTATATGTATAGCGGAACTTATGCCGGGGCAACGATTGGTCGAGTGGCAAACCGAATTGCAGGCGGACACTTTGAACTTAATGGAACGGGGTATCATTTGAATACCAACGACGGTAAAAATCATCTTCACGGCGGTAACGAGGGATTTGATATAAAGCTGTTTACCGTACTTGACTGCTCTGAAAATTCCGCAACTATGCAGTATATAAGTGCGGACGGCGAAGAGAACTATCCCGGAACGTTTGAGCTTACCGTTAAATTTACCGTTGAAAACAATTGCCTTTTAATCGATTTCGAGGGCGTAAGCGACAAAGATACTTTGTGGTGCCCGACTAACCACGCTTATTTCAATTTGGACGGCGAAAGCAGCGGTGATTGCAGAGCGAATTTGTTGCGGATAAATGCCGATTACTATACTCCCGTAAACGAAGGGCTAATTCCTACGGGGGAGAAAAGAGAGTTAAAGGGCACGCCGTTCGATTTTAATTCTTTAAAGCGGATAGGCACAGACTTTAATTGTGAGCAACTTCAACAAACTAACGGATACGACCATAACTTTGTCTTGAACGGCGAACACGCTGCCCACGTTGAAAGTAGCAAGACGGGTATTAAAATGGACGTGTACACGGATATGCCTTGCATCCAACTCTATACAGGCGGACAGCTTAGCGGATGTAATGGTAAAACTATTAAATATAATCAATGGGCAGGCTTCTGTCTTGAACCACAGTATTGCCCTAACGCTATAAATATGAATGGTTTTGACAAACCTATCCTTAAAAAAGGAGAAGAAAGAAAACATTATATTAATGTCATTTTCAATAAAATATTCTAATGATGAAATTGTAATACTGGCAATGTACTATAAGCATCTCGGTGAAATGTCCGAAGAGTATTTCAATTTGCAAAATCATGCATATTGGATGTTTCGCAGAAAAAATTTCAATGACAGTATTAGTGAGTTACTTAATCAAACAGCCTATTCTTTAATTCAGTATATTGTCAGCTGTTGTATCCGGACTTATTGTATGGGGAATTACGGAGCTAAGTATTTGATAAGTGGCCGATATAAATTTAATTTAGCAATTGTACGCATAAAATCAGTCCTTGCGACCACTAAAAAGTCGCAATCGAAAGCACAATATATAGTATGATAATCAATGGTTACATCACTGTATATTGTGCTTTTACTATTTTCAAGGGGCTTAAAATCCAGAGCTCGCAAACGCGTTTCGGTTCAAATTCAATCTCGGGTACCACTTGTTGGGGAGGGGATTCTGAATGATTCTGACAGATGTAGGCAAATAAACAAATTTTTTAAGAAAATCGAAATAAATATTTTATTTCATTAGTCTTGAAAGCTATGATAGATTATGATATAATATGATAGATATAAATTGGGAGGCAATGTATGACTTTTGCAGAAAAAGTTAAGTTCGCAAGAATGAAGTTATTATTAAGTCAAGAGGCGTTGGCTAACGAGTTGGGCGTATCTTTACCTACAATTACAAGATGGGAGAAAGGGAACCGGACTCCACAAGCGATGACTAGTGGTAAGTTCTATATGTTTTGTGAGAAAAACGGAATAAAGTTTGACGATATGAAAAACTTTTAAATATTTTTAAAAAGTGTTAAGTTAAAAAATAACTTGTCCTATACAATGCTACAAAACGAAAGGAGAGCACAAATGCAGGCTAAAATTTTTTGTAGAACAGTAGCAAAGGGCAAGCAGTCGTTTTATATGACTGTAAATGGACAAAAGTATTTTCTCTTTACGCAAGACTATCGCGTAAGCAACAAAGAATACTTTCAAAGTGGAGTGAGTATTTCCGAAATCAACAATTACAGCGGAGCGCACAGTACGGCGGTCAGAAAAACTTTGGACAAGCTGCCTGTGTATATTCGATATGTTGAAAAAGAATTCGGTGTTGCGATTTACGAAAAGACGAAACAAGCTCGCCAAAAGAAAAATCAGAAGGCGTATAAAAGAAAAAAGTTTTTATGGCAACATCTTGATTGGGAAGTTGCATAACGTTTGATTAACCGGAGGTAAATGAATTGAAAATCATATTCAGCAATCTTCCCATGAAAAGGGAATTGCACGCATTTAATTACAAAGCAGACGGCAATGTTACTATTGAATACGACGGGGAAGTCATTTTTCCCGTTAACGCCGTGCTTGCCAAAACCATGAAAAAAGGCGAGAAAGTTAAAGTTGTACTTCTTTCCAAAGATGATATCGAAGGCAACAGCGCAATCAACGCGGGGAAATTTCAAAAAGAACTTAACAACATAAACCGTGCTATCGGTGCGGATATCGAATATATAACGATAGCCACGCCGTTCGAAGAAACGCGCGATGTTCACGAAACTCTGTTGCGCGACATGATTGGTAAACTCGAAAACGGGGCGGAAATTATCGGTGACGTAACTTACGGCCCGAAACCGTTACCCATTATCATGTTTGCCGTTATGAATTTTGCCGAGAAATTTTTCTCTGCAAAAATCAAAAATATAGTTTACGGAAAAGTCGACTTTGTGGACGACGGAAGCGGTACGGGAAAAACAAAGCCCGTCAATCCCGTGTTATATGATTTGACTCCGCTGTACTATCTAAATTCCTTAACAAACACCATGGAGTATAAAACCTCGGAAGAAGCTGTAAAAGCGCTTGACGTATTGCTCGATTTATAAGGAGCTTTACAATGTTTACACGAGAAGAGTTTGAAAATTTAATAAACAATTCTCCGCTCTTTTATGTCGATAAAGACAGTAATTCCGAGCTTTACAAAACGGAAAAGTATGCGCTGTTCACGTTGCTAACAGATTATTATCATACTTGTATTTTCCCACGCAAACCGCTTGAAGATTATAGTTATACGCTTATTGAAACAGCTGCGGAATGTTTGAAATACTATGATAAGTCAAAGGGTGAATTCCTGCATCTTTTTAACAAAGCGATGAAGCGTAATTTGGGAATTGCAAAGGCAAAGGAACTGATAGATAAGCATAGGCAGGGAATAAAGCTCTCGACTTATGACGAGCAGATGGTTCGAAAAGTCATATCTCTGGCGAACAGCAAAAATCTTGATATTCACGATAGAGCGGTACAAACCAAAATGGCAGTTGCTTTGGGTATTGGTGCAGACAGGCTTGCAGAGCTAATCCGCATAAACGACGATGCGGTTGCGGTTTCCGCTACGGTAGCGAACGATGATGGCGACGAAGTGGAATTGTTTGATTTGCAAGCGAGCAAAACTGATACGCTCGAAGAAATTATTACAAAAGACGGTTTAAACGAACTTATCTTACAAATTGACAGCGTATTTCAAACCGTACAGGCAAGACAGAAGCAGTTGCTTTCGTTATTGCTTACGATTGAGATTGTAAAAGCGCTTGAATACGATATAAAGGCAACTGTAAACCTGTTGCATGGATATGCTTTTTTCAATACGCAAATTACTGATTGGTGCGAAAAGCACGGAGGTATTCCTACGGCAAAACAGATTGGAGAAATTTGCGGAGTTTCTGAGCAAAGCCTAAGCAGAACTTATAAAAATTTTAAAGAAAAAGTGTTAAGGGAAGTGAAAAAAATTTCTATATAGTATTAAGCAAATAAGGATTCATATGATAAATTTCAATGATGAAGAATACAGACGTTGGTATGAAAAAAGCAACGAGTACAAAGACCAACAATATATAAAGTGGTATGAAGAGCAAAACAAAGGAGTACAAATGACTTTAAATCTTAAATTAACTTATGCGCCTCATTTGAACGAAGAGAATCGTGCACACGACCGCGAACTTATTGACGCTGTCAATGACGGCTTGACGCATTCCGTAAAAATTACGACGAATAAACTGCAAATTGAAAGAGACAGAAAAGACCAACGCAGTGTCAGCGCAATAAAGGGTGTAAAACTGATTTATCGAATGGCGCGCGGCGGCTGTCTGATTTTGATGGGTAATTTGAGTTGTTCTTTCAGACAGCCTTACGGTGGGGAGTTCTTCGTTACCAAAACGGCTATAGAAGAAAAACGCAATTTCAAAGAGGTGGAAGGCGTTGATGCGGATATAATTTTTACGAATTATCCTACGGGCATACAAACCATGCAAGCCTATCTTGCCATGCTTGCCGAATCCCCCAATCTGGTATTTAACCTGTCGCAGTTCGATGAGTTTATGGAGATTTTCGGGTTCTATAAAACTCTTTCGGGCGAACTCAACAATAATGTTACTTACCGAATTGAAACGGTGTCCGCCCCTTATTACTTCGTATCTATCGACGAAAAAGACATCGAGCCGGACGAAGAACACGCTGTTAAGAATGCAAGCGGTATCGTTATAGGCTATACACTTGAAGCATACAAATTTGAACAGCTTTCAAGCGAGTTGCAAGAAAAGGTCAGGCAGCTTGTAGATATCCGTGTAAGGGGAGCGGATAAAGAACTGAAAAAGATAAGAGGCTTTTCGGATAACCTGTTTTTAAGTGACGAGCGCGACGTACGGGAAGAGGCAATCAGGCAGCTTGTCAGCTTTGATTTGGTAAACCTGCGCAAAGAAGACGGGGTTATCGTTCTTATGGGTGAATATTCTTCGACCAATAAGTTTAAGTATTTGCACCTGTACGATATGGGGCAAAAAGTCAAGCTTGAATCGATTGATAATTCCTTGCGATTAATTAACCAGGGCGCGTCCGGCGCGGCGTCTGAACTTTTGGAATATATCATAGGCTCAAAAGAGATGCCCACGAAGCAAAGAAGAATAGTTACCGAAGCCAAAAAGAAATATATCGAGAGGCTTGACGATTCGCAAAAGAAGGCTTTTTTGATGGCAACGGACGGTTCGCCGGTAAGTCTTATCAAAGGGCCTCCGGGAACGGGGAAAACCTACGTAATTAACGCTATCGTACAATACATAACCAAAGAACTTAACGAGAAGGTAGTTATTTCTTCGCAGACGCATGTTGCAATTGACAACGTACTAGACGAGCTTATGGAAAACTACGACTTGATTATTCCCAACAGAATAACCAACCGCAGAAATAAATATTCCGGCAAGGAAATAGACGTTACGCTGTACAAGACATGGGCTAAGCGTTTTTCTGAGCATAACGCAAGAAGCTCGTCAAAACGGCTTGCGGATTCTATTGCCGCCGATATGAACCGTTTCGGCGGAGAGAAAAGATTCAAGTATTCGGAATCGGTTGACGCGTCGGAGTATTCGGTTATCGGCGCGACGACAACGACGAGTGCCATAGGTGGTAAAAAGGGACTGGAATTGTTGAATGGCTACGATTGGCTCATTATCGACGAAGTTTCAAAATGTCCTATAACGGAAGTATTGAGATATCTGCCTTACGTTAAGAACATAATTATGGTTGGCGATGACTTTCAGCTTGCTCCTTTGCTCGAATTTACTAAGGAGCAAGTACAAGAGCTACCTTCTTATGACGAAGATATGTTTGAAAAGTTGAAACAAATATATGAGCAGTCCGTATTTGCCAAAACGCTTAAAAAAGCCGAACAAGTAGGCAGACTGGTTACGCTTAACGTAAATTACCGCTCGGTTGAGCCCGTGCTTAACGCTTACAATATTTTCTACGACAGACAGCTTATTAATATGCGGGAAAAGGTTAAACCGCAGAAAGTCGAGTTTTCGGATAAGTTGCCGATGTTCAATGCAAAAGATATATTCTTTGTCGATGTTAAAAACGGGAAAGAAGCAAAGGAAAATACGTCAAGATATAATGTTGAAGAGTTACGCGCAACGGCGGAAATATTAAACGATTTAATGGAAAACACATTAAACCCCACAACTGTTTCAGTGTCGGCAATATTTCCGTATGCCGCCCAGATTGAAAAATTTCAAAGAAATTATTTGGATTTAATAAATAAGGCGAAAAAGCATTTTAAGAGTTTTGAAATCGATACGGTAGACGCATTCCAGGGCAGAGAAACGGATATCGTACTTGTTAATACGGTTGTTACAGATACATCGCAAAGAAATTTCCTTAACGATTTCAGGCGCATAAACGTTTCAATGAGCCGTGCAAGGGACAAGCTGTTTATTTTCGGAAATCCGTTTACTTTGGCTCAAATAGAAATGCAGATAACGGGCGGCAATAAACGCAGGTATTTCGGCGACATAATCGAAGATATTAAGCGGTACGGACAAATGATTACTTTTGACGGAGGTGTAAAGTATGAGCTTGCGGGTAAATCTAAAATTAAAATTATCTAAAACAATCAAAAGAATTACGGTTAAATACAATACTTTCGAAAAAGCCACTTATGACGAATATTTAATTGCAAGTCTTGTTTTACGCAGTAAGTCCGAAGACGAAGCGTTTGAATATATAGACGAAATAACGGGTGCCGGCAGTTTGAATCCCCATTTTAAAAGACTTTATGAAGATATTTCTTCATTTTCAAAAGAACAGCTTGAACGGATTATGGAAAACTCCATGTTCCCCGTTCTGAAAATTGATGACAGCAACGGCTACGATTACTATCCGCAATTAAATATTTCCGTTTTCCAAAAACGAATTTATGAAGGGGATATCGCCGAAAGAAAAAATTTGGTTGAGCTGTTGTATATCAAAGAAGAAATTATCGATTTAAAAGTTCAGGACGTTAAAACTCTTGATAAGCCGGAGCCGTATTATGTGGAGTTTGGAAGTGACGGTAATATTGCCGTAAGCCTGCTTGGTAAAAACGTGAATATTCCTTCGGAGCTTTTTGAGTCGTTATTGACGATTGAGCTTGATTCAATCGCGAAATATAAAGGCACGGTACATAATAAAGTGGACGGCACGGGGTGGAATATTCTCAATAACTCCGTAGTAAATAATTTGTTTTCAACAAACAACTTTTATTATGACGATAACGGAGACCATTTACTTATTAGGAACGAAAATATCCGGCGTACGGAAGTTGCAAAAATGAGCGGTCTGTATATTTACCGTGAGTCGGGAATTCCCTACGAAGGCAATATTAAATTGTGTGAAAGGGTACTGGAAGTTATAAGTCAAAATAAAAACTTTTCAATGTTTAAGCCGCAGCTTTTTGTTAAGCTTGTGAGAAATATTGAAGATTATAATGCAGTTGAATACATTAACCTGTATTTTTCGGCAACTGCCGTATCAAGAGAGATAGTGATGCTTGTTATTGAGATGTTGAGAAGAGGCGTTTTAACAGGTTGGAGTGTAAAGGTGTTGGACAGTATCACAAAGTATTGTTCCAAAGACGAGTATTCGTTAGTTTACCGCGCTAACCCCAACGTTGGATTTACGATAAACCAACTGATTCTCGTTGATAAAAATTTGTTGACAGAAGAGCACAAGAAACAAGTTGACGATTATTTTGCAAATCTGAACAAGATGAAGGCGACGATAAAGGAAATAACCGGGGAAATTACGGTCAGCGGTTTGAGAGAAAACGTTAAAAAGCTTACGTCGGACGACCAGACAAAACGCTTTTCCAAACTTTGCAACGGTCTGATAGGTCACGTTAACAAGGATTTGGATAACGCGGGCTTGAATGAAACGGAGCAGTGGCTTAAAGAAGCGATTGAGTTAAGAGAACTCGGCACAGTAATGAAAAGAAAGTTAGATAAATTATCTTAAACAGGGAGCAAAAAGATGAATAAATTTATGAAACAAATTTTAGTGGGCACTATGGCTGTTGTATCCGCATTTTCGGTGTTCGGGGTTGTGGGCTGTGCGAATGATGCGGACGAAGGAACAATTACCGTTACCGATATGGAAGGGACCGAAGTAACCATAAAGAAAGACGTAAGCAAAGTGGCTTGTATTTCGCAGTCGGCAACCGATTTAATGATTGCTTTCGGCTTGGGGGATAAAATCGTAGGTACGTATCGTTCCTTTACATATAATCCCTGGACTACCGAAATATATCCGACTTGTGCAGGTTATAAGGCTTACAGTTACAGCGTATCGGCGGAAGAACTTGTTGCAGATGGTATCGAGCTCGTAATTATCCAAGACACGGAAAATGCACAGGCTTTCAGGAACGCTGGAATACCCGTCGTCGCCGTTCATCAGTATTCGCCGACGGGCGCGTTCGACGACGAGGTGTACGATACGGCAAGGCTTATAGGCGATATATTCGGCAGCGACGCCAAGCAAAAGGCGGATGCATGGATAAAAGACGTTAAAGATACCATATCGGAAATAGAAAGTAAAATTGGTACGACGAACGCCGACAAAGCAGTATATTACGTTAATGGCGAGAAATCAAAGGGATTGTATTATTCGGATGGCGGCAATTCTATGATTTCAAGAATTTACGATATAGCCAACGTGCAGCTTGCTACCGAAAAATACGAGGTGCTGAACGTGCACAAAGTTTCGGACGAAGAAATGGTTTCACTTAACCCGTATGCTATGATGATAGGCGGAGCGTATCAGAACAACCTTATGGATTCTTTGAATGCTTCTCCCGTGTGGTCGGGCTTGGACTGCGTAACGAACAACAGAGTTTACAGAATACCCGTTGCCATGATTGGCATTGAAAACGTCGGTGCCGAAACGCCCGTTATGCTGAAATATACTGCGAGCCTGTTTAACGACAGTTATGAATTCGATATGCACAAAGAGATGAAAGCAAACATTAAAAAATATTTCAACTACGATTTAACGGATGCGGATATAGACAATATGTGCAACGGACTTTCTAAGAGCGGAGAGAGAATGGTTGATGCAAACTGATTATAAAAAGAACTTAAAGCGGATGATTATTATAATCTCCGCTTTAAGCGTATTACTAATAATTTTATTTTTGGTTTCGCTGTGCGTTGGGCGGTACGCTATTCCCGTTAAAGACGTGTTCGGTTTAATTTTCGGTCAGGATATTCCGGATATGTCCGAGCGAGTAATAGTCTATTTACGGTTGCCGAGGACGCTGTGCGCTATTTTAGTAGGGGTGGCATTATCAGTATCGGGTTCGGTATATCAGAGCGCATTTAATAATAAGCTTGTATCTCCGGATTTATTGGGTGTTTCCTCAGGGGCAAGCGTGGGTGCCTGTTTTGCAATACTTTTAGGTATGTCGGCAATATTTGTAAGTCTGTTTTCGTTTATTGCCGGCTTTATAGCGGTTGCATTAACTGTGCTGATTGCAAAAGCGTTGAAGAACAAATCAAACGCAATTTTATTGTTGTCGGGAATTGCCGTCGGCGGACTGATGTCGTCGTGCGTGGGATTAATGAAGTATCTCGCGGATAACGAAATGAAGCTTGCCGAGATGACGTTCTGGCTGTTGGGCGACATGTCAAAAACTACGATAAAAGATTTCTATATTTTATTGCCGATAGTTGTGGTTTTCTCAACTTTGACACTTGTTTTTTCCTGGCGTATAAATATCGTATCACTTGGCGCGAAAGAGGCTAAATCGCTCGGAGTAAATTATAACCTTATGATGATACTGCTTATTGTTTCTGCAACTGCGTTAACGGCAGGAGCAGTGGCGGTTAGCGGAACTATCGGATGGATAGGGCTCGTTGTGCCGAATATTGTGCGCTTGATTGTGGGCAGCGACAATAAAAAAGTAATTCCCGTGTCTATTCTTGTGGGCGCATGCTTTATGATTATCGTTGATATGCTGGCCCGTTCTCTCGCGCCGAACGAAATTCCGTTGAGTGTAATTACGGGTATTATAGGAACACCGTTATTTATATACGCTATTTTCAAAAGGAGGAAGGAACTTCAATGAATAATGCAATAGAAGTAACTGACCTCTGTTTTGAATACGAAAAGAACAAACTCGTTCTTGATAATATTTGCTTTAAGGTAGAGCAAGGCTGTGTGGTCGCAATCCTCGGTAAAAACGGATGCGGCAAGTCAACTTTACTTGACTGTATTATTGGGTACAACGATTTTAAAAGCGGAAGTATTAAAGTAAACGGACGGGATATTAAAGAATTATCGGATAAAGAGTTATCTAAAAATATAGCTTATATTTCTCAAAAGACAGATATAAACTTGGACTATTCGGTCCTGGAATTTATCTTGTTCGGGCGAAATTGCAGATTAAAATTCGGTGTTTCGCCGACAGAAGCCGATTACGAAATATCCAAAGCCAACGCCGAAAAGTGCGGAATAACGCACTTGCTTACCAAGGATATTAACAAATTAAGCGGAGGTGAAAGGCAGCTTGTTTTTATTGCAAGAGCTTTAACGCAGGAGTCGCCTGTAATTATTATGGACGAGCCGACGGCTTCGCTCGATTACGGCAATCAATTAAAACTGTATGAAATGATAAAAGAGTTGCAAAAAGAGGGCAAAACTATTATCTTTACAACGCATAATCCCGAACACGTTTTATATCTTGACTGTCAGGTTGCGGTCGTTCAGTCGGGGAAGATAACCAAAACGGGGCAGGCAAAGGATATTATCACTCAAACTACTTTAAAAGAAATTTACGGAGATATAGTTGAGGCTTACTATGATAGATTTTGATTTTCATACTCATACGTTTCCCCAATCGCTTTGCGCTTCGCAAACCGTTGAACAGCTTGTAGAAAAAGCCCACTCGGTGGGCATTAAGATGCTTGCGTTATGCAATCACGATACGTTAGACGGCTTATCCGAAGCAAGAGCAGAATGTGAAAAATATGGTATAGAATTTATAAACGGCGTTGAATTGACCTGTGAAATTAAGGGTGAGTCGTCAGAATTAGACGGAACTATGGTTCATATTCTAGGACTTAATATCGATAACGATACAAAATTTTTTAATTCGTATTGTGCAGACATAATAGAGAAAAACGAAAAGCGTGTTTTGAAAATATGTGACTTCCTGCGTGGCAGAGGACTTGATATAGATGACTGCACCAAGTTGTTGCCACTGTTTGAACAAATGGTCGAAAAGAACGGATATCCCGATATCAAGAGTGCAAGAAAGTATCTCTATTCAGATGAAATAGAATTGAAATTTCCGACGGCAAGGCTTTCACACAGGCAAGGTATAGAACTTATTCATAAGTTAAACGGCTACGCAGTCTGGGCACATCCGACGAGGGTATATTGGCACGAAAATTTTTCCATAGAAGAAATAGCGCAAGTTGCAGATAGATTTTGCGCTTGCGGTTTAGACGGATTAGAGGCTTTTCATCCCGACAACTTCAAAGAAGGTGCAATACCTGCTCTTTTGAATATAGCGAAAAAAAGGAATTTAAAGGTTACTTTCGGAAGCGACTCGCATCACGTGCAGGATAAGGACGGCTACTTCCCTTTGAATGCCGAGTTGGATAAATTTGACTACGACTTCAAAAAAATAAAGTATTTCTGGAAAGAACAATGAAAAGGTTTAAAGAGATAGATTTGGAAGCTGGGATGCCGACAAGTGCCGATGCGCTTACGCTGTTAAAATCAAGTATTACTAATGCCAAGAGTGGGAACATCGGGTGTCTGTATGTTATCCACGGTTATGGCAGTAGCGGTAAGGGCGGAGTTATAAGAGATAAGGTCAGGCAGTGGCTTCACGCTCAGGCAAGGAATGGTACAGTAAAAGCCGTGATAAACGGTGAAGATTTTACTATCTTCAATTTTAAGGCACTAGAACTTAAAAACAAGTATAGAGAATTAGAACCACTACTAAAAGTTTGTAATCACGGCGTTACCGTAGTTGAATTATAACATACTAGAAGGCCGCAAAATCCTTTTATTGCGCTCACGCTTGAAATTAAATAATTGACATATATTTTGATAAAATGCTATAATTGGCGCAATACAGGGCTAAAAAATGAGAATTGACGAGTTATTGAAAAACAAAAGAACGCTTTCCTTTGAGGTGTTTCCGCCCAAAAAAGACGGGTTTGTCGATAAGGAAAAGCTGTATGAAACCATAGACGGGCTTAAAGCGTTAAAGCCCGATTTTATAAGCGTAACCTACGGGGCAAGCGGTACTAATGCGCAGGGCGCGGCGGATATCGCCGGGTACGTAAAAAGTATCGGTATCGAGCCTTTGGCGCACCTGACAGGCGGGCCTTCGACCCCGGCGGATATCGATAAGTTTGCAAAGCAGCTTGTTGAACTTAAAGTTGATAACGTGCTGGCGCTGCGCGGCGATAAGCCATTGGAGTACGGCGCGGAGTACTGCAAGCATTTCAAACACGCATCCGATTTGGAGGAATACTTAAAAAAATACGGGTTCTGTATGGGCGCGGCCTGCTATCCCGAAGGGCACGCGGAGAGCCAAACGCTTTACGGCGATATCGCAAACCTGAAAAAGAAAGTAGAGAACGGCGCGACGTTTTTTATTACTCAGATGTTTTTCGATAACGCGTATTATTACAGGCTTGTGAACGAGGCGCGGCGAGAGGGCATACAAATTCCCATAATCCCCGGAATAATGCCGCTTACGGGCGTTAATAATATCGGCAGAATTAAGGCAATGTGCGGCAGCACGATTCCCATTGAATTCCGCAATATGATAGAAATTTATTCGTCATCGCCTGCGGCCATGCGCGAGGCCGGTATAAATTACGCCGTTTATCAGATATGCGACCTCATTGCAAAGGGTGCGCCCGGTATACATATTTATACAATGAACCGCGCGGATACCGCTACGGAAATTATTTCAAGGCTGAAAAATATCATAAATGAATTCTTCCAAACTGATTAACCGAATTTACGCGTACCTCGGTTTTCACTCGGTTGCAAAAAGCCCGGAAACCGACACGCTCATAGAGCAGTGTCTTGCGGAGCTACAAAACATAGTGCATTTCCGCTACACTTACAAGTTTTATCAGTCTGCGCCCGAGTTTTTAAGGCGCGAGCCGTATACGGAGTATCTTAAAGGCTGCGGCGGAGTTTATCTTGCCGTTATGACGCTCGGCGGCGAGGTTGACGCCAAAATCAGGCTATACGGTCGCACGGACGCGGCTAAGGCGATAGTTTTGGACGCGTGTGCAAGCGCGTATCTTGAAAAGCTTTCCGACGAATACGAAGAAACTTTGGGCGAAAATTTATCATACAGGTTCTGCCCCGGTTACGGCGGCAGCGACATAGCCGATATAAAATATATTTTCGAGCTTGTAAAACCCGAAAAAATAGGCGTTAGCCTTACGGATACCAACTATATGTTGCCCTCCAAATCCATGGCAGGGATAATCGCCGTAGGCGGCGCGGCCGGAAAAACCTGTAAAAACTGTATCGTAGCCGAACACTGCGAGTATATAAAAAGAGGTAAAAAATGTTACGGCTCGGAGAAGTAGTAACCGTCTTTGATGGCGGAATGGGCAGCGAGCTTGAAAAACTCGGCTTTACGGGCACGCCCGAAGATTTGAATATAACCAACCCCGACGTAATTCAAGGCATACACCGCGCGTACTCGTGTGCGGACTGTATAATGACCAACACGTTCGGGCTTAACAGAATTAAATACAAGGGTAAGTACTCTGTAAAGGAGCTTGCGCTAAAAGCCGTTGAAAACGCGCGCGTTGCCGGTAAAAAAGTAATTTTCGATATCGGCCCTACGGGCGCAATGCTCAAACCGCTCGGAACGCTTACCTTTGACGAAGCTTACGCGGCTTTCGCGGAAGTCGTAGATATAACCAAAGATATAGTAGACGGCTACATTGCGGAAACGTTTTCCGATTTATACGAAATTAAAGCGGCGGTGCTCGCAATAAAGGAGCATAGCGACAAGCCCGTATTTGCTACGATGACGTTCGACGCCTCGGGCAGAACGCTGACGGGGTCTACACCCGAAATTGTCGTAAACACGCTTGAAGGCCTGGGCGTAGACGCGCTTGGCGTAAACTGCTCGGCAGGGCCTAAGGAGCTTGAAGACGTCGTTATGCGCATGCTTGCGTGCAGCAGCGTGCCCGTTATGGTAAAGCCCAACCGCGGCTTGCCCGTCTATAAAGACGGCAAAACCGAATACGTTCTGGACGTAGACGAATTCGATTATTATATCAACAAGTTTATAAAAAGCGGCGTAAGCGTAGTGGGCGGCTGTTGCGGAACGACCCCCGAATTTATTGAAAGGATAAGCCGTTACAGCGGACGGAAAGTCAAACGGCGCAAGGTAAAGGGTCGAACCGTAGTAAACTCCGCAACCAAATCGGTTATTATCGACGGGGTAAAAATTTGCGGCGAAAGGCTCAACCCCACGGGCAAGAAAAAGCTTAAAGAGGCGTTGCTTGAAGGCAACTTGGAGTATCTCATAGACGAGGCGGTCGCTCAGGCCGAGGCCGGCGCGGATATACTCGATTTAAACGTGGGGCTTCCACAGCTTAACGAAAGGGAAGTTTTAAGGGAGGCTTGCCGCAAAATTCAGGAATACGTCGATTTGCCCTTGCAGTTAGACTCGTCCGACGCGGCGGCGATAGAGCAGGGGGCGCGCTATTACAACGGTATTCCGCTTATCAACAGCGTGAACGGCGAGGCCCGTGTTATGGACGCGGTTTTCCCGATTGCCAAAAAATACGGCGCGGTCGTGTTGGGGCTTACAATGGACGAAAACGGCGTTCCCAAAACCGCGAAGGAGCGGTTTGAAATTGCCAAACGCATTGTAGCTCGCGCCGGAGAATACGGAATTCCCCGTCATAAAATTATGATAGACACGCTTGTTTTGACGGCATCTGCGGAGCAGGCGCTTGTTAAGGAAACGGTAGAAGCTTTGCGGCTTGTGCGCACCCTGGGTGTAAAGACCGCGTTGGGGGTTTCCAACGTTTCGTTCGGGCTGCCGAACAGAGGACTGCTCAATAAAACCTTTCTGACAATGGCTATGACCTGCGGTCTGAATATGCCCATAATAAATCCGCTCGACGGCGAAATGACGGGCGCGGTAAAGGCGTTTGCGGTGCTTTCGGGCGAGGATGTAAATTCGGAAAAATACATTGATATTTTTAAAGATTATAAGAGTGCGGACATTGCGTTAAAAACTGCGAAAGTCGGGCATATTGCCGTATCAAACCTGTACGAGTGCATTAAAAAAGGCGTAAAAGGACAGGCTGCGGAGCTGTGCGAAAAGGAGCTTGAAACGCGCGACGCGCTTGACGTGGTAAACGAAGTTTTGATAAAGGCTCTGGTTGAGGTGGGCGAGCTTTACGACAAGGGCGAGCTGTTCCTGCCGCAGATGGTATCTTCGGCAGAGGCGGCGAAAATTGCGTTTGATGCGGTCGGCAAAAAGCTGCCCCAAGGCGCGGCTAAAAAGCAAAAAATTATTCTTGCCACGGTCAAAGGCGACGTGCACGATATAGGCAAAAACATTGTAAAGGTCGTTGCGCAGTCTTACGGATACGAGGTTATAGACTTGGGCAGGGACGTGCCGCCGCAAGCCGTAGTAGACGCGTATTTCAAGCATATTCCCGGGGCAATCGGGCTTTCCGCGCTTATGACGACCACCGTAAAGAGCATGGAAGAGACCGTTTCAGCATTAAAGGCGGTTGGCTGCAAGTGCCCGATATTCGTAGGCGGTGCAGTGCTTAACCGCGAAATTGCCGAAAAAATCGGGGCGGATTATTACACCAAAGACGCGCTTGAATTTGTAAAAGCGCTTCAAGAATTATAAAATTAAATAATTGCAGGCTGCACGGCTTTAAGTATGTGCATTAAACGGGGAATACGGTGAAATTCCGTAGCTGTACCGCAACGGTAAGCCTTTTTAAAAGGACAAGTCCGAACGCCAGACCTGTAAGAAATTTTTCGTTTGATTCGAGTTAAATCAAGCGTGTCAGGACACGTTTGTTTTCGGCGTGTCCTTTTATTTTTAAGGAGGTACTCATGAAAAAACTTTCGGCACTTATTTTATCCGTTTTGGCTTGCTGCTTTATAGCTGCTTGCGCCGTCAGAGACCCGGTTAAGGTTGACGAGAACTCGGTTATTATTACGGCAACCGACAGCTCGTACGACTTTAACGGCAAAACGTTAAAGGACTTTATGGACTATCTGCAAGAGGGCGGCAAGCTTACCTACTCGGTAAATAACGGAATGGTAACTTCTGTTAACGGCAAGGCGAACACCTTAAACAGCTACTGGATGCTTTACACAAACGATACCGAAAACTCAAATACCGAGTGGGGCACGGTAGACTACGAGGGCGAAGTATACGGTTCGGCAACGCTCGGTGCGGAGAGCTTAATAATTAAGGAAAGTAGCACATATATATGGGTGTATCAGACTTTCTGATATGAAAACGGCCAAGGAAATTGCAACAATTAGCGTATTTACAGCCCTGCTTATAGGAGCGCAATTCGTTTTAAGCGGAATATCCGGAGTGGAAATAGTAACGGTGCTGCTTTTGACTTTTTGCTATTATTTCGGTGCGGTGCGAGGCGTTCTTGTCGCAAGCGCCTTTTCGCTGTTGCGCTGTTTTATTTTCGGGTTCTTTCCGACGGTTATAATTTTGTATCTAATTTACTACAATCTCTTTGCCGCGGTCTTCGGGCTTTTGGGTTTAAAGCTTAAAAGGCAGTCCGGCTTAAAACAGCATACAATTTTAATTTTTGCGGCAATTATAATGACGGCGCTCTTCACGGGTCTGGACGATATCATTACTCCGCTCTATTACGGCTTTACCCGGTCTGCGGCAAAAGCCTATGCCTTGGCTTCCCTGACCGCGCTTGTTCCGCAGACGGTTTGCGCAATAGTTACGGTCGGCGCGCTGTTTTTGCCGCTGTCAAATATTTTTTCGCGCTTTGCCGAAAAATTGTAATGAGCTATGCGTTTTTGATATAATACATATTTAAAAATATTATTTTACTTTATAGAAACTATTTATTATAATATGAATACAATTTACGAATGGGGGAAGATTATGAATATCTGGCACGACATTGACGATAAAAGAATCAGTGAGAACAAGTTTGAAGCATTAATAGAAATACCCAAGGGCAGCAAGGCCAAATACGAGCTTGACAAGGAAACGGGGCTTTTGCGGCTTGACAGGGTGCTGTATACATCTACGGTGTATCCGTCGAACTACGGCTTTATTCCGCGCACGCTTGCAGACGACGGCGACCCGTTGGACGTACTTGTGCTCTGCAACGAGCCTATTTTTCCTATGACGCTGGTAACCTGCATGCCGATAGGCGTTATCAAGATGGTCGACAGCGGCGAGCTTGACGAAAAGATTATTGCCGTTCCTTTGACAGACCCCAACTACAAGCACTACTACGACATAAAGGAATTGCCCACGCACATCTTTGACGAAATGATGCATTTCTTTGAGGTGTATAAAATGCTCGAACATAAGACGACTGCCGTAAAGGAAATCTGCCACAAGTACGAGGCAATTGAGATAATCAGAAAATGCCTTGCTAAATACGACGAAAAGTACGGTAATAAATAATATAAAATAAG
>JAAUYR010000039.1 GCA_014805025.1 Clostridia bacterium | reverse complement strand
GCTTGCTTCTCTGTGTTTTAAAAAATTTGGTTAAAAATTTTGCGGCGCGGTTCGTATGAACCGCGCCGCTTTAATTATGCTTATAATTCAATGCCAAGCAAAGTTTCAAGCGTTTCGCCGTAAATTTTTGCAAGAGCAATAAGATTTTCGTATTCGGGTCTGGAAATATTGTTTTCCCAGTCGCTTATGTTGGACTGCTCGATGCCAAGCATATTTGCAATTTGCGTTTGAGTAAATCCGTTTTGTACTCGTGCTTCACGAAATCTTTGGCCAAATTCCATAGGCAAATTTTACAACAGTAAACAATGATTTTCTTGACAAGTATGTGCAATGCACATATAATTATTGAAACACGATGGAGGAAAATATATGTTGGCAGTATTGGCGGCAAAAATTTGCAGGGACGAAGCTCTTACGGAAGAGGAAAAAACGAGGCGGTTGCGCGCCATGTTGTATTGTTGGGAGCAATATAAAGATAAAAAGAAAGATTTAATTTATTACGATTATGTTAAACAAGCGTACGAGGGGAAAGAGGTAAAGCAAAGGGTTATTGACGAAAAAGAGCTGACGGAGTTTATAATAAGCGTAAAAAAGGAATGTGAGGATTTTTACCAACCCGTATTTAACGCCATCGGCGAGTTGTTCGAGTAATTTAAAACGGCTTGGGGTGCACGGCTTTTTCAAATATTTTAAAACTACGTATTGCAAAAGCGAAAAGCCCGTGATATAATAAGTGTCGGTTGAATTATTGAAATTTTGGAGGAAAAATGATGACTCAACAACAGCTTATCGAACAAATTAAAAAGACAAAGATAGTTCCCGTAGTGGTGCTCAACTCCATTGAGGAAACTATCCCTAAAATGCAGGCGCTTGTAAACGGCGGTCTGCCCTGCGCGGAAATTACTTTCCGTACCCCTTGCGCGGCGGAGGCCATTGCGCTTACCGTTAAAACCTTCCCCGATATGCTCGTCGGCGCCGGCACCGTTATTAATAAGGAACAGTGCGAAAAGGCTATTAAGGCAGGCTCTAAGTTTATAGTATCCCCCGGCTTTTCCGAGGAAGTTGCAGACTGCTGCAAAAAGCACGATATGTTGTATCTGCCCGGTATCGTAACCCCTACCGAGGCTATGGCGGCAATCGCAAAGGGACTTACTACGCTTAAATTCTTCCCTGCGTCCAACTACGGCGGTCTTAAAACCATAAAGGCGATATGCGCGGCATTCCCGTATTTGCAGATTATGCCCACGGGCGGTATCTCGGCGGACAACATTTTAGAGTATCTTGCATATGATAAAATTATAGCCTGCGGCGGAAGCTGGATGATGAGCGGCACGCCCGAGGAAATCGAGGCTAAAACAAAAGCTGCGGTTAGCCTTGTTAAATAATTTTTAAAATATCGGAGGCGCAAAAATTGCGCCTCCGTTTACTTTAAATCTATTGACAAGATTTTGCCGTTATGATATGATTTACTGGCTTTTAATTTAAGGTAAATTCAGGTATGAAAGAAACACAAACTACGGAAAACAAAGTTGAAGCGGAAGAGGAAGTAACCGTTCCGCAGGAGCCCGAAGCGGAGGCACAGCCCGTTCCCGAGCCTCAGGGCGGAGTAAAGGTTTATCCCGACAAGGTTTTAACTAAAAAAGAGCAGCAAAAACGCACGGCGTTCCGCTGGATAATTTTAAACGTGGGCATAATTATGATGTCCGTAAGCGTTTACTTTTTCCAGGCGCCGAATAACTTTGCGACGGGCGGCGTTGCCGGACTTTCGATTATGTTGAGCGAAGTTATAACCCCGTCCGTGCCCTGGCTTAAACAGGCGGTAATTATGGCGATTATCAACGTCGCGCTGCTTATCGTGGGGCTTATAGTGCTCGGCAAACAGTGTACGTTCCGTACAATTTACTGCTCGTTGGTATACACGGGGCTTATATGGGTATTCGAAACTCTCGTTCCGCTTGGGAAGCCTTTGACTGCGCACTATATTTTTGACGAGGCCGGCGAGATTATAGGCTATACTGGCACGCAGACGTTTTTGGAGCTGTGCTACGCCATACTTTTGTTCGGCGTAGGCGGTGCTATGATATTCAACTGCAACGCGTCGTCGGGCGGTACGGATATTATCGCGCTTATTTTAAAGAAGTTCACTAAAATTAACGTAGGCGTGGCACTTTTGATAATCGACGTATTGGTTGCTACAATATCCGTTTACACCTTCAAGAGTTTGGATATCGCGCTGTATTCATTCCTGGGTCTGTTTGCAAGAACGTTCCTTCTGGACGGCGTTATAGAAAGCTTCGGTAAAACAAAGTATATTACCATTATAACGAGCCACCCCGAAGTTATTTCGGATTATATACTAAACGTTATACAACACGGCTACACAATGTACGACGCGGAGGGCGGATACTCGCACGAGCAGAAAAAGGTTTTAATTACCGTTTGCAAGCGCGGTGAAGCGTTAAAGCTCAAAACCAAGGTTAAAGAAGTTGACCCGACCGCATTCGTAATAATAACCGACGCTAACGAAATACTCGGAAAAGGTTTCGGCGGCACGTTTTAGTCGCGGGTCAGAGTATGGGCGGAAAAATCGACGGTAAAAAAATAAAAGAAAAGGTTGCCTACTGGGCGTTTCTCAATTTAGGCACGTTGCTGCTTGCCGCCGGCGTTTACTTTTTTAAAGCGCCGAACAACTTCGCTACGGGCGGAGTAAGCGGTATTTCTATAATTTTAAGCAAGTTTATAACTCCGCACGTAGCTTGGCTCGGTCAGACGGAAATAATGATTATTTTGAACGTGCTGCTGCTTTTACTCGGCCTCATTTTCTTGGGTTGGCAGGGCACGGTTAAAACCGTTTATTGCAGTCTTGTTTACTCCTTTGAAATGTGGCTGATGAAGTTTATCCCCGTAAAGCTGCCTATGACGGGCGACATCTTTATGGAGTTTGTCTATGCAATGCTCTTAACGGGCGCCGGGTCTGCAATAATTTTCAACTGCAAGGCCTCGTCGGGCGGCACGGATATCGTGGCGCTGATAGTTAAAAAGTACACCAGAATTCAGGTGGGCAGAGCGCTGCTTTTAACGGACTTTTTAATTGCCTCGTCAACGTTTTTCATTTTCGATATTCAAACGGGCTTGTTCTCGCTTTTGGGGCTTTTCACAAAGGCGTTCCTTGTAGACGGAGTTATAGAGAGCATAGGCAAGAGCAAGTTCGTTACGATTATTACTTCCAAACCCGAGGTCATCGCGCCGTTTATTCTGGATACCATGCACAGGGGTTTTACCTCGTACAAGGCTACGGGCGGATACTCCGGCGAGGAAAAAACGGTTATGCTTACCGTTTTAAAGAACAGCGAAGCGCTGAAATTAAAGGCGCGGATTTTACAAAGCGACCCTGCGGCGTTCGTAATACTTACGGACACGCACGAAATTCTCGGCAAGGGGTTCAGAGATACTGTGGGTTAAATCACGGCGCGGCGAAAATTCGCCGCGCCGTATTGACTTTAACCGGTAATTATGTTACAATTTTCAAGGCGGATTTGACCGCAAAGGAAGTTTAAAATGATAAACAGAAAGGCGCTGTTTTGCGACGAAACGGAATGCTATAAATCACCTTACGAGCCGAAAGCCGGCGACAGGGTAACGCTTCGCATAAGAACGCTTAAAAACGACGTATTAAAGGTTTACGCGAAAGTAAACGGCGTTAAGCGCGCTATGACCAAGTACCGCTCGAACGAGGATTTCGACTGGTATTCTATGTCGTTTACCTGCACCGAAAAGGCGGTAAGATACCACTTTGCTTTATACGACGAGGACGACAGGGTTTGTTATAACCGCTTGGGCCCCGTTGAAAACCCTCAGGAAGAATACGATTTTTCCTTCGTGCCCGGTCAGAAAGTTCCCGACTGGGCCAAGGGCGCGGTATATTATCAGATTTTTACCGACCGTTTCTGCAACGGCAACCCTCAGAACGACGTTGAGGACAACGAGTATTTTTATACGGGCGGACATTCGCGCAGGGTGTGCGAGTGGGACAAATACCCCGACGAGCTGGACGTAAACAAATTCTACGGCGGCGACTTGCAGGGCGTTTGGCAGAAGCTCGATTATTTGCAGGATTTGGGCGTTGAGGTAATTTATTTTAATCCGCTGTTCGTATCGCCCTCAAACCACAAGTACGACACGCAGGACTACGACCATATTGACCCTCACTTTGCCGTAATTGAGGACGACGACGATTACCGTATGCAGCACTGGGAAACGCATAACGGGTTCGCACCCAAGTACATCAAACGCGTTACCTCTAAAAACAACCTTGAAAAGAGTAACGAGTACTTTGCAAAGCTTGTAGAGGAAATTCACGCACGCGGTATGCGAGTCGTTATTGACGGCGTTTTCAACCACTGCGGTTCGTTCAATAAATGGCTGGACAGAGAGGGCATCTATTTAAATAAAGAGGGCTTCGAGCCGGGTGCGTTCCAGTCCGCGAAAAGCCCGTACAGAAGTTATTTCAAATTCAATAAGCCCAACGAGGCAAAAAGCGAGTACGAGGGCTGGTGGGGATTTGCCACTTTGCCCAAGCTCAATTACGAGCAAAGCCCCGAGCTTGAAGAATACATTTTATCTACGGGCGCCAAGTGGGTTTCCGCGCCCTACAACTGCGACGGCTGGCGGCTTGACGTTGCCGCAGACCTCGGGCACAGTTTAAAGTACAACCATAAATTCTGGCGCAAGTTCCACGACAGAGTGCGCGAAAAGAACGGCGACGCGATTATATTTGCCGAGCATTACGGCTCGCCCGAAAGCTGGCTTGTCGGCGGCGAGTGGGACTCGGTTATGAACTACGACGCGTTTATGGAGCCCGTTACCTGGTTTTTAACGGGTATGGAAAAGCACAGCGAAAGCTTTGACGAGGGCAGGCTGCGCGACGGCAAGCATTTCTTTGACAGTATGTTCAAGAATATGTCAAAGTTCCCCCGTCCCGCGCTGGATTCGGCTTTAAATCAGCTTTCCAATCACGACCATTCGCGATTTTTAACGCGCACTAACCGTACCGCCGGAACCTTGAAAAACAAGGGGCCGCACGCGGCGGCTTACGACGTGGACAAGCGCGTTATGGAGCTTGCGGTATTAATTCAGATGACTTGGCCGGGCGCGCCCGGACTTTACTATGCGGACGAAGCCGGACAGGTCGGCTGGACAGACCCCGACAACCGCAGAACTTATCCCTGGGGCAACGAGGATAAAAAGCTTATAGACTTCCACAGAGCGGCAATTGCTTTGAGAAAGCACATAAAGTGCCTTAAAATGGGCAGTATTAAACGGCTTGACGCAGGTAACGGCTTTATAGCTTACGGCAGGTTCGACGAGGACGAGTGCTGCGCGGTGGTCATAAACACCAACGACGTAGAGATATCTTTGAGCGTGCCCGTATGGGAAATCGGCGTCGAGCGCGAGGGCAGAAAAATGACGCGAAAATTCTTCTGCTCGGACTGCGAGTTCAGCTTGGACGAACAGCAGTTTGAAGTACGTCACGGCAGGCTTTTTGTAACGCTTCCCGAGCAGTCGGGCGCGGTTTATTACTATAAATACAAAGAAGATTAAGGGAGAAAAATTATGGAAAACAGATTCTTCGGAGACTTGGACAGATACCTGTTCCATCACGGCACGCACTACGAGCTGTACAACAAAATGGGCGCGCACCTGCGCGAGGTCAACGGCGTTTGGGGCGTGCACTTCGTGCTCTGGGCACCGCACGCAAGGGCCGTTTGCGTTGTATCCGATGGCAACGGCTGGACGCCCTGGCAGGATATTATGGAAAAGGTTGACGACGAAATCTGGGAGCTGTTCGTTCCCGGAATGTGCGAGGGCGTTAAGTATAAGTATTTAATCGTCCGCGCGGACGGTTCCGAGGTTCAGAAGATAGACCCGTACGCGTTCCGTTCGGAGCTTAGACCTGCAAACGCTTCAATCGTTGCTAATCTTGACAGGTACGAGTGGGGCGACAAGGAATGGCGCGATAACAACCGCGGCGGAAACTTTCTTGAAAAGCCTATGGCTGTGTACGAGGTTCACCTCGGAAGCTGGAAAAAAGATACCTGGAAGCAGGACGAAGACCAGTACCTCGATTACCGCCGCCTTGCCTACGAGCTTTGCGAATACGTAAAGTGGATGGGCTACACTCACGTTGAGCTTATGGGTATCTGCGAATACCCCTTTGACCCGTCCTGGGGGTATCAGGTTACGGGATACTTTTCGCCTACGGCGCGCTACGGCTCGCCCGACGATTTTATGTATTTCGTAGACTATATGCACAAAAACGGTATAGGCGTAATTTTGGACTGGGTACCGGCGCACTTCCCCAAGGACGATTTCGCGCTTGCCAACTTCGACGGCACTAACCTTTACGAATACAGCGACCCCTTACGCGCCGAGTACGGCGAATGGGGCACCAAGGCTTTCGATTTGGGCAAAAAGGAAGTTTCGAACTTTTTGATTGCTTCCGCGTTTTTCTGGATAGAAAAATACCATATCGACGCGCTGCGCGTGGACGCGGTTGCGGCAATGCTTTATAACAGCTTCGGCAGACAGGAATGGCGCCCGAATATGTACGGCGGCAACGAAAACCTTGAAAGCTTCGAGTTTTTCCGTCACCTTAACAGCGTTTTAAGGCAGCGCACCGACGCGTTCCTTATTGCGGAGGACAGCTCAATTATCGGCGGAATGACAAAGCCGGCAAAGGACGGCGGCTTCGGGTTCGGCTTAAAGTGGAATATGGGCTGGATGAACGACAGCATCAAGTATTACAACAAAGACCCCATTTACCGCCCCTATCACCACGGGCTTATGACGCACACGCTGGAATACGTTTTCGACGAAAACTATATGCTTGTGCTCTCTCACGACGAGGTGGTATACGGCAAGGGCAGTATGATAAACAAGTTCCCCGGCAACAAAATGGACAAGCTGGGCAGCCTTAAAACGGCGTACACTATGATGATGGGTCACCCCGGCAAAAAGCTGCTGTTTATGGGTCAGGACTTCGCGCAGGAGAGGGAATGGAACTTTAAAACCAGCCTTGACTGGCATCTTTGCGACGACAGTAGTCACCGCGAGGTTTTAGACTGCTTCCGCACACTGTTACATATCTATAAGGAGCGCCCCGTGCTTTACAACGACTGCGGCGGCCCCGTTTCATTCGAGTGGATAAACAGCGGCGACTATCAGCGCAGCATATTCACGTTTATCCGCCGCAACCCCTGGAACTACAATAACGCGCTTATCTTCGTGTGCAACTTCGCGCCCGTGGAAAGATGGGAGTACGGCGTAGGCGCGCCCGTCGACGGAGTGTATAAGAGGATATTCTCGACCTACCCCGACGGCAGTCCGCTTGAAATACAGGCCAAGGAAGAGCTTTGCGACGGCAGAAAATACAAGCTGACCTTTACTTTAAGACCTTTCGAGTCGGTTATATTCGAAGTGCCCTACAAAGAGGAGACCGAGGAAGAGAAAAAGAAGGAAAAGGCCGTGCGCGCGCGTATTCAGCGCGAGCATAAAGCGGTAAAGAACGATTTATCGCATATACCGCAGGTTCCGCCTATGGAAGAGGCTAAAAAGCCCACCGCTAAAAAGAAAGCGACAACGGCAAAGAAAACTACAACTAAAAAATAAACGGTAATTTAGCGGAGGTTGCTATGAAAAAGCCCGACAACAATAAATTAGGAATAGTTGGTATAATTCTTGGTGCAGTAGGTCTTATACTTTCAGTGGTTTCTTTTATATTGCATTTTGCATTATAAACTAAATTTTAATTTAACGGAGAATAAAGCCGGTATGAAAGTAGTTACTTTATGCGGAAGTATGAGGTTTTCAAGGCAAATGCAAGAAATTGCAACGGAGCTTGAAATTAAAAAAGGATATTGCGTTATTGCCCCCGTCGGTGATGCAACGATTACGCTGAGCGAAGAAGATAAAGAAAGCTTAGCCAAAGCCCATTTCAAAAAAATCGATATATCCGACGCCGTATATATCGTAAATCTCGGCGGTTATATCGGCGAGTCTGTTTCAAGAGAATTGCTTTATGCAAAAGAGCACGGCAAAGAAATTATTTATCACGAAAAAATAGTTTAATAGTAACTAAAACAAAACGCTCTCGGACAATTTGTCCGAGAGCGTTTTGTCTTTATCTGCGAATTTCGAATTCCTGATTCATTAATTTTATAATTGATTCTTCGTCGTCGGTGATGTTGAAGTCGCCGTGCATGGTGTGCTTTATGACGGACGATGCTACGGCAAAGTTGACTATATCCTCGGCGTTCATCTGACGCATAATAGCGTAAATCATACCGCTTGCAAACGCGTCGCCGCCGCCTACGCGGTCGAGTATGTTAAAGCGGAAGGTGCGGCTTTCGTACGTTTCGCCCTCGTACCACATAAACGCTTTAAGGCTGTTTTCACTGCCAGAGTGCACGTAACGTACGTGTCTGCCTATCGCCTTTATGTTGGGATAGCGCTTTGCAATTTCGCGGAACACCCTGTCCTGCTCCTTATAGGAGGGGTTCATTGAAAGCCCGTCCTTTATATCCTTGCCGTCGGGACCGGGTAAATTGAACGGCTCGATGCCGAAAAGCACGTTTACGTAAGGCAAAAACTCGGTTATGCAGTCGCGCGCTTCCTGCCAGCTCCACAGAGCCGAACGGAAGTTGCAGTCGAAGCTTACCGTTATGTTAAGCTCCTTAGCCGCCTTTAACGCGTACATTACAAGGTCGCGGCAGTTCTTAGAAAGCGCGGGGGTTATTCCCGAAAGGTGCAGCCAGGTGTAGTCCGAAAGCGTCGTTTTAAAGTCCACCTGGGAGAAATCGTACGTGGCGAAGGCAGAGTCCTTTCTGTCGTAAGTTACCTTTGACGAGCGCACGCCGAAGCCTTCTTCCAGAAAGTAAATGCCCATTCTGCCCTTTTGCGAATAGATGCAGGGCGAGCAGTGCACGTCGTTCGAGCGCAGATACCTTATAGCCGCTTTGCCGATAGATGAGTCGGGCACGACGGTAAAGTACGAGGCGGCTATGCCGAGGTTTGAAAGGCTCGCCGCAACGTTTGCCTCCGCGCCGCCGTAGGTTACTTTGAACTCGTCGGCGGAGCGAATTTTCTCATAGTTAGGGGGCGAAAGCCTTAAAAGCAGTTCGCCCATTGTAATGAATTTTATTTTATCAGTGTTTTTAGCCATATTTTTCCCCCGAAAAATTACTGTTTCATAATATATTATATCACCCGTTTTGCGTTAAGTAAATACCCATTTTTAAATTTCCGTAAAAAATAAGCGCGAGCTTAATCGCTCGCGCCGGTTTGTTTTTTAGCTGTAATCTTAGGCAGTATTACCTTTTCGTATAAGAACAATGCTCCGTAAAGCGCCGCCGTCACCGCAGGGAATACCATATACCAGGTCAAAGGGCCTACCAAAGGCGAGTAAATGTACATCGCCGTTTCGAATTTGAGCGCGTCCACAAGGAATATGCCGAACACCATCGTAAAGCATACGCCCAGGGGGAACGCGTAAAGCTTTTTAAGGCAGGGCTTGAAGTAGCCCGTAAGCAGCATTATAAGCCCGATATCCAGCGATAAGCTGTGGTGCAGCATACCGGAAATCGTCGCCGGGTACATAAAGTAATCGGCTTGTCCCAGGTAGTAGGGGAACAAATCGTTGGCCGCGCCGCCGAACACCGCAATGTATACAAGGTAGTGGAAGGGCAGAGCGTCGCGCTTGCAGAAAATCGCGCAAATTCCCATACAGAGGCTGGAAACGCCGCAAAAACTGTCCGGCAGAAGCATAAGCCAGTTGTTTTTGTGTATGCAGATTGCAATTCTGTTCCATACCAAAAGCACAAGCAAAGCGCCGCCGAGACTTTTAATTATAATATCCAGCGTCTTTTCGCTCTTTACTTTCAGCTTGATAGCAACTATCGCGCCTGCCGAAACGGCTATGAATATTGCAAGATATACAAGGTGTTGCCACCCGAAAACTTTAGGAGGCATAATTATTTATTCCAAAGAGTGCTTTCAAAGCTCTGCAAAGTATAGTTTAAAGTGCCGAGGTTATAAGTGAGCGGTACGGACATTTTAAGCAGTGTGGTTCTGCCCGTGTTGTTTGCCGCGTTATCGATTGCCGCAAACCAGTAGGTTTGTGAAACTCCCGATTTTTCGCCGCCGTATAAAACGCTTACCGCAATGGTTTTAAGACCTACGGGGTTGCCCTCGTTGTCGTTTACGCGCTTGAAAAGACCTTTTTCGTAAAGCTTGTTCTCAAAATCGGTTTTAAGCGTTGCCGCCGTGCTCTCGTCCGTGGATAAGGGGGTGTCGGAACCTGTCAAAGTGTAGTTCTGAACTCCGCTTTCGGGCGAATACAGGCTTAAAACCTGCGAAAGACTTGTGGTGAGGTTGGTTGCCCTTGCTACGATATTCAGCGAAGTGAAATCGAAAAGCGAGTTTTTGCAGTCGCCGAGGTTATTGTTTACTGTAACTGTGGTTTCGCCCGTTAAAATATCTTTTTTAACGGATTTAGCCGATTTTCCGTCGTAACTGTAAAAGTTTTCGTATTCGCTTTCTATAAGCTTGTACGCATTGCCGTTTTCAAGAGCGTTTGCTTGAAGGTTGGCAGGAGAGGTGCTCTTTACCGTCTGTTTGGAGTACAGCGGCCTTAAATAATCGCCGACGGGCATAAAGTAGCACTCCGTTACAACCTTGTCGCCCTCGAAGCTCTTTTCTTCGCCGGAGGCTTTCAGTTTATAGGTTATCGTCTGAATATCCAAAACCGTTTTATAGTAGTACGCGGTAAAGCCGGCCTTGGAAGGATAGCCCGACCTGTAATCTCCGTCGGTCAAAGCGCTTACAACGAAAGTTTTTGCGTAAAACTCCGTCGTGTAAGTGTTGTTGCCGGGGTAGTTTACCTCGTAAGTGCCGTTGCCGATTTCGGGAGCCTGATACGAAACTTTATAGGTTATTTTTTCCGCGCCTTCGGTTGCGGTAAAGTTTTCGTTGCCCTCGGTAATGGTGGGCTGAATATATTTGAAAGCTGTGTTCGCGTACCAGTTCGAGCTGAGCGCGGCGTTGTTTTTAGTGCTTCCGCCGCAGGCCGTAAAGGTCAGAGTACAGCTTGCCGCAAGTGCCACGGCAATTAACGCTACGGGTTTTTTCATTTAACACCTTTTATAATTACAATTATAGCCGTATTATACCATACAAATTTAAAATTGTAAAAACTTTTATGCACAATTTAGTAAATTTAAGCCAACTTTGTGATATAATGAACGTATGATTAAAGCCTACCGTTGCGCCGCGCTTTCTTCGGCGCTTGAAAAACTTAAAAAATTAGTGCAGGACGGCGAAAAACTCGGCAAAAAAACCGTGGTTTTCTGCGAGGACAGGCTGTCGCTTGCCGCCGAGCGCACTATCTGCGCCGCGGTTGGCGGAACTTTTTTGACCTCGGTTTATACGTTTGCGAGGTTTTTGGCGGCGGAAAAGGGCAACAGCGGCAACGTTTTGTCTGCACAGGGCTCGGCAATGGCCGTGCGCATGATAATAGAGGAGCAGAAGGACAAGCTTCAACTTTTTAAAAAGCTTTCGTCGTCCTCGGCGGCTCAAGCCGTCTACGATACCATTGCGCTTTTGTATTCCTCGCGAGTGTCTGCGGAGGACGTAGAAAAAGCCTCGGTCAGCGGCAGTATTCTCGGCGGCAAGCTGCACGATTTGGCTATAATTTATTCGGAATACGAAAAGTTTTTAAAGTCCAGCGGCAAGCAGGACAGGAACGGCTACTTAAAACAGCTCGGCCCGGTTATAGAAAGCAGTCCGAAAATCCGCGGCAGCAGAGTAATTTTCCTCGGCTTTCAGGCATTCACCTGTACGGTTACCGAGTGCGTGCGCGCCGCGTTTTCTTCGGCGGAAAGCGTGTTCGGCCTGTTTACGGGCGGCGAAGAGGATATTTACGTAAACGAAGCGTTTTTAAGTTTTACGGGGGCAGCGGCGGAGTTCGGCGGCGCCGAAACCAGCTTTGTCGAGGGCGGACTTTTGCCCGAAGCGGAGGAGCTGCGGCGCGGACTTTTCAACCCCGAAAGCTTTTATAAAAGCGCTATGCCGACCGATAAGGTTCACGTTTTCGAGGCGGCGGACGAGGAAGAGGAGTTGGAGTTTATTGCCGCCAGCATCAAAAAACACGTCATCGACGGCGGCGAGCGCTACGCTAAAATTTCCGTTATGCTGCCCGATTTGGACGGCGGCGAGCGCGCGCTTGCGCGCGTCTTCAAGCGGTTTGCAATACCGTACTATGCGGACAGACAGCTGCCGCTTGCCGAGCATCCGCTTTGCGCGTTTATAATAAACTATCTTTTGTGCGCGCTGTCGGGCTGTAATTTTTCCGACGTTGACGCGGTTATCGCTTCGCCGTTTTTCCCTGCGGAAAGAGGCGAAAAGGATATTTACCGCAACTATTTATTAAGGCTCGGCAACTACCGCGGCGGAGTACGTCGCGAACCCAAAAAAGAGATTTCAGAAGAGTTCGGGTTTGATTACGAAACGGTAACAGCTTTGCGCAAAACCTTTTTAAACGGGCTTGATTTAATAACCTCAAAAGGCGTTAAATCGGGCATATGTGGGGGTGTACGCGCACTTTTGGAGGGTTTTGACGTTCAAAATAAGCTGAAAAGCCTTGCAGAAAGCTATAAGGACGAAAGGCCGACTTCCGCGCAGTTCAGCGCGCGCGCATACGACGCGGTTTTAAGCGTATTGAGCGAAGCGGAGAGCCTTTTAAACGATACTACCACTTTAAAAGAGTTTGTTAAAATTTTAAAAAGCGGCTTTGCCGCAATGAAGATTTCGCTTATTCCGCCCAAGTCCGACGCGGTGTTCGTAGGCGATTTGTCGGCTACTGCAAACACGGGTACCAACGTGGTATTTGCGGCTCGGCTAACCGGCGATGTGCCCGGTGCGAGCGCCGACTGCGCACTGTTGACCGACAGGGAAATTTCGGCTTTGGAGGACGTTAACCTCAACATATCCCCTAAGATACGGCAGGTAAACGCGCGCCGGAGCGAGACTATAGCGCTGAATATCTGCGCGTTCCGCAAGCAGCTTTATCTGACTTATCCCACAAGGCTGGGCGGTGAGGAAAGCGGCGCAAGCGAAATTATATCCTATGCTTCGGCTATATTTTCCGCGCCCTCCGGGGCGGCACTGAAAGCCGTGGATATGAAGAGAATAGAAAAGTCCGGCCGGGCCGTGCCATATTATTGCAGCGAAAAATTGCCGGCTTTGAAGTATTTACAGAAGTACGCTTCGGGTGACGGGGCTTCGGCAGTGTACGAGGTGTTATCCAAAAACGGCTTTAAAACCGAGGCCGACGGAGCGCTTAAAAAACGCGTTCGTCGCGACATATCCTGCGGTCAACGGCTGTATTTGAGCTATAACGGCATATCTCCGACTGCGCTTGAAACTTATTTTTCTTGTCCGTATTTGAGCTTTATGCGGCAGGGCCTTAAAGTTAAGGAGCGCGAGGAGGGCGCGGTGCGCGCCGTGGATAACGGCAATTTTATTCACTCGGTGTTGCAGGACTTGGCGCCCGAGGTAAACGGAATTTCCGACGAGCCGACCCTGTTGAACCGCGCTCGCGAGATTGCGGAAGATAAGCTTAAAAAACCGCCGTACTCTTCGCTTGCCGATTCCAAGAGCGGAAGCTTCGCGGCGGAGGCGTTAATAGGCGAGGCGGTTAAAATTTCACTCGGAATGTATTCGCAAATAAAGAACTCGTCGTTTGAGGTGTCCGAGGCCGAGTGCAAGTGCGAGGTGAACCTCGGCGGCGGAGTTAAAATTTTCGGAAGAATTGACCGCGTTGACAAGAGCGGCGATATGGTCAGAATTATCGATTACAAGACGGGAGCTATCGACGCTTCCGCGGCTAAGTATTACACTGGCGCGAAATTGCAGTTGCCGCTTTATCTGTTATCGGTATCGGAGGGCAAGCGCGCGGTCGGCGCGTATTACTTCCCGGCCGCTATCGAGTACAAGGAAAAGCAGGACGGAGTTTTCCGCTTGCAGGGCTTTATGGACGGCAGCGACGAGGTTGTGTCGGCCTCAGACAAGTCCGTTCAGCCCAAACAGAAGAGCGAATTTGTAGATGCGTACCTCTCGGGCAGAAAAATAGACGGGGCAATGCCCAGGGAAGATTTTGCCGCATTTTTGGAGTACTCGCGTTTGGTTGCGGACAAGGGCGCGCAAGAGCTTATCTCCGGCAACGTAACGCCGTCGCCCGCCAAGGGTACTTGCGATTACTGCAAGGCCGGCGGAAGCTGTAACTTTGCCGTAGGTATCGACGGTGCGGAGAGAAAGACGACTTCGGTAAAGTGCTCGGATATTGCCGCGCTGGTCAAAAACATAAAGGGGGGCGGAGACGTTGAATAATCTTACAAAAGAACAGCTTGCGGCCGTTGAAAGCCGCGGCAAGGTAATTGTTTCCGCTTCGGCCGGCAGCGGAAAGACTTTCGTTATGATAGAAAAGCTTGTCCGCGCAATCGTAAACGGCGCCGACCTTGACGAGGTGCTTGCCGTAACCTTCACCAAAAAAGCCGCGGCTCAAATGAAAGATAAACTGCGCGCGGCGCTGATTGCGCGCGTTGACGGCGCGGACGGCGAGACCAAGGCAAGGCTGAAAGTGCAGCTTTCAAAAATTGCCGCCTCTAACATTTCGACAATTCACGCGTTTTGCGCAAGACTTATAAGAACGTATTTTTATATCCTCGGCGTTGACGGGGGCTTTGATATAATTTCCGCCGATGACGCCGTCGCAAAAGATTTGAAAGCGCGTGCTATGGACTCGCTTTTCGAACGGCTTTACGATACGGACGACAGGGACTTTAAGCTGGTTTTATCCTGCTTTATGAAAAAGCGCACCGACGCTTCTGTAAAAAAGCTTTTGGACGAGGCTTACTCAAAGGTGCGCTCAACGGCGCATTACGGCGAACTGCTCGGCAGTGCGGAAAAGCTGTACACAAAAGAGGGCTTTGATAAAATCTGCGCTGAACTTAAAACCGCGCTCGCGGACAAGTACGCAACGCTTATAAAGGCCGTTGAAAGCTTTGAAAAAGATTTTACCGTAACTAAAAACGCCGACGCGTACTTCAAAATTTTGGGCGAGATGAAGTCGGCTTTGACCGAGAGCGCAAGGCTCGGTATTTTCGACGAAAAACCGCCGCTTACAGTAACGCGCAAACCTACCGACCCTCCCGAAGATAAGGAAGCCGGTGAAAGGTTTAAAAAGTTCAAAGAGGAAATTCAGAAAAAGTACAACGCGTGTCGCGGCGATTACAAAGACGAGAAAACCGAGTTCGAAGCGTTTATAAAAAGCGGCGAGCTTGCAACGGCGTTTTCGCGCGTTTTGTTGCAATTCGATAGGGAATATGCCGCACTTTTGCGCGACGAGAACAAACTCGACTACAACGATTTGGAGCATATGACGCTTAAACTTTTAGAGGATGAGAGCGTCAAAGCGGAAATAAATTCAAAGTTTAAATACGTGTTCGTCGACGAGTATCAGGACGTGAACCCCGTGCAGGAAGAAATAATTTCCTCGCTCGGCGGTGAGGTGTTTCTGGTGGGCGACGTCAAGCAGGCAATTTACGGCTTCCGCGGCAGTAAGTCGCTGTTCTTCGCCGAAAAGTACAACGACTTTTTGGGCGGCGGAGGAACGGCGCTGAGGCTTTCGAATAATTTCAGGAGCGCGGACGGAGTTCTGAACTTTGTAAACGCACTGTTTTCTTTCGTTATGCAAAGCTCGACATGCGGCATCGATTACGCAAAGAGCGGTGTTATGCTTGCCGGCGGAGGGTATCCCGAAAACTGCGGCGGCGCGAAAATTCATATTTTCGGCAAAGACGCGGCGGAAGAAAGGGAGCTTAAAGTTTACTCGGTCAAAGAGGACGGCAGGGAAAGCCGACATACGCGTGAGGGGCTTGCAGTGCTCTCGCTGGTTGAAAGCGAGCTTAAATCAACGCACTACGACTTAAAGAGCGGCGCGTACGTTCAGACCCAGCCGGGCGATATCTGCATACTTACTAGAAAGAACAAGGGCGGTTCGACGGAGGGCATTGTAAAGGCGCTCCGCGACGAGGGATATTCCGTTTCGGGCGCGCAGCAGTCCAACGTTTGCGACCTGCCAGAAGTCAAGCAGTTTTACGATATTTTATCGCTTATAGACAACGCCGAACAGGACATTCCGCTTGTTACCGCGCTACTCTCGCCGCTCGGGGATTTGACCGAGGACGAGCTTGCGCAAATAAGAATTTCGGTAAAGGAAAGCGGGCTGTCATTCCGCGAATGCTGCCGACTTTACGGCGCTAAATTTCCCGGTGAAATATCGCGAAAGTTAAGCATATTCGGGGGTAAACTTGAAAAATTGCGTGCGCTTGCAGAGATTTTGAGCGTAAGCGAGCTTGCCGACGAACTGCTTGAAACTTACGGTCTGGAAGCTGTTTACGGCGGCGGAAAACTTAAAAACGTTTTAAAGTTTATTGCCGAGGGAAGCGAGCTTTCGCTTGCCGCGTTTCTGCAAAAAATAAAGGCCGGCGGCTTTGACGTTGCCGCGCCCGCTTCGGCTTCTTCCGACAGTATAAAAATTATGACTATGCATGCGGCTAAGGGGCTGGAATTCCCCGTGGTAATAATTGCGGATATCTGCCGCACCTTCAAGGGTATGGATTACAGTGAAACGCCGTTTGACGAGACTTACGGTTTTGCGCCCAAGTACTACGACAGGGAAAATATGCTCGTCGGTAAAACGGTGCTGCGCAGGCTTACAAAGCTGCGCGCCGACGGCGAGGAGCTGAAAAACGAGCTTAATCTTTTTTACGTTGCCTGCACGCGAGCTATGTGCAGACTGCATATTCTTGCGGAAGAGTTGCAGACGTTTTCCGAAGTCGACGTTACGGAAGCTAAGTGCTATGCGGATACCTTCGATATGAGTATGTTTGCGCCCGAGGTAATTGAGCCGCACGGCGAATTTACGGCAAGCGCCGACGCCGAGGCGTTTATATTCAAGCCCGATAATAATCTGGTTAAGGAAATAGAAAAGCGGTTTATGAAGGGCTACGCAAAGTCGGAGAGCGTTGATTTGCCCGTTAAGAGCTCGGCTTCGGCAATACTGCGCATGCAGGAGAATGAGCCGCACTTTGCCGAGCACGCGCTTTTCGGCGGCGAGGGAGAGACGGGCACCGACCGCGGAACTGCATATCACAGGTTTTTGGAACTTTGCGACTTTGCAAAAAACTCAACCAAAGAAATCGGCGCGGAAATAGAAAACTTTGTTTTGAGCGGCAGACTTACAAGGGAGCAGGCAGAGCTTTTGAACGTAGACGAGCTTGCCGAGATTTTAACGATGCCGGTCTTTGCCGGTTTAAGGGAAGCGGAGCTTTTAAGGGAGCAGGAGTTTTTGTGCCGTCTGCCAGCAAACGAAATTCTGCCGGGTGTCAGCGCAGACGACGGAGTGCTTGTTCAGGGCGCGATAGACTTGATAGCACGGGGCAATTTCGGCGTTAAAATAATTGACTATAAATATTCGCACAAGACCGACGAGGAGCTTATAAAGACTTACTCGCGCCAGCTTGCGCTGTATAAAAAAGCGACCGCAATTATTACGGGTACGGCGGAAGAAAAAATAACCTGCGTAATAGTAAACATATTCAAACGCAGACAAATAGTGTTAGATTCCGGAGTAGTTTAATTACAGACAAAATAAGTGTTATTTCGACCATATATGAGGGGGTTTTTAAAATAATTCGGCTATAATTTAAGCGTGATGTTATCTGAATTTGCAAATAAAATTTACGCTTTGGTTGCTAAAATTCCCTTTGACGCGCTCGTATGGACGGTATGGGGGTCGTTTGCCGCTATCTTTTTGATAAGCTTTATACTTTCGCTTAAATTGAGGAAGGTAAAGCAACTTTCCAAACGCCCGTTTTTGTGCTTAACTAACGCATATGCCGCGGTCAATCTCGCTTTGTTCCTGTTAAAGTGCGAGTTTGCGCAGTCCGTTTTGATTACCGCGCTTTTCTGGGTGATAGGGTATTTATTGTACGGCGCGCTGTGTGCGGTTTCCAAAACTTCCGCAAAGATACGGCAGGTGGAGGCCCCCGCGATTGCGGCGGCGCTACCGCAGGTTGCCGCTCCTGCTCCGCCCAAGGCCCAGCACCCCGAAGTTCATGCGGCAAAAAACAGCGTGCGGTTGGAGCACGCCGTTTCGGTAACCGATAAACTTTTGTCTAAGAACCTCGGCAAAAGCGACAGGCAGGAGCTGGAAAAGCTTAAAAACACCCTTGCGGTTTTGCAGATAAAGGGCTCGCTTTCCCCTGCGGAGTCGGATATTTTAAACGATAATTTCAATACTCTTTTAAAGCTTATGGCAAAGTATAACGTTTAAATGCTTTTCATTGTAAGCTGAACGTACTCGCCCTCGGATTCGGCCGTCTTTAAAACCTCTTCGGTTACGGGCGTGCCCTTTTTAATCAAAATTTTGCCGTCCTTTAAGACGTCGCTTTTAACGGTTTTAATATCTTTAACGATAATTACGTCGCCGGAAATCACTCTTTCGGCGGGGTAATTTTTTTTGCCGATTTTTGCTTTCTGTAAGCCGCGGTTGTTAAACAAATAGTCGCAAAGCGTGCCGAGATAGTTTCCGCTTTCGTCAAAGCATAAGCTGCCAAGGCGCACGGGCTTTGCCTGGCGCATAGCGGTTTCCCGGTCATCGTAAATAATTTTGGTGTCGCCTATGCGTACGACGTTGTTGACGTCTACCATAAACTCGTTTTCGTCCGAGTCCGCGCAGATTAAACACTCTACCTTTTCCGCGCTTGCGTTCACCGAAACGACGTAACCCCTTTTACCAGCGGTACTGACGACTTTTTTGCCGTAAAAATCTGATACTTTCATAATTTTACTCCTTACGTCTTTATAGTATTTCGGCGTTGCCGCTAAAAGCACGCAAAAAAAATTATAATTTTGTCGATTTGAAAAAAATCGGCGTAAAGTTTACATATGACTTGACAGGTGTAAAGTTTTAGTGTAAACTTGCATATAATATCAGGGAATAATATGGAAAAGGTTTACGACGTAATTATCGTGGGCGCAGGGGTTGCCGGGCTTAACGCGGCGCTGCACCTGCCGCGCGACAAAAAAATACTTTTAATCTGCAAGGGCAAGCCCGAAAAGAGCGACAGCTATCTTGCCCAGGGCGGCATATGCCGTTTGCAGGGGGAAGAGGACTACGAAAGCTACTTTGCCGACACAATGCGCGCCGGGCATTCGGAAAATAACCCTGCCGCGGTCGAGTGCATGATTAAATCCTCGCCCGAGGTTATAGACGGGCTTTTGGAGCTTGGAGTGGACTTTGCGCGAAACGCGGACGGCACGCTTGCCGCGACACGCGAAGGCGGACATTCCAGAAACCGCATATGCTTTCATAAGGACTGCACGGGCAAGGAAATTACAACCCGGCTCATGCAGAGCGTTGAAAAGCTTAAAAACGTAGAGATTGCGCCCGAAGTTACGATGCTGGATATTATTTCCGACAACGGCGAGTGCTTCGGAATTGTCGCGCTTGAAAACGCAAGCGGCAAGGTTTTAAAGATTTTTTCAAGCTATACCGTTCTCGCCTGCGGCGGAATAGGCGGCATTTACGAGCACTCCACAAACTTCCGTCTTTTGACGGGCGACGGCGTGGCAATTGCCATAAAGCGCGGAGTTGCGGTAGACAACGTGAACTACGTTCAGATACACCCCACAACGCTGTATTCGGAAAAGGGCGGCAGAAGCTTTTTGATTTCTGAATCGGTTCGCGGCGAGGGCGCGGTATTGCTGGATAAGAACTTTAAGCGGTTTACCGACGAGTTGCAGCCGCGCGACGTGGTTACGGCGGAAATTACAAAACAGATGAAAAAGGACGGCACGAAACACGTCTGGCTGGATATGCGGACTATCGACGAGGCCGAGGTGCGCGAGCACTTCCCCGGAATCGTAGAGCACTGCGCAAGCGAGGGCTACGACGTGTTTAAAGAGTGCATACCGGTTGTTCCGGCTCAGCATTATTTTATGGGTGGAATAAGAAGCGACCTCGACGGCAAGACCACAATGAACAGGCTTTACGCAGTCGGCGAAACCTGCTGCAACGGCGTGCACGGCGCAAACAGACTTGCTTCGAACTCGCTTTTGGAAAGCTTGCTGTTTGCCGAGCGCGCAGGCAAGGATATAGGCGGAAATTTTAAGGCGTTTGACAAATTGGGTGCCGAATATGTCGCAAATAAGCTGGATATGCAGGAATATTCCGACCCGGAAAAACTGCTTGAAAGTTTAAAGGAAATTCTTAAAAAAGCCATTAAGGAGGCGGACGGTGTTTAACAGTAATATGGACGAGCTGATAAGGCTTGCGCTTAAAGAGGATATAACGAGCGAGGACATAAGCACGAACTCGGTAATCAAGGAATATAAAAAGGGTACCGTTCAGCTCATATGCAAGCAGGACGGCATAATCTGCGGACTGGAAGTTTTTGCGCATACCTTTGAAATTCTGGATAAAAACACGCAGTTTGAGTTCTATGTGAACGACGGCGAAAAAGTGGCGAAAGGCCAGCATATTGCCACACTAACGGGCGATATCCGCGTGCTTTTATCGGGCGAGCGCACGGCTTTGAATTATCTTCAAAGAATGAGCGGAATAGCAACTTATACCGCGGAGGTTGCCGCGCTTTTAAAGGGCAGTAAGACCAAGCTTTTAGATACGCGCAAGACTACTCCGAATATGAGGATATTCGAAAAATACGCCGTAAAGGTCGGCGGAGGAAACAACCACCGATACAATTTATCGGACGGGGTAATGCTTAAAGACAACCATATCGGCGCTGCCGGCGGCGTTAAGGAGGCCGTGCTTGCGGCTAAAAGCTATTGCTCGTTCGTGCACAAGGTTGAAGTGGAAGTGGAAAACCTGGAAATGTGTCGCGAGGCGGTAGAGGCCGGTGCGGATATTATAATGCTTGACAATATGTCGCCCGCCGAAATGAAGGCGGCGGTTAAGCTTATAGGCGGCAGGGCGCTTACCGAGTGCAGCGGCAACGTTACTCGCGAGAACATTAAAAACATAATAGACTGCGGAGTCGATTTCGTATCGAGCGGAGCGCTTACTCATTCCGCGCCGATACTCGATTTATCGCTTAAAAACTTAAAGCCCGTGGAGGAGAAATGAAGGCGGAAAAACGGCGCGAGGAAATTTTAAGCCTTTTGGGCAACACCGATAACCCCATTCCGGCTAACGTTTTAAAGGAGCGCTTTAACGTTTCAAGACAGGTTATAGTGCAGGATATAGCCGTTTTAAGGGCCGGCGGCTACGATATAACGTCCACTAACAGGGGATACGTTTTAAACGTAAAAGTTCAGGCGTCAAGGGTGTTTAAATGTCGGCATACCTTTGACGAGATAGTGGACGAGGGCGTTTTGATTATAGAGCTTGGCGGCAAGGTTGAGGACATTTTTGTAAACCACAGGGTCTACGGCAGAATTTCGGCGAGGCTGGATTTATACAACCGAACGCACGTCGAGGAGCTGTACCGCTCGCTTGTTTCTGGCGCGTCAAAGCCGCTTATGAGCGTAACGGACGGATATCACTACCACACCGTTTCCGCGCCGAGCGAGGAAGTTTTAAACGCAATTGAAACAAAGCTCAGAGAAAAGGGATTTTTAATAGAAATTTAAAAGCCGTCGGAAGCTTATTCTTCCGACGGCTTTTCGTTTTGTTTTTTCTTTCGGCGCGTCCAGCTTATGAAGCCGTAAATGTCGTTAATGAGGAATACGGTAAAACACACGACCATTGGTATGTAGTTGAGCGACTGCACGCAGGCAAACGACCATAAAACTATTAGCACTATATCGTTCAGCGTGAACGCCGCGGCGTACGCCGGAACGCGGAATACCATAAGGTATAACGCAATAAAACTTGTGCCTACGGACAGGGTGCTTACGATAAGATTCGCGGTATTGAACGCACGCAGAATAAAGTAGAACGCAGTTGTTACCGCCGCCGCCAAAACACACATAACTACGGCATACTTGGGGGGCAAACTGCCAACTTTGGCCTCACCGCCGCCCTCTTTTGCAGGGTGTTTAAGCCAGCTTACGAGCGAGGTAATACAGACGGGCAACTGCATACAAAGGTAAATTATCATTTCACCGTAGTAGCCGAAGCAGTACGAAACGAACGCGTAGGTAAGACTGAATACCAGCATAATCATCAGCCCGAACGGGTCGCCCTTTGCGGCGAATATCAGCGAGGTTACGCCGATAAGAGATACGGCGAGTGTTGCGTAGTCGGTATTGCGCGCTGCAAAAAAAGATATTATAACCGCGGCAAGCGAGCATATCCAAAGCGCCCACTCGAATTTGGTTAAGCTTTTAAAAGGATTTCGTAATTTCATTCGGTTAAAAATTATAGAATAAAGGCGGCGCGGTGTCAAGCCGGAAGCGCGACAATAAATTTTAAATAAAAAAATGTTACTTTTTTGTTTAACGGGGGAAATAAAGCTTTATATTAATATTGTAGATTAAAAAGTTACAGGAATTTGTGATGGCTAAAAAGAAAGAAGAAATCAAAACAGAGGAAGCCGTAGCGGAAGAGGTTGTCGAAAGCGAACCTTCCGAGAAAGAATCTTCCGAACTTGAAAAGGCTCAGGCGCTTGCAGAGGACTATAAGCGCAAATGGTATTCCGTTTCTGCCGAGTATGACAATTACAGAAAGCGCAACACTGCGGCAGTATCCAAGGCGTACGCAGACGGCGCGGCGGAAGCAATTTTAAAGCTTTTGCCGGTTGCGGATAACTTCGGTTACGCGCTTGACGGCGCAAGCGACGAAAAGACCAGGGCAGGCATTGAAAAGGTAATTAAAAGCTTTACAACCGTTTTAAGCTCGCTTGGCGTCGAGGAAATTGCAATATCGGCCGGCGCGCCCTTCGATGAAAGCGAGATGGAAGCTATAATGAACTTCCCTTGCGAGGACGGCGAGAAGCCCAACACCGTAAAGCAGGTTTTAAAGAAAGGATATAAATCGGGGGACAAGGTAATCCGTTTTGCGCAGGTTACCGTAACCGTTTGAAATAAAAGGAAAAAAGGAGTTTTTTTATGGGAAAGGTAATAGGTATAGATTTAGGCACGACCAACTCGTGCGTAGCGGTAATGGAAGGCGGCGAGCCCGTCGTAATAGCTAACAGCGAGGGCAACAGAACCACGCCCTCGGTCGTATCGTTCAAGGCGGACGGAAGCCGCGTTGTCGGTCAGGCGGCAAAAAGACTTGCCGTAGCTCAGCCCGACAAGACGGTTATTTCCATAAAGCGTCATATGGGCGAATCGTATAAAGTAAATATCGATAAGGGATTTTCGCCTCAGGAAATTTCCGCAATGGTGCTTTCAAAGCTTAAAGCCGACGCGGAAAGCTACCTCGGCGGCAAGGTGACCGACGCGGTTATAACCTGCCCGGCATACTTCAACGACAGCCAGCGCCAGGCAACCAAGGATGCGGGTAAAATTGCCGGCCTCAACGTTCTGCGTATTATAAACGAGCCTACGGCGGCGGCGCTTGCATACGGCCTCGATAAGCAGGAAGGCAGCCAGAAGGTAATGATTTACGACCTTGGCGGCGGTACGTTCGACGTTTCCATTCTCGAAATCGGCGACGGCGTATTCGAAGTTCTGGCAACCAACGGCGATACTCACCTCGGCGGCGACGACTTCGACCAGAAAGTTATGGACTACCTTGTGGAGAGCTTCAAAAAGGAAACGGGCGTTGACCTTTCCAAGGATAAGATGGCTATGCAGAGGCTTAAAGAGGCCGCTGAAAAGGCTAAGATAGAGCTTTCCGGTATGAGCACGACCAACGTCAACCTTCCGTTCATTACGGTTGTAGACGGCGCGCCTCAGCACCTCGATATAGATATTTCAAAGCAGAAGTTCGACAGCTTAACCAAAGACCTCGTAGAGCGCACGGTTGAGCCTATGAGAAAGGCTATGCAGGACGCTGGGCTTTCGTACGGAGATATTTCAAAGGTTATAATGGTGGGCGGCTCTACGCGTATCCCCGCCGTATTCGATAAGGTTAAGCAGGTTACCGGTAAAGAGCCTTTCAAGGGCATCAACCCCGACGAGTGCGTCGCTATCGGCGCGGCAATTCAGGGCGGCGTGCTTTCCGGCGAAGTTAAGGATGTGCTTTTGCTCGACGTTATGCCCTTAACCCTCGGCATTGAAACCTTGGGCGGCGTTTCGACTCCGCTTATCGAAAGGAACACGACTATTCCCGTTAAGAAGAGCCAGGTTTTCTCTACGGCGGCAGATAATCAGCCCGGCGTTGAAATCAACGTTTTGCAGGGTGAAAGAAAGTTCGCGCGTGACAATAAGTCGCTCGGCAAGTTCATGCTTACGGATATTCCCCCCGCACCTCGCGGCGTGCCTCAGATAGAGGTTACTTTCGACGTGGACGCAAACGGCATTGTGAACGTTACCGCAAAAGATTTGGGTACGGGTAAGAGTACTAATATAACGATAACCGCTTCAACGAACCTTTCCGAAGAGGATATCGACAAGGCCGTTAAGGACGCCGAGAAATACGCCGAAGAGGACAAGAAGCGTAAAGAGGCGGTCGACAACAAAAACAACCTCGAAGGTATGATAGATAACCTTGAAAAGACGGTTAAAGAGGCCGGCGACAAGCTTTCGGACGAAGATAAAAAGACGATAGAGGACGCGGTTGCAAAGGCTAAGACCGAGCTTGAATCGGACGATAACGACCGCATTAAGGCGGCTATGGAAACTCTGACAAACGAAGTTCAGCCCGTAGTAGCAAAGATGTATCAACAGGCTCAGGGTGCGGCAAACGGCGGTAATCCCGGCGGCGACGACGGTACTGAGTTTAATCAGCATTCTTAAAAATCCGAACCGGTTATAAAGGGGTGTTTTCAAACACCCCTTTAAGCGGTATTTAAAGCATAGTATAGGGTCAATTATGGCGGATAAGAAAAATTATTACGATATTCTCGGCGTTTCCAAGACGGCTTCGGCGGACGAAATCAAGTCGGCTTACAGAAAGCTTGCAAAGCAGTATCACCCCGACTTTCATCCCGGCGATGCGGCGGCTGCCGAGAAGTTCAAAGAGATAAACGAGGCCAACGAAGTACTTTCAGACGAGAACAAGCGCAAGCAGTACGACTACGAGCTTGAACACCCCGGTATGGGCGGCGGAAATCCGTTCGGAGGTTTTTCGGGTGGGTTCTCGGGCGGCATGGGCGGCTTCGAGGATATCATAAGTTCAATGTTCGGTGGCTTCGGCGGCAGAGCGGAGGCCTCAACTCCGCGCGGCGCGGATATAGAGCAGACTATAAATCTATCCTTTCTGGATGCTATCAAGGGCTGTTCCAAGACGGTCAGCTATATGCGCAACGAGCCGTGTACTTCGTGCGGCGGCACGGGCGCTAAGGACGGCACTGCATTTCAGAAGTGCTCGCGTTGCGGCGGCAGCGGCAGAGTAAAGTTTCAGCAGGATACTATTTTCGGCAGGACGATACAGGTCGGCGCTTGCCCCGACTGCGGCGGCACGGGCAAGAAGATAACGGATAAATGCCCCTACTGCAAGGGTAAGGGCTATCAGAGAAAGGAAACGAGCTTTACCGTAAATATACCCGCGGGCGTAGATAAGGACAGCAGTTTAAGAAAGCGCGGCTTCGGTCAGGCGGCCGGGAACGGCGGCGAAAGCGGCGATTTGTACGTTTACTTCCGTATAGAGCCGCACAAAATGCTGCGCCGCGAGGACAGAGACTTGTACGTTACCGTGCCTATATCCTATAAAACTGCGGTTATGGGCGGCAAAATTCAAGTGCCCGGCATAGACGATACGCTGGAATTGAGTATTCCAGAATGCACGGCTTCGGGCACGAGGTTCTGTATGCGCGGCAAGGGCGTTAAGACCGTGAACGGTACGGGTAACCTCTACGTGACGGTTGAAATAGACGTGCCTTCTAAGCTTTCGCGCGAGCAGACCAAAAAGCTTGCAGACTTCGAAGAGTGCGTGCCTTTGAAATCCTGCGAGAATATGCAGAAGTATTCCAACAACCTTTCGGCAATTTACGGCAAAAAGGTTGAAAAACAGTGATATTACAGCATTAATTAAAGCGGCGGCAACCTTAAAAAGGTTGCCGCCGCTATACATTGTGGATAACATATTTTAAAATATTATAAAATTAACACTGAAATTGTCGAAATTTACATCATTTTAACACCCGTGTGGATAAATTGTGGATAAATTTTTTAAATAATATATTGTAAAATACTATTCACAATTAAAATGTGGACAACTTTTTGTGGAAAACTTGCCATATTGCCGCCCATAGAGGGGGATAAGCATAAAGTTATCCACAATATAATACGGCGCCGCCAAGCAAAATATGCTTAGCGGCGCCTGAAAATTTTAAATTGCTTTTTTATTTCGTATTATTACTTTACCGGTGCAAGGGGAGGGAGCGGCGGTTTTTATAACTTCGCCCACGAAGTCGGCTTCTATAAATCCGCTTTTGGGGTTTTTAACGGAAAGCACGTCGCCGATTATGGTTGCTTCCACGTCGGACATTTCAAAAGCTAAATCGCAGCCCTCGGTGCGGCAGTTTATAAGCTTCAAATTTTTGCAGTAACAGAGCGGTTGGGTGCCGCATATCACGCAGTTTTCAAGCGTTAAGCCGTCTGAATACCAGCCTAAGTACTCGCCTTTTAAAACGCTGTCTTTAACGTAAACGTTTTTACTGTTCCAGAAAGCGTCCTTTGTGTCGAAGGTACTGTTTTCTATTACTCCGTTCTCTACGTATTGAAAGGAATACTTGCCGCTCATCTTTACGTTTTTAAGCTTAAAATCGCTGCTGCCCAAAAGTAAATATTCGGATATGATTTCGCAGTCGTTCAAGGTAACGTTTTTGCACTTCCAAAACGATTCGGGCGAGGATATGTTGCAGTTTCGCACGGTTATGCGTTCGCACTCGCGTAAAACCTTGATGCCTTCAAGCGTGCTTAATGTGATTTCTCCGTCCTTGCAGAACCAAAGCGCGGCACGGGCAAAAGCGTCGGTTTTGCAGTCCTTAACGTAAAAGTTTTCTGCATGCCACAGAGGATAGCGCAGCGAAAAACTGCAATTTTCCACCCCGATATTTCTACATTCCTTTAATGCCGATTCGCCGTCTGTCTCGCCTGCAAAAGTGCAGTTTTTAATAAGAGTATCGCAAACGCCGTAAAGCGCGCGTTCTTCGTCCAATGTTTTATTTTGTATGATATTTTTCATAAGTACTTCTTTATTATATAATAAAGTAAAAATTATGTCAATCGCGGTTTAAACGGTTGACTTAAATTTTTATATCCCTTATGATAGACGGACTATGAGAATTCAGTTATCCGACCATTTCACGTTTAAAAAATTATTATTATTCGTTGCGCCTTCGATAGTAATGATGGTTTTCGTCAACGTTTACAGCGTAGTTGACGGACTATTCGTTTCTAACATAGTCGGCGAAGAAGCGGTTGAAGCTATAAATTTAATATTTCCGCTTATCATAGTGTTGGGGTCTATCGGCTTTATGATAGGCGCGGGCGGCAGTGCGCTCGTTTCAAAGACTTTGGGCGAGGGTGACCACGAAAGGGCAAATAAATACTTTTCTATGCTCGTTTACGTTACTTTGGGCATAGGTATAACAATAGCTGTAGCTGGGCAGTTTATCGTGCCGCACGTTGCAAGGCTTTTCGGTGCGGAAGGGCAACTTTTTGATTACTGCGTTCTTTACGGCAGAATTTTATTGGCGGGGCAACCGTTCTTTATTCTGCAAAACATATTTCAAAGCTTTTTCGTCACGGCGGAAAAGCCTCGCCTCGGGCTTATAGTTACGGTTGCGGCGGGTTTAACAAATATAATTTTGGACGCAGTGCTGGTTGCTGGGGTCAGGTTGGGGCTTACGGGCGCGGCAATTGCAACAATTGCGAGCGAGGTTTTCGGTGGATTAGTTCCCGTTATATATTTCGTCCGCAAAAACAACAGTCTGCTAAGACTAACCAAGACCAGGTTTTACGGCAAAGCCTTTTTAAAAGCGGTAACAAACGGCTCTTCGGAATTCTTCTCAAACGTATCCGCGGCGGTCGTAATGATGCTTTACAACTATCAGGTAATGCAACTTGTGGGCAAAGAGGGACTTGCGGCATACGCTGTAATAGGATATATAATGATGGTATTCGCCGCGATATATATGGGCTATGCAGTTGGTAGCGCACCGCTTATCGCCTTTAACTACGGCGCGGGCAATAAAGACGAACTTAAAAATCTGTTTAAGAAAAGCCTTATAATTGTCTCGATAGCGGGAGTTGTCATGACGGGGCTTGCAGAGGCTTTGGCTTACCCCGCGGTAAAAATGTTCGGGTTCGACGGCGCGCTGTTCGATATGACGGTCAGGGGGCTCAGGATTTACTCGATAGCATTCATTATATCGGGCTTCTCGGTATTCGGGTCGTCGCTGTTTACCGCACTGAATAACGGGCTTATTTCGGCAATAATCTCGTTTTCGAGGACGTTCGTTTTCCAAATCGCCGCGGTAATGGTTATACCGATTTGGCTCGGTATTGACGGGGTCTGGTCGGCGACTTGCTTTGCCGATATACTTTCCTTAATTGTGACGGCAAGCCTGATTTTGGCTTTCCGCAAAAAATACGGTTACGCTTAAAAAAACGGCGCGGACGATAAGTCCGCGCCGCTTTTTTTATAATACTTTGGATAAAAAATCTTTTAATCTGTCGCACTTGGGGTTTCCGAAAACCTCTTCGGGAGGGCCTTGCTCCATAATGTCGCCGTCGGCCATAAACAGAACGCGCGTTGAAACTTCCCTTGCAAAACCCATTTCGTGGGTTACTATGACCATCGTCATGCCCTCGTTGGCAAGCTCTTTTATAAGGCTTAAAACCTCGCCGACCATTTCGGGGTCGAGTGCGGAGGTAGGCTCGTCGAACAGCATAACCTTGGGGCTCATTGCAAGCGCGCGGACGATAGCAATTCTCTGCCGCTGACCGCCGGAAAGGGTAGAGGGGTAAACGTTCGCTTTATCGGACAGGCCTATGCGTTCAAGAAGGCGCATAGCGTTGCTTTCCGCTTCGGCTTTGATTTGCTTGGCGCTCTTTTCAACGGGCAGAAGCGCAAGTTTTTTATCTTTCTTTTTAAATAAGTTTTTAATTCTGATAACTAAATTCTTGCGCTGGGTCTTATGTAAGTCCTGCATTCCAACGTGAACGGGAGCAAGAGTAATGTTTTTAAGCACGGTCATGTTGTTGAACAGGTTGAACTGCTGAAACACCATGCCCATTCTGCGGCGCTGAACGTTTATATCCACTTTAAGGTTGCAAAGATTATTGCCCTCGAAGAAAACGTAGCCGTCGGTGGGGTCTTCCAGAACGTTCAGGCACCTTAAAAACGTGCTCTTGCCGCTGCCCGAAGGCCCGATTACCGCAATTTTTTCGCCCTGCATTATTTTAGTGCTTATGTTGTTGAGTACTTTAAGCTCGCCGAAATTTTTGGTGAGGTGCTGAACTTCGATTAACGCCTCGGGGTCGCAAGGCTCAACGGGAGTAACCTGAGTTTTTATAAACTTTTGCCCCTTGATTCTTTGGGGCTTTAAATTATCTTTTTTCACTTTTTCTCAGTCTCCTTTCTATAAGCTTGATTACGAGGGTAAGTAAATACACGATTGCAAGATAGAATATAGCTACAACCACCATAGGTGCAAAGTACGTTGCGAGGTTCTGCCCCGAGCCAATCATTTTTGCTACTGCGGTTAAATCCACCATACCTATCATACTGACTATCGAAGTTTCCTTAATAAGCGCTATAAGCTCGTTGCCGATTGCCGGTATAACGTTTTTCATACCCTGCGGAATAACTATACGCATCATAGTATAACCCGTACCGATGCCCAGCGCTCTGCTTGCTTCGGTTTGCCCCTTGTCAACTGAAAGAATGCCGGCACGGATGTTTTCCGAAACGTAAGCTCCGCTGTTGAAGCCGAACGCAAAAATTGCTATGAGTTCAGCGGGGAATCCGCGTATTGCAAAAATAACGAACGCCATAATAAACAGCTGCAAAGCCATAGGAGTACCGCGTACGACGGTGGTATAAATTTTGCAAATATAGCGCGGAACTATAAACCACTTATTGCTTTTAGGCTGAATACTGATAAGCGCGACTACCGTGCCGAGGAAAAGCCCCACAACGCCCGCGCCGAGTGAGATTATAAGGGTCATTTTAAGACCTTCCCACAACATATTCATATATTTAGCCGTTGAAAGTATAGTGCCTATATTTTCAAAAAACCCTGCCAACAGATAATTAAACATAAGTATCCTCAAAAAACGAACGGGAACTGTATTAAACGCAGTTCCCGTCTAATTTAATTTTAAAATTTAGTTAAGACCGAGGTGCTTAGATACGAGTGCGTTGATGCCGCTTGTGCCAAGCTCGGTAAGTACTGCGTTGATAGCGCTTAACAGCTCGTCGTTGCCTTTGGTTACGCAGATAGCATACTGTTCTTCGGTTGCGGTTTCTTCGTCATAATAAAGTGCATAGCATTGGTAATTGGAATTGTTATTTACAATGAACTGCGCAGGAAGCTTATCAACAACTACGAGGTCAACGCTGAGGCTGTTGCCGATACCGATAGCGTCTACCGCAAGCTGAGCGTTGTCAAACTGCTTAACTTCTGCGCCGGAGCCGTGAAGAGTACCCTTTTCGGAGTCGATTTCGTCGTTAGCGTAAATGTCGCCGGTCGTATCGCGCTGAACGCCTATCGTTTTGCCTGCAAGCGAATCCCATAAAATATAGTCAACGCCGTCGGTAGTGGTGCCGTCCTTGGTCAGCGAGTCGTTCTTTACGATTACGTACTGAACGGAAGTGAAGTAGGGGTTGGAGAAAGCAACTTTTTCCTGCCTTTCTTCGGTAATGGTAATACCTGCCGCGCCGCAGTCGTACTTTTTACCGGATTCAACGTTATCGATAATTACGTCGAAGTCGGTGTTTATAAATTTAACGTTTTTGCCAAGCTTTTCGCCTACCATATTCATTATGTCAATGTCAACGCCCATAATTTCGGTGCCTTTTTCGCCGCCGTAGTATTCAAACGGTGCAAAGTACGCGTTGGTATCAACGTAAATAGTGTTGGGGTCTTTTCCGCAAGCGGAAATGCCGAGTGCAGATGCCGCAACAAGCAGTGCGGCGGTCAGTGTCATTAATAACTTTTTCATAATTTATTGCCTCTTGTTAAATAATTTGTAGGCTAACTATATCACTGCATATTTATAAACGCAAGCAATTTTGCATATGAATTATAAATATTCATAAAATTGTATAAATTTACATTAAAAATGAAAAAATTAATCATTTTGGCAAAACGAGGACAATTTGTTAAAATATGGTGAAATTATTAAACAATTTCAGATAACTACTTGCAAAATAACAGTAAAAATGCTAAACTTAATAATAATGGAAGATTTAATCAAATCAATAAACGAGGCCGAGGCAAAAGCCGCGGCAATAAAGCTTGAAGCTCAGGAAAAAGCCGCGCGTATTCTTTCGGAAGCCGACGCGGAGTCTGCCCGTATCGAAAAGTCGGGCGAGGCGCAGCTTAAAGCTCTGCGCGAAAGCAGCATAAAAAAGGCCGAAGAGCAGGCTCAGAAAAACTATGAGGCCGCGTTAAAGGAAAGCGAGGTTAAAGCTCGCGACTATGCAGACGGGGTCTTGGGCAAAACGCAAAAGCAGGTAAACGATATCGTCGGGAGGATTGTAGGTGGCGTTAGCTGAAATGGGCAAGCTTAATCTTATAGCTATGTCGTACGACAGGGACGCGGTATTAAACGCCCTGCAACGCACCGGCGCTACCGAGATTAAGCTGCAAAAAGAAACCGAAGCCACTACTCCGATGACAGTAAACTCGGAGGAGCTTAGCGCTCGCCTCGCGTCCGTCGAGGCGGCTTTGGGCTGTCTTTGTGACGAAACCGAAAATTATAATAAGGAAAATAAGATTAAACCGACCGTAGAAGATTTGGAAATATCTTTTACGGAATTTACCGAAGCAGAAAATTTGCGCGGCGCTGTTGAAGAGGTAGTTGCAAAAATTACCGCTTTGCAGGAGCAGTCAAGGCAAATCCGCTCGGAAATCACAAAAAACGACCGCACTATAAAATCTGCGGAAATTTATTCAGTCGTAAAACTGCCCCTATGCGGTTTTGCGGATACTCAGCACGCAAAAATCAGGCTTGGCACTATACCCGTAGCTTCGGTAGATAACCTTATGAAGTCAGCGGAGAGAGCCGGGCTTTTATATATTGAAACACTTTCGCGCAATACCGAGGAGGCGCTTCTTTGCGCGGCTTATCATAAGTCGGCAGTGCAGGAGGTCGAACCGCTTTTGCAGGAGGCAAACTTCACTGCTTGTCCTTTTGCCGGCGACGACCGCTCGGGCGAGGAGCTTTACAATTGCCTTATCGGTAAAAGAGCCGAGCTTGCAAACCGGCTTGAAAGCGTAAGGGCAGATTTGCTGGCGTTAAGCGGAAATATCAGAACGCTTAAAATTTATTGCGACTATCTTGCTTTCGAGCTTGAAAAGGCCGAGCTTTCCGAAAAGATGCGCGAAACGCGAACGACCTTTTTGCTTGAAGCTTACGTTCCCAAAGAGGCGCAGGACAAAGTAAAAGAGGCGCTCGAAGGGGTAAGCGGCGCGGTATATTACGAGTTTTCCGAGCCGGCAGAGGACGAAATTCCGCCCACGCTGTATAAGAACAACGCGGTGGTAAAAAACTTTGAAACCATTACTAATATGTATTCGCCGGTAAACTCGCGCGAGTTCGACCCCAACACCATAATGGCCGTGTTTTACAGCATATTCCTCGGCTTTATAATGGGCGATATCGGTTACGGCTTGCTTATGTTTTTGGGCGGCGGAGCAATATATATGAAAAACCGCGCGAAGGACAGCGGTTTAAAACGGCTCTCCGGAGTGTTCGCAATAGGCGGTATTTGCGCCATAGTATGGGGTCTATTGTTCAATTCGTTCTTCGGAATAACGCTTTCGTTTATGCCGACGGTTATGCCCAACGCCAAGGACGATATGTGGAAGTTTATGGGTATATCTATACCGGCGGTACTCGTTATCAGTCTTGAAATAGGTATAGTTCAGCTTTTGGCGGGCTATATTTGCAAGGCCGTTCAGTACTGGCGGCGCAAAAAGGTCTGGGACGGCATTTGGGACGGCGTTACCTGGGCGGTGTTCTCGCTTGGCGTGGGGCTTGCAATTATCGGGCTCGTGGACGAGGCGAAAATGCCGATACTCGCATATATAGGTGGGGAAATTGCAGGAGTTTCGCTGCTTATAGCGATTTTGACGGCGGGCAGACACGAAAAACTTTTGGGTAAATTCACCAAGGGCTTCGGCGCGGCGTACGGAGTTATAAACTACGCTTCCGACATTCTGAGCTACGCAAGGCTTTACGGTCTGATGCTTTCTGGCGCGGTAATAGCTCAGATAGTTTCGCAGTATTCGGTACAATTCGTTACGGGCGGTAACCCGGCTTTGATAATTCTGGGCGTTTTGCTTATGATAATAGGGCACGCGTTTAACCTTGCAATAGGTTTGCTCGGCGCGTACATTCACGACGCAAGGTTGCAGTACGTGGAATTTTACGGCAGGTTTTACGAGGGCGAGGGCGAGATTTTTACTCCCCTCGGCTCGCAACATAAATATATAAGTTTAAACAAATAATAACTCTTTGGAGGTTTTTTTATGGGTTATGCAATCGGTATGATAGGAGTGGCGCTGTGCGTGTTGCTCTGCGGCGTAGGTTCGGCTATTGGTCTGTATAAGACGGGTAGCGCGGCTGCCGGAGTTTTGGGCGAAAACCCCAAAAAGTTCGGTAAAGTGCTGGTATTGGTGCTTCTGCCGGCAACGCAGGGTATTTACGGATTTATTATCGGCATAATTGCTTCCTCGTCGCTTGGTGGTATCGAGGCTGCCGCTCAGGGCTGGGCGCTTTGCGGCGCGGTTCTGCCTATGGCGCTTTCGGGACTTATCACCGGTATTTTCCAGGGCAAGTCGGCCGTAAACTGCATTTATGCGGTAGGCAAGCAGGATTCGCTCGGCGGTAAGCTGATTATCTATCCCGCAATGATAGAGTTCTACGCAATTTTGGGACTTATCATATCCATAATGCTCGTAGCGAACATCTAAGGCAAGCGTATGAGCAAAGAGGCGATATTACAACAAATTCTTCTCGACGCGGACAATAGCGCCGCGGAGATAATTTCGGAAGCGGAAAAACAGGCCGAAGAAATTATTTCCCAAGCAAACTTGCGCGCCGAAAGAAACAGACTCGGCACCGAAGCCGAGATAAAAGAGAAGACCAAGGGTATTCTCGACGGCAAAGCGGCGACGGCAAGACTGGACTCCGCCAAGATTTTGCTTGCCGAAAAAAGACGGGTTATCGATACGGTTTACGAGCGCGCCCTGGAAAAGCTTTTATCGCTTGAAAAAAGCGACGCGTTAAAGCTTGCGGAAAATCTTTTGCAAAGCTTTGCCGAAGAGGGCGACGAAATTGTTTTTGCGGTTGACTATAAGTACGCAAAGGAAGTTTCGAATCTCGAAGTGGTAAGCGAAAAAAAGCTTAAAGTTTCCCCTAAAACTTCGGACAAGGTCGGCGGAGGTTTTATTCTCCGCGGCAAGAATTGCGATAAGGACGTATCCTACACCGCACTGCTTGCGCTTGATAGAGAAGAGCATCAGGTGGAAATTGCGGCTATGATTTTTTAACGGTTTATTATGGCTAAGGACTTTACCTATACGAGCGGCGTAGTCGCCGTGAAAGAAACGTATTTGTTAAAAGATAAAATATTCAAGCTTTGCGAGGCGAGCGCGGAGGACGCGCTACGCACGTTGCAGGAGAGCGGCTTCGGTAAAGGGGCGGAAGTTAATTCCGTTCACGATTACGAGCGGCTTTTGACTGCCGACGAGCGCGATTTGGACGAGTTCGTCCGCGAATATGCCGCAACTAACGCAGAAAAAGAGTATCTTTTGTCTCCGCGCGATTTCCATAACGCAAAGGCGCTCATTAAGGCCGAGTACCTTAAAACGGAGGATACCTCGGCAATGCTTGCACCCGACGGCCTGTATACCGCGGCGTATCTGACCGACTGCATCAAAAACGGCGGCTATAAAGAAGCGCAAGGCGAGCTTTTTAAAGCTATACAAACTGCGGTGGAGCTGTTCACCGGCGAAAACGAGGGTAAAGAAGTATCCGGTGCGGAGGTAGGCAGGATATTCGACAAGGCGCTGTATTCAAGCCTTGCAAAGGCCTGCGCGCATAATTCGTTTTTGAAAAAGGCGGTTGCGGCAAAGGCCGATATGACGAATATTTTAACGGCCTTACGCTCGCAGACCCCCGAATATGCCGCACTTTCGTACGTAAGCGGCGGAAAACTCAAAAAAGAACAGCTGGAAAATCTTTTTATTGAAGACAGCGAAAAGGCTATTCAGGCCTTCGATAAAACTGATTATAAAGACTTTGTAAAAATGTGTATCGAACGGAAAAACGCCGGCTTGCCCTTGACCGAAGCGGAAAAGCTTGCCGACAGTTTGGAGTGCGGTTTGCTGTCAATTAAAAAATACGAATTAAAGAAGTCGCAACCGTTTCTTTACTACGTATTCCGCCGCCGCGCCGAAAACTTAAACGTGCGTATTCTGTTTGTTTGCCTGCTTTCGGGTATGCCCGAGCAGGAAATAAGAAAAAGGCTTAGAACAATATGACAGGTAAAATGGCAATCGTCGGCGACGGCGACAGTATAATGGTATTCAAGGCGGCCGGCATTGCCGCATTCCCTGCCGAAAACGAGGCGAAAGCAAGGGATATATTGCGGCGAATTGCAAAGGAATACAAAATAATTTTCCTTACGGAAGAGCTTGCGCGGCCGTTATCGGAGTTTTTAAAACGGTTCGACGAAGAGCCTTACCCCGTAATTTTAAGCGTGCCTTCCAAAAACGGAAGCACGGGTCACGGCACGGAGCTACTTAAAAACGCAATGGAACGCGCCCTGGGCGTGGATATTTTATTTAACGATTAATCGTAAAAGGCCGCAGCGCGGTTTTTTATGAGGAGGACTTATGGCAGGTAAAACAGTAAAAATTTCCGGACCGCTTATCATTGCCGAAAATATGGCGGACAGCAAGATGTACGACGTTGTCCGCGTTTCGGATAAGGGGCTTATCGGTGAAATAATAGAACTGCGCGGCGACAAGGCGTCCATTCAGGTCTACGAGGAAACCTCCGGCTTAGGCCCGGGCGAAGAAGTCGTGTCCACGGGCGAGCCGCTTTCCGTAGAGCTTGCGCCGGGGCTTATCCAGGGCATATTCGACGGTATACAGCGTCCGCTTACCACACTGTACTTCAAGTACGGCGCGAGAATATCGAGAGGCGTTTCGGTAAACAACCTCGACCGCGACAAAAAGTGGAAGTTCGTGCCCGTTGCAAAGGCCGGCGATAGCGTTGCCGAGGGCGACGTTTTGGGCACGGTTCAGGAAACGGAAATTATCGAGCACAGAATTTTAGTGCCCAACGGTATGCGCGGCAAAGTCCTTGAAATTTTCGAGGGCGAATTTACCATAGAGGATACGGTCGCAATCATCGCGACGGATTCGGGCAAGCGCCCCGTAAGTATGCTCCGCAAATGGCCGGTGCGCCGCGGCAGACCCTATAAAGAAAAGCTTGCGCCCGACGCGCCCATGGTTACGGGTCAGCGCGTAATAGATACGCTGTTCCCCATAGCTCGCGGCGGCGTTGCGGCAGTTCCCGGCCCGTTCGGCAGCGGCAAAACGGTAGTTCAGCACCAGCTCGCAAAATGGGCGGATGCAGACATAATAGTCTATATCGGCTGCGGCGAGCGCGGCAACGAAATGACCGACGTTTTAAACGAATTCCCGGCGCTTAAAGACCCCAAAACGGGCGAGCCGATAATGAAGCGTACGGTGCTTATTGCAAACACTTCGGATATGCCCGTTGCGGCGCGTGAAGCCAGCATATATACGGGTATAACCATTGCGGAGTACTTCCGCGATATGGGCTACAACGTGGCAATAATGGCCGACTCCACGTCGCGCTGGGCCGAGGCTTTGCGCGAGATGAGCGGCAGACTCGAAGAGATGCCCGGCGACGAGGGCTACCCCGCGTACCTTTCGTCAAGGCTTGCGGAGTTCTACGAGCGCGCCGGCATTGTAAAGCTTCTGGGCTCGGGCAATAAGACCGGCTCGGTAACGGCTATCGGCGCGGTATCGCCTCCCGGCGGAGATTTGAGCGAACCCGTTTCCCAGGCAACGCTCAGAATTGTAAAGGTTTTCTGGGGGCTTTCGGCTTCGCTTGCTTACAAGCGTCATTTCCCGGCAATTGACTGGCTCATCAGCTACTCGCTGTACGCCGATAAATTAAAAGACTGGTTCGACGATAACGTAAGTGCGCAGTTCTTTAAATACCGCCAGTTCATAATGACGGTGTTGCAGGAGGAGGCGGCGCTGGACGAAATTGTTCGCCTTGTCGGTATGGACGCGCTGTCCTCCAAAGACAGGCTGACTATGGAAACCGCAAAGATTATCCGCGAGGACTACCTGCACCAGAACGCGTTTGACGATATCGATACCTATACCTCGATGCAAAAACAGTTTTTGATGTTGAAGCTTGTTTACGAGTTCGACTCACGCGCACGCGAAGCGCTTTTGAACTACGCAAGCTTGAACGATATACTTGCATGCAGCTGCAAGGACAAAATCGGCAGAGCAAAATTCATAACCGAAGACAACCTTGCCGAGTTCGACGAAATTTTAAAACTTATTAACGCTGAAATGAAGGCGCTTGCGCAAGGAGGCGGAGAAGACAATGTATAAGGAATACAAAACCATCCGCGAGGTCGTAGGCCCTCTTATGGTCGTTGACGGCGTCGAAGGCGTAACTTATAACGAGCTTGTAGATATAGTTTGCGCTAACGGCGATATCCGCCGCGGCAAAGTTTTGGAAATTAACCGCGATAAAGCGGTCGTTCAGCTTTTCGAGAACTCGCAGGGGCTTCAAATAGCCTCGTCCAAGGCCCGGTTTACGGGACACAGCCAACAGCTTGCCGTTTCGCGCGATATGCTCGGCCGAGTATTCGACGGTATGGGCAACCCTCGCGACGGCGGCGCACCCGTTATTCCAGAAAAAGTTCTGGATATCAACGGCGAGCCGATTAACCCCGCGGCGCGCAACTACCCCGACGAGTTTATTCAGACGGGCATTTCCGCAATAGACGGCCTCAATACGCTTGTGCGCGGTCAGAAGCTGCCCGTGTTTTCAATGAGCGGTCTGCCTCACGCCGAGCTTGCGGCGCAGATAGCAAGGCAGGCTAAGGTTCGCGGAACGGACAGCAAGTTCGCCGTAGTTTTCGCGGCGATAGGCATAACCTTTGAGGAGTCGCAATACTTTGTAAACGACTTTAAAAAGACGGGCGCAATAGAGCGCACGGTGCTGTTTACAAACCTTGCAAACGACCCTGCGGTTGAGCGTATCTCAACGCCCCGTATGGCGCTGACCTGCGCGGAATACCTCGCTTTCGAGTGCGGTATGCACGTGCTTGTAATTATGACTGATATAACCAACTACGCGGAAGCTCTCCGCGAGGTTTCCGCAGCGCGCCGCGAAGTTCCCGGTCGCCGCGGCTATCCTGGTTATCTTTATACCGACCTTGCGACTATGTACGAGCGCGCCGGCCGTATACGCGGCTCGGAAGGCTCGATAACGCAGATACCCATTTTAACCATGCCCGAGGACGACAAAACCCACCCCATACCCGACCTTACCGGTTATATAACGGAGGGGCAGATTATCCTTTCTCGCGACCTCTACAAAAAGGGCATAAATCCGCCTATCGACGTGTTGCCGTCGCTTTCCCGTCTTAAAGATAAGGGCATAGGCAAGGGCAAAACTCGCGAGGACCATGCGGACACTTTAAACCAGTTATTTGCGGCATATGCGAGGGGCAAAGAGTGTAAAGAGCTTTCCGCAATACTCGGCGAGGCGGCGCTTTCGGACACCGACAAGCTGTATGCAAAGTTTGCCGAAGAGTTCGAAAAGCTGTATATAAGCCAGGGCTTCGAAACGGACAGAACTATCGAGGATACGCTTACTCTGGGCTGGCAGCTTTTGAAAATACTGCCGGTCGGTGAACTGAAACGTATACGACAGGCGTATATCGATAAATACCTTAATTAAAACACATATAAGCATCGCAATACTTCGTTGAACTGCGGCACCCCTCAGTCATTTACCTTTAAGTAAACTCCTTCGGGTTTTCCTCGTTCGCCTTGTCTTGCTTGCTTCTCTGTGTTTTTGACTTGATAACTTTGTAATAGGTTGATATGGCAAGATTAAACGTAAACCCCACGCGAATGGAGCTTAAAAAGCTCAAAGCGCGGCTTACAACCGCCACGCGCGGACATAAACTTTTAAAGGATAAATCGGACGAAATGGTGCGCCGCTTTTCCGTAATTATTAAGGAAAACAAGCGCCTTCGCGACGAGGTTGAAAAGGAGCTTTCGCAAACGCTCAAACAGTTTTCCATCGCGCGTTCGGTTACTCCCTCGTACCGTGCGGAAACGGCCTTTGCGCTGCCCTCGGTTGCGGTAACGGCGGACTGCGGCGTATCGAGCATAATGGGCGTGGAAGTGCCCAAGGTAGAGCTCGTGCAAAAACAGCGTGCCGAGGGGTTGCCCTATGCGTTTTCGGAGATAACGAGCGAGGCGGACTATTCGGTCGAAAAAGCCGCAAAGCTTTTACCCAAGCTTGTCAAGCTTGCCGAAACGGAAAAGACGGTGCGGCTCTTAGCCGACGAAATCGAGCGTAACAAGCGCCGCGTAAATGCGCTTGAATACGTAATGATACCTCAGCTTGAAGAGACTATTAAGTTTATAAAATCAAAGCTCGACGAAAACGAGCGAGCAGCAGTAGTAAGATTAATGAAAGTCAAAAATAATTAAAAGAAGCCGTCCGCTGTCAGCGGACGGCTTCTTAATTGCCCCCGTAATATATTGCGTTTACGGCGGTTTAGACCTGAAAACCGTTTCTTAATTTGCATCTTTTGTTTATTAATTTTCGGTCGGTTTTAACCCCGTGTGAGTTCTTGCCGCCGCTTTTTTTATACGTTTGACAAAATAAAAGCTTTCGTGTATAATCTAAAAAGCTATATGGTTAAAGATTTACAACAGAAAATTTTAAAGCTCAAAGCCGAGCGCGATATATGTATTCTGGCGCACAGCTATATGTCGGAAGATATTTGCGAGGTTGCTGATTTCACGGGCGACAGCTACGCACTTGCGTTAAAGGCTAAAACTGCAAAACAGAGCACCGTTATTATGTGCGGCGTGCGGTTCATGGCGGAAACGGTTAAAATGCTCGCGCCCGAAAAGCGCGTTTATCTTGCAAACCCTCAGGCCGGCTGTCCTATGGCGGAGCAGATGGATAGAGAGGTAATTGCCGAGGTCAAAAAAATGTACCCCGATTACGCGGTGGTCGCGTACGTGAACACCACGGCTCAGCTTAAAACCATAGCCGACGTTTGCGTAACCTCGTCAAGCGCGGTTAAAATCTGCCGCGCAATGCCCGAAAAGAACATATTGTTCATTCCCGATATCAACCTCGGCACTTACGTAAAAGAACAGGTTCCCGAAAAGAACTTCAAGCTTTTGTCGGGCGGCTGCCCTACGCACGCTAAAATGGAAAAATCGGACGTGCTTAAAGCAAAAGCCGCGCACCCGAACGCGCTGTTTTTGGTGCACCCCGAGTGCCGTCCGGAGGTCGTAAAGCTTGCAGACTACGTCGGCTCGACGTCTGGGATAATGGATTTTGCAATAAACTCCGAGGCCAAAGAGTTTATAATAGGCACGGAAAACGCAATTGTAGAGCATTTGCAGTATAAGTGCCCCGAAAAGCGGTTTTATCCGCTTTCCAAAGATTTATTGTGCCATAATATGAAAATTACCACGCTTCCCGACGTTTTAAACTGTATTCTTGGCGAGGGCGGCGAAGAAATAATTATTGACGAGCAGGAAAGGCAACAATCGGTTAAATGTATCGAGCGAATGATTGAGTTAGGCGGTTAAAATAATTAACTGCGCAAGCAAGGTTTCCTTGCGTTAGCGCGCCCCAATTTGCGCATACTTGCGGCTCGCCGAGGGTGAAGTGCCGCACGCGAGCGAAGCGAAGCTTTGCACACCTTATTGTAAAAGGTTTCAGATAATAAGGTGCAAATTATACGCTTGTGTGCCCTTAAATATTGCGGCACGAGGGGCGAGAAGCCCCTAAAATTCACGAAATTTTATTTGCGCAGAATAGCAAAGAAAATTTGTGAGAGGAGTCTCTTATGATGATTACGACCAAGGGCAGAAACGCCCTTAAAGTTATGATAGATTTGGCAAAGCACGAGGGCGAAGGGTTTATCTCTCTTGCCGACGTTGCCGAGCGGCAAAAGGAATCGCTTAAATATCTCGAAGCCTCGGCAAAGTCGCTATCCCAGGCAGGGCTTGTTATAAGCGCGCGCGGCAAAAGCGGCGGTTACAAGCTTGCAAGGCGCGCCGAGGAGTACACCGTTGCCGAAATTCTTTTGTCGGGCGAAGGCTCGCTTGCGCCCGTTTCCTGCCTTATAAGCGGCTGTGAAAACGCCGGTACTTGCGATACGCTTCCGCTGTTTAAAGAGCTTGACGAGGTCATAATGAATTTTTTAACCTCGAAATCTTTAAAAGATTTAATAAAATAGTATAATTCCTATTGACAACATAGGAATTGTTTTTTATAATAAAATCATACTAATTAAATAGGAATTAAGTTTTGGCAAAGACGATTTATGTTGACAACGCGGCAACGACCGCAATGAGTGATACGGCTATAAACGCTATGACGCCGTATTTAAAAGAGGTGTACGGTAACCCCTCGTCGCTGCACACGGTGGGGCAGGTTGCAAAAGAGCACTTGGATGAGGCAAGGGCGAAAATAGCAAAGCTTTTGAACTGCGAGCCTCGGGAAATTTATTTTACCTCGGGCGGAAGCGAAAGCGACAACCAGGCGATACGCTCGGCGGCGGTAAACGGCGCTAAAAAGGGCAAAAAACATATAATAACGACGGCTTTCGAGCATCACGCAGTGCTGCACACGCTTAAAAAGCTGGAAAAAGAGGGGTTTGAAGTTACGTATTTAAACGTGCACCCCGACGGACTTATAACCGCGAAAGAGGTTGAAAAAGCTATCCGCAGCGATACCGCGCTCGTTACCGTTATGTTTGCGAATAACGAGGTGGGCACTATACTGCCGATAGCCGAAATCGGCGCGGTCTGCCGTGAAAAGGGCGTAATTTTTCATACGGACGCGGTTCAGGCGGTCGGGCATGTTCCCGTTGACGTAAAGGCGCAGAATATCGATATGCTGTCGCTTTCGGCGCATAAATTCCACGGGCCGAAGGGTGTGGGCGCGGTCTATTGCAGAAAACAAATTCCGCTTTTGACGTTCGTTGAGGGCGGCGCTCAGGAACGCGGCAGGCGCGCCGGTACGGAAAACCTCGGCGGCATTGCGGCAATGGCGGCGGCTTTGGAAGAAGCCTGCGCGAATATGACCAAAAACTCCGAAAAAGAAAAACGGCTTCGGGACAGGCTCATAGACGGGCTTTTGAAAGTTCCTCATTCCAAGCTAAACGGCGACAGAAAACAAAGACTTCCGAACAACGTCAATATCTGCTTCGAGGGAATAGAGGGCGAAAGTTTATTACTGCTTTTGGACGCTAAGGGCATTTGCGCGTCGTCCGGCTCGGCCTGTACTTCCGGTTCGTTAGACCCCTCGCACGTTCTGCTTGCGTTGGGGCTTCCGCACGAGGTTGCGCACGGCTCGCTGAGGCTCTCGCTTTCGGAGTACAATACCGAGGACGAAATTGATACGATTTTAAAGGAAGTACCCCGTGTGGTGGAATATCTGCGCGGAATTTCCCCGGTTTGGGAAAGTCTTGAAAAGGGCGAAAAGCCTCATTTAATATAATTTAGGAGAAAATTATGGCATTATACAGCGAAAAGGTTATGGACCACTTCACTAATCCGCGCAACGTTGGCAAAATAGAGGATGCCGACGGTATCGGCGAGGTCGGCAACGCAAAGTGTGGCGACATAATGAAGATTTATCTTAAAATAGAAAACGATATTATAGTGGACGTTAAGTTCAATACGTTCGGGTGCGGCAGCGCAATTGCTTCGTCGTCGATGGCGACCGAGCTTATAAAGGGCAAGCCGCTTTCCGAGGCGCTGGAACTGACAAACAAGGCCGTTGCAGAGGCTCTGGACGGGCTGCCGGCGCATAAAATGCACTGCTCGGTGCTGGCCGAAGAGGCTATCCGCGCGGCGATAAAAGATTATTACGACAAGCACGGTATTGCTTACGATAAAGCGCAGTTCCCCGACCCCACCGACGAGGACGAGCATCACTTTGAAGAAGAATAATTAAAGCGGCGCAAAGTGCCAAACGCACTTTGCGCCGCTTTTTGTTTTGTCATATACGAGGGCTTGGCCGAATACCTTAATTAAGAGGTATTCAATGGATAATTTTTGCTTTGAGGAAGCCGGTCAAACGCTCGGCAAACTTAAATCTTCATCCGACGGACTTTCGCGCGAGGAAGCCGCCGCAAGGCTTGAAAAATACGGCAGAAACGAACTTGAAAAGGGCAAAACCGCAGGGCCTATAAAGCTGTTTTTTGCGCAGTTCAAGGACTTTATGACTATTCTATTGATAGTCGCCGCGGCCGTTTCAGGGCTTATTGCCTTTCTTTCCAAGGATAAAAACGATTTAACGGATACGTTTATTATCCTTTCCATAATTTTTTTAAACGCAATTGTCAGCACGGTTCAGCAGTACCGCGCGGACAAGGCAATTGAAAACCTTAAAAAGCTTTCCGCCTCGTTCTGCAAAGTCAGAAGGGATAAAAAGGAATACGTCATTCCCTGCGAAGAACTGACCGTAGGCGATATAATTCTTTTGGAAGAGGGCGACGTTGTGCCTGCCGACTGCCGCGTTTTAGAGAGCAACTCGCTCATGTGCGACGAGTCCGCGCTAACGGGCGAAAGCGCCGGCGTCGAGAAAAACGCTAAACGAATTCACGGCAATAAAATTGCGCTTTCGAATATGTCGAACACGCTGTTCGGCTCTACTTTCGTTGTGCGCGGTAACGGCTCGGCAGTCGTTACTTCCGTCGGTATGAATACGGAAATGGGCAAAATCGCGGCAATGCTTCAAGGCGGCAAGGCGGCTAAAACTCCGCTTGAAAAGAGCCTTGACAAGCTCGGCAAAATAATCTCTGCGTTCGTGCTTGCCGTAACCGCAATTGTGTTCATAATGGGGCTTTGCGTGCGCGACGACGGACTTTTAAAAAACTTTATGACTTCGGTTGCAATAGCCGTTGCGGCTATCCCCGAAGGGCTGCCTGCCGTGGTTACCATAATTATGGCAATGGGCGTGCAGAAGATGAGCAAAAAAGGCGTAGTTATCCGCAAGCTGAAATCGGTGGAAACGCTTGGCGGCTGCTCGGTTATCTGTTCGGATAAGACGGGTACGCTCACGCAGAATAAGCTAAAAGTTGTAGAGGTATATTCTGACGGAAAACAGCGTTCGTTGCAGGATATGTCGGGGGCAATCGCAAAAGAAGACCGCCTTTTGCAGTGTATGACCGTTTGCTCGGGCGTAAAGGGCTCTAAGGGTAATTATTTAGGCGACCCGACTGAGGTTGCCCTAAGGATATATGCCGACGAATGCAATTTTGACGGCAATTTTGTAAAGGTAGACGAGCTTCCGTTTACCTCGGAAAGAAAGATGATGTCGGTTGCCGCAAATATCGGTGGGGAGAGCGTTTGCTTTACAAAGGGCGCGCCCGATATTTTAATCGGCAAGTGCACCAAAATTTTAACCGCCTCGGGGGTTAAACCGCTGACCGATACCGACAGAAAGGCCGTGATTTCCGAAAACGACAGAATGTCCGACGAGGCGCTGCGCGTGCTCGGTTTTGCATATAAAAATTACGACGGAAAAATCAAGGAAGACGAGCTGATATTCATAGGTCTTTGCGGTATGACCGACGGTTTAAAGTCGGGCGTAAAAGAGGCGGTTGACGAATGCAGGGACGCCGGAATTGCTACCGTTATGATAACGGGCGACCACGTGCGTACGGCGTTTTCCATTGCCAAAAAGTTGAATATCGCACATGATAAAAGCGAAGTTATGACGGGCGACGAGCTTGACGCTTTGCCCGAGGACGAGCGCGACGCAGCAATTGAAAAGTGCCGCGTGTTTGCCAGGGTTTCGCCCAAGCATAAACATATGATAGTTACCGCCTTACAGCGCCGCGGAAAGGTTGCGGCAATGACGGGTGACGGCATAAACGACGCGCCGAGCATTAAGAGCGCGGATATAGGCATCGCTATGGGTATAACCGGCACGGACGTAACCAAGAGCGCTTCGGATATGGTTATCACCGACGATAACTTTACCACCATAGTTTCCGCCGTTCGCGAGGGCAGAAGAATTTCCGCAAACATACGCAAGACTATACAGTTTTTCCTGTCTACAAACCTTGCCGAAGTGCTTTCAATACTTATTGCTTCGCTGTTTTTGTTCAGGTTCGACTTTATGCTTTCAACGCAGCTTTTATGGCTGAACCTTATAACCGACAGCTTTCCCGTCTTAGCGCTCGGTATGGAAAAAGAGGACGTCGACTGTATGACCCGTCCGCCCGAGCGCGCGGAAAAGAGTTTATTCTCGAAAATTTCACTTACGTCCATTGCCTTTTACGGCGCGTTTATGACGGCGGTAACAATATCGGTATTCTGCGCGTCGCTTGCGGCCTGGGGAAATACCGTTGCAACGACCATGACCTTTATGACGCTGTCGTTTTTGGAGCTTTTCCAGTCCTTCAATATCCGCACCGAAAGACAGTCGGGTTTCGGCAAAGGAATGTTTGCAAACAAAGTACTTCTTATTACCGTTTTAATAGGTGTTGTGCTCAACGTGCTTTTGTGCGTAAGTCCGCTTTCCCACGCGTTCGGCCTAGTAAAGCCTACGGCCGTGCAGTGGCTGATAATTTTCGGCGCGTCGCTTTCGGTTATCCCCGTTGGCGAGCTGTTCAAACTGTGCGTTCGCGCTTATTCTAAAAAGAAGCGGAAAAACTTGACAAATAAGTAAAATTATGATATTATACGAGTGCTGAAAAACTTTCAGCCGATACAGACGCGGCGGAAAGAAATTTTTTCAACTTGCATTTTTGCTCGGCGCGCAGCATAGGGAGGTTTGGCGCGGACGGCAATTGAACAACCGTAGATTTAAAGTATAAACTTACGCACTGCTTTAAATTGAAGGGCTTTATTCGACTTCGAATAAGACGCAATTTATTTAGAAGAATAAATAGCAGATTACGGAAGACGCTTGATGTGGGGTTATTAATAACGACGCCGAGGCTTTACAAAGTAGAGTTATTTTTAATCCGTATAACAAATGGCAAATTCCGAAATAAAACGAACGTGGAAGAAAACACTTTTCGTGTCTTAATCGATTTTATTATTAAGAATATTTTGTTTTTTATATCTAAGTGGTAAGCGAGGATATTTCCTTCTTGTGTGCAATTAAAATTAAAGTAGGTCCGTCAAGTCGTATCGAAAATAAAAATATATGAGGAGACTTAAAAATGTCCAAAATTATTTTATTTGTCGACGGCGACAATATAGACGAAAGCTACACGCAGAAAATTTTTGAAGAGGCTCAGGACTACGGCGAAGTATACGAAGCTCACTGTTTTTCCGACTTTTTAAAGCGGAAGCAGAGATGGGAAGAGGCGTACTCGCAGTACAAAATGCAGCTTCATTACATTCCGGGCTCGGAAAAGCAGAAAGGCAAACCCGACCCGAACACTTCAGATATAGCTATGACGGTTCTCGCAATCGAAAAACTGTACGAGCTTCCCGAACTGGAAACTTGTATTGTCGTAGCTAATGATAAAGACTATATTCCTCTTGCTAAGGCTGTCAGGGAAAAGTTCCATAAAAAAGCCGTAATGTTCTACACTCAGCAGAACGATAAAGCGGTAAATTCTTATGACGAAGCCGTGCTGTTGCAGGAAAAAGAAAACGCCCCCACGGCTATAAAGCCTGCGGAAGACCCTGAAATTTACGGGGTAGCAACGTTTTGCGACCTGTTGATTACTATTGAAGACTTGTTCAAAAACAGTAACGAAGTGTTGCTTGCTAACCTCGGTCCGATTCTTAAAAACGATAAGCATATCCATTATGATTCGCTTGGCGATTATTTAAAGAAAATGTTTAATTATTATTCGCTACTGAATGATAATTACGTTTTAAAGCTTGGCGATAAACGCGACCGCATAGAACGTGTAGCTTAAAAATTTTCAGCAAAATTAAGAAGCCTGAAACGGATTTCCGTTTCAGGCTTTTTTCTATACTTATCCATCAAATAATTTTTGTGGGAGCATTGATTTATGCAGGCGAAAGTGATACAATAAAAGGCAGATATTAAGTACCCGTAGCCAACCTCAGCTGTGTTCCCGTGGGGGTGGATACGGGTAAGAGGTAAAATTATGAAAAAAACTGTTAAAGTCGCATATATAGGAGGGGGTAGCAAGCTTTGGGCGAGGACTTTTATGTCCGACTTGGCGCTTGCGGAAAATCTCGGCGGCGAGATTGCTCTGTACGATATCGATAGGGTTGCAGCCGAGCGTAATAAAAAAATCGGCGGGTTTATCAATAAAAACCCAAAGACAAAATCTAAGTTTGATTACAAGGTTTACGATAAGTTGGAGGCCGCGCTTGACGGCGCAACGTTCGTTGTGATTTCCATACTTCCGGCGACCTTCAAAGAGATGCGCAGCGACGTGCATGCCCCCGAAAAGTACGGCATATATCAGGCCGTAGGCGATACGGCAGGCCCCGGCGGCGTGTTGCGCGCAATGCGCACGGTGCCCGTTTACGAGGACTTTGCGCGCAAGATAAAAGACATCTGCCCCACGGCCTGGGTTATCAATTTTACCAACCCTATGAGCATCTGCACAAAGGTATTGTACGACGTGTTCCCGGGTATTAAAGCTTTCGGCTGCTGCCACGAGGTATTTCACGCTCAGGAGTTTTTAACCTGCGTTTTAAAGGAAACGCGCGGCATAAAACCTCGCCGCGACGAAATTTACACCGACGCCTGCGGAGTCAACCATTTTACCTGGATAACCGAGGCAAAGTACGGCGATACGGATATTTTATCGCTTATACCGGAATTCGAAGCAAAGTTTTTTGAAGAGGGCTATTACGAATACGAACCGCGCTTTGCTTTTAAGACCGACCCGTTTGCTTACGGCAACAAGGTCAAGATGGATTTATTCAATAAATACGGCGCGCTTGCGGCGGCAGGCGACAGGCACCTTGCCGAGTTTATGCCGAACACCTGGTATTTAAAGGACGAGGCGACCGTTGAAGAATGGAAGTTCCGCTTGACTACCGTTGACTTCCGCGAAAAACAGCAGGCCGAAAAAATTACCGAAACGATAGAAATGGCGGAGGGCAGAAAGCAATTTCCCGTTGTAAAGTCCGCGGAGGTTGCAGTAGAGCTTATGCAGGCGATACTGGGGTTCGGGTCTTACGTTTCAAACGTGAATATGCCAAACGTCGGGCAGATGCCGCAGATGCCGCTCGGCAGTATTGTTGAAACAAACTGCGTGTTCTCGCACGACAGCGTTAAGCCGATAGTTGCAAAGCCGCTTCCCACGGCTGTTAAAAACCTTGTTTACCGCGCTTGCGTCAATATCGATACGCTTTACGAGGGCATTAAGGAGCGTGATTTGAATAAAATTTACGTTGCCTTTGCAAACCAGGCGCTCTGCGGAACGCTGACGATGGAGCAGTCGAAAAATCTGTTTAAAGAGATGTGTTACAATACTCGCGAATATCTGGACGAATATTTCGATTTGGACGGATACTTTAATTAAGAGTAAATTTGCGACGGCTAATAATTGCAATTTTCAAGGCGGTATGATAAAATAAAAAAAATTCGGGCAATGCCCTGAAACAAAAGAGGAGAACTTTTTACAATGAAGATGATTTACGGCGTAAAAGACAGACCCAAGTGGGGACAGCTGATACTGTTCGCTCTGCAACAGGTGCTTGCAATTCTTGCGGCAACCATAGCCGTGCCCATGGTCGTACAGAGTAAAACGGGTTACGCTATGTCAACCTCTGCGGCGCTCTTCGGCGCAGGCGTAGGTACGATAGTTTATCTGCTATTTACCAAATTCAAAAGTCCGGTATTCCTTGGAAGCTCGTTTGCATTCCTCGGCAGTATGTTTGCAGCTTTTTCGGGCGGAGTTTCGGCGGCTCTCGGATACCTCGGCATAATAGTCGGCGCGGTGTTCGCGGGTGTGGTTTACGTAATTATTGCGGTTATAGTAAAATTCGCAGGCGTTAAATGGATAGATAAAATTATGCCTGCCGTCGTTATAGGCCCTACCGTTGCGATTATCGGACTTTCGCTTGCTGGCAACGCCGTCGGCGATTTAATGAGCGGCAGCGTGTCAACCTGCTCGCCCTACGTCGCGCTTTTATGCGGACTTGTTACTCTTGCGGTTACCATAGTCTGCTCGGTTTACGGCAAAAAGCTTATGAAGATGATACCTTTCGTAATAGGTATTCTCGCAGGCTACGTAGTTGCGGCAATATTTACCGGTTTCAGCTACATTCCCGGCGCGGAAGCTTTAAGAGTTATCAACTTCGATTTGTTCAAACAAATGAAGTGGTACCCCGACTTTGCGTTCGTTCAGCTTTTCAGCAAGGACTACGGCGCAGGCGATTTCGGCAACATCGGCGCGTATATCGGAACTATTGCGGTTGCGTATATTCCCGTTGCGTTCGTTGTGTTTGCGGAACACATTGCCGACCATAAAAACATTTCCTCTATTATAGAAACCGACCTTTTACAGGACCCCGGTCTTTCCAGAACGCTTTTAGGCGACGGCGTCGGTTCGATTGCCGGTGCGCTTTTCGGCGGTTGCCCCAACACGACTTACGGCGAGTCCGTAGGCTGCGTGGCAATTTCGGGTAACGCCTCGATTATAACCATATTCGTTGCGGCTATAATCTGTATGGTGGCTTCGTTCGTTGCTCCGTTCGTTACCTTCCTTGCAACAATTCCGGCTTGCGTAATGGGCGGCGTATGTATAGCACTGTACGGCTTCATTGCCGTATCCGGCCTTAAAATGATTCAGCCCGTCGATTTGGGCGATAATAAAAACCTGTTCGTAGTTTCCGTTATACTCATTGCAGGCGTAGGCGGAATGACGCTTACCTTCGGCAAAGTTACCGTAACCGAGGTTGCCTGCGCGCTTATTTTAGGTATTTTGTGCAACCTGCTCGTCAATATCAAGGGCAAAAACAAGAGCGACGACGAACAGCTTGTTATAGAAGAGGTAACCGAAAACGAAGATACCAAGGAGGAAAAATAAATGATGACAAAGTACAAAAACGTATTTATATTCGACCACCCCTTAATCCGCCACAAGGTAGCAATTCTCCGCGACAAAAACACGGGAATGAAGGAGTTCAGGGAGCTTATCGAAGAGATTACAACGGTTATGACCTACGAGAGCATGCGCGATATCGAGCTTGTGCCCGTAAAGGTTGAAACTCCGCTCGAAGTTACCACGCAGTACAAAGTGCCCGAGGAGAGCATCGCGATAGTGCCTATACTTCGCGCGGGGCTCGGAATGGTAAACGGCGTACACAAAGTATTCCCCACGGCAAAGGTCGGTCATATAGGAATGTACCGCGACGAGGAAACGTTGCAGCCCAAGGAATACTACTGCAAGCTTCCCGAGGGTATCGAAGATAAGACGGTGTTCCTGGTAGACCCCATGCTTGCTACGGGCGGCTCGGCGTGCGACGCGCTTGCGGCGCTTAAAAAACGCGGCTGCACTAATATCAAGTTTATGGCAATAATCGGCGCTCCCGAAGGCGTTGAAACGGTTGCAAAGGCGCACCCCGACGTGCCCGTATACGTTTCCACGCTCGACAGACAGCTCAACGAAAACGGTTATATTTTACCCGGCCTCGGCGATGCCGGCGACAGACTGTTCGGAACCAAATAATAAGAATAAGCGGTGGGCGCATACAGCGCCCACCGCTTTAATCGTCTTTCCTTACCCCCAGTATATGTATGGGTCGGGACTTTGCGAAGTTGTAGGAATTGAGAGGCTTGTTGTACGCGTCGTAGGTGTGCGCCGCAACGAGTATCTGTCCGCGAGAAAAGCCGACAACGACGGGGGAGTGGTAGAAGTCCCCCGTGGCAGTGCCAAGTTGAATAATATCGCCTATTTCTATTTCGCTCAAAGGCACGACCTTACCGAACGGCCCCACGCCCTGGTTTGTCACTAAAAAGTTATGTAAGAATTCAACTCCGGTCCAGCTTGCCGTTCTGTCGTTTGTCGAGCGGTAAAACCAGCCGAGTTCGGGTGTAAAATTCATAACTCCGGCTCCTGCGTAAATGCATTGCGAGGCGAAGTTGGTGCAGTCGCCGCCTATCTTGCTGAAATCGTAAAACGCCGGGTTTCTGCCGAAAGCCCATTTTTTAGCGTAAGCTACGGCGGCGGTTCTGTCATACTGAAAAGTTGTCATAGTTCATTTTATGAAGCGCAAAAAAATACCGTGCAAAAGATTTTGCACGGTATAATTTTTTACGTTAAATCAAGCATACTACGGGGTCAAAACGGAATTTTGGTTAAAATTTCGTTTACGGTCAGCTTAGGTTCGTACTCTACGGAAGCCGCCGTTGCAAGGTAAACTTCTTTCGCGCCTGCGTTCAAAATAACCCTTGTAAGCTCGTTTGCGGTAGAGCCTGTGGTAAGTATATCGTCAACAAGCAAAACCGTTTTGCCTTTCAGCTCGCTATGCTTTTTCACTTTGAACGCGCCGTAAAGATTTGCCTCGCGCTCTTTACGCGACAAAGATTTTTGCGAAGAGGTATCCCGTACTTTAATTACTGCGTCCCTTATAACGGGTGCGGAAATTTTTGAAGATATTGCCTTTGCAAGCAACAGGCTTTGATTATAGCCGCGTTCCCGAACTGTTTTTGCGGTTGCCGGAACGCATACTATGCAGTCGGGCTTTGGCAGCCCGTTCAGCTTTTCGGCAATGAGTGTTGCAAAATATTCCTTTAAATAAGCGTTGCCGTCTTTGAATTTCTTTACTAATTTTTCTCCGCCGTCGGCATATACAAGGGGGGATACCGCGCGTTTGAACCTCGGCAAAGAGGCTTTACATTCAACGCAGATTTCGCTGTGTACGGTGCGCCTGCCGCAAACGGGGCAGGTAGCTTTATCGTTGAGTATAACCGTCTTTGCGCAGTCCGGACAAAGGTTAGTGCCGAAGGTTTCCACTCCGCACAAATCGCAGGTGTAATCAAGCGGAAACAGACTTTCGCGCAAATCTTTCAAAAAGCTTTTAAGCATTTATTTGTTTTTGTTGGTAAAGGCCAAAATCTTTTCAGTGTTGCCGAAGACCAGCATATGGTCACCGTCCTGGAAAATATAGTCCGCGCCGGGCAGTGGAGTAATGGACTTGCCTTTTTTAATCGTAAGCACGTTCAGTCCGAACTTGCGAGGGTTTACGTCTATAACCTTGTTTCCGCACCAGCGCTTGGGTACGGCAATTTCGAAAATAGCGTGCTCCGAGTCAAGCTCAACGTAATCGTAAACGCGGCTTGCGTTAAGCTTTACTGCAAGCTTTTCGGCAATGTCGCGGTTGGGGTAAACGACCTCGTCCGCGCCGACGCGCAATAAGAACTTACGCTGAATTTCGGTGTTGGCCTTGGATACTACGTGCTTTGCGCCCAAATCTTTCAAGACCGAAGTAATTTCAAGCGAGCTTTGGAAGTCGTCGCCTATCGTTACCACGCAAACGTCGTACGAGGGCACGTCAAGCGATTTAAGGTTTTCGGCAATCATACAGTTTGCAATAACCGCGCCAGAGTATTTCTGCGCCAACGCGTTTATGACGTCCTCGCTTTTATCGACAATCATAACCTCGTCGCCCATGTTAAGTAGCTTTTCGCCGAGTGCCTGCCCGAACTTTCCCATACCGATTAATAAAACCGATTTCATTGTTTTTCTCCTTACCCGTTGCCAACCCCAGCTGGACACAATTTTACGGGCAAATTTTTGCTTATTCTGCGTTAAAGCCCTTGATAATACTTATAGTATTACCTGCGGTCTTTGCCTTGACTAATCTCAAAATTTGCCTCGTAAAATCGCTAGGCGTCTAAGCTGCGTATTTTGGAATGAATTTTGCGCTGGGCGACAGCAGTCGTACAAACGTACTACAATGGCGCACAGTGCGAAAAGCAACCAAAAGCCGCGCTTAGATGTGTGCATATGGGGTTGACAACGGGTATCCCCCCTAATATGTGGGAGTTTTGTTATTTTTTACCCGATAAGAAGGGTGTCTATCGGCTTTCTTACCGCCGATATGCTGCGCTTTTCGCCGAGCGCTAAGGCAAGCGTTAATATGCCTACTCTGCCGGCGTACATCAAAACAATAATTATGCACTTCGCGCCGATATTGAGCTGTGGCGTCAAATCAAGACTGAGTCCGCCCGTACCCAAAGCCGAAACGCATTCGAAGAGCACTCTGTTAAAGGTTACGGCAGGGTCGGTTTCAAGGGCGCAAATCGCCAAAGTCCCCATAAGTATAAGCATAAGGCACGCCGTAAAAATTGCAAGCGCCTGCGAAAGCAGGGAATACTCAATTCTCTTTTTGCCGATGTTGATGTCCTTATATCCGCGGAATACCGCAAGCATACCCATAATAATCACGGCAAAAGTTCCCACCTTGATGCCGCCGGCAGTCGAGCCGGTGCTTCCGCCGATAAACATAATAATAATCGTCAGAAGATAGCTGCTGTCGCAAAGCGCGGAGGGTGCCGTGGTGTAGAAGCCGGCCGTGCGCGAGGATACCGCCATAAAGAACGAACACAAAAGTTTTTCCCCGAAGTTGTATCCGCTAAACGCCTGACCGTTGTACTCGAATGCGAAAAACAGCACGGTTGCAACGACGTTTATAATCAAGCTCCACAAAAGGATAATTTTTGTGTTCAGCTTCATTTTTTTGAAGTTGCCCCGGCAATCTATAAAATCGCTCCAAACTATGAAGCCGAGTCCGCCCATGGTTATCAAAAAGCAAAATGTAAGGCTGACCAACGGGTCGGTTGCGTACGCCGAAAGCGAAGTTCCGCCGACTCCGACCAAATCCATACCGGCATTGCAGAACGCCGAAACGGCGTGCCACAAAGCGTAGTAAGCGCCTATGCCGCCGTACTCGGGAATAAACCTGATGCACAAAAGGCACATGCCTAAAAGCTCGAAAATCGCCGTGCCTATAAAAATGCGCTTTACAAGTTTTGAAATTCCGTAAAAATTAATTGCGCCGGCATCGGAAAGCAGCGCCTTGCGTTCGTACTGTCTCATTCTGTGTTTGAACATTAAAAACACAGTCGAAACGAACGTCATAAAACCGAGTCCGCCCGTCTGAATGAGCACGAGCAGAACAATCTGCCCGAACAGCGACCAGTGCGTGCCAGTGTCCACGGTAGAAAGTCCGGTAACGCAGGCCGACGCGGTCGCAACGAACAGCGCGTCCAGATACGACGTTGACGTGCCGTCCGCCGAGGCTATCGGCAAAACAAGCAAAACGCTTCCCACGGCAATTACCGCTAAATATCCGAGTGCTAAAAACTGCCACACGGAAAGTTTTATTTTGAATTTTCTTTTCATTGACTTTGCAAATTTTAACACACGCGCGCGAAGTTGTCAACAAATTATCGAGTGGAGGTTTTATGCACAAAAATCAACCGCAAAGCATATGTTTTAATACACAGTCGTACCGCGGCACAAGTGCGTTTAAAAACAGATTTTTCCGCGCACATATGAGCGGCGGCGCAGTCAAAGAGGAGTGGAGGGAGTAGAGTACGGGTAAGTATTTCGGAACGGACGGCTTCCGCGGAGAAGCGGGCGTCAATATCACTGCCGAGCATGCGTTTAAGGTCGGCAGAATTTTGGGTTGGTACTTCGGCGAAAGGCTCGGCGGAAAATGTCGGGCGGTCATAGGCAAGGATACGCGGCTTTCGTCGTATATGCTCGAATACTCGCTTGCGGCCGGGCTTACGGCATCCGGCGCGGACGCGTACATTCTGCACGTTACGACCACCCCTTCCGTTTCGTATATAACACGGTGCGACGGCTTCGACTGCGGAATTATGGTTTCCGCAAGCCACAACCCCTATTACGATAACGGCATAAAGCTTATGAACGGGCAGGGCGAAAAGATGGAAGACCCCGTAATATGCCTCGTTGAACGCTATTTAAGCGGAGATTTTGAGCCGTTCGGAGGCAAAGATATTCCCTTTGCAAGCGGCGCGGATATCGGGCGCACGGTAGACTATATTTCCGGGCGAAACCGCTATATAGGCCACCTCATATCCCTTTCGACCTGTTCGTACAAGGGTCTGCGCGTGGGACTTGACGGAGCTAACGGCAGCGCATTTGCCATTGCCAGAAGCGTGTTCGACGCGCTCGGGGCAAAGACCTTCGTCATAGGCGATACCCCCGACGGCGAAAACGTAAACGACGGCGTCGGCTCTACCCACATCGAGGCGCTGAGAAGGCTCGTGCGCGACAATTCTCTGGACGTTGGCTTTGCCTTCGACGGCGACGCGGACAGATGCATTGCCGTTGACGAGCGCGGCGAGGTCGTGACGGGTGACGAAGAAATGTACGTATGCGCAAATTATCTTAAAGAGCGCGGCGAGCTTTCCGGTGACAGAATAGTTTGCACCGTTATGAGCAACGGCGGACTTATAAAATCGCTCAAAGCCCACGGGATATCATGCAGTTTATGCGAAGTCGGCGATAAAAACGTATGCGATACAATGAATGCGACGGGCGCGGTTTTGGGCGGCGAGCGAAGCGGCCACGTCGTGTTTTCCAAGTACGAAAGCACTGGCGACGGTATGGTTACCGCCATTATGCTTATGGAAGCCATCGTTGAAAAGGGCTCGCTTTCTCAGCTTGTAAAAGGTTTCAGACCGCTGCCGCAAATTTCGGTCAGCGTGCCCGTAATCGATAAGACCCTTGCTATGGAAGGCGTAAAAGAGCTTGCCGAACGGCTCGAAGGCGATTTAAAGGTTCGCATAGTCGTCCGCCCTTCGGGAACGGAACGCGTCGTGCGGATTATGACCGAGGGCGAAAGCGAGGAATGCTGCGCGCTGTCCTGCAAGATTTTAACCAACAAAATTTCGGAAAACTGCGGCTGTTAGGGTATAAAATATGTGCGGAATAATAGGATATATAGGCGGCGGTAATGCCGCCGAAAACGTTTTGGAAGGGCTCAGGCGGCTGGAATACCGCGGATACGATTCGGCAGGGCTTGCCGTTATCGGTGGCAACGGAAAAATATCGGTTGTAAAGCGGCAGGGCAGGGTGGAAAAACTCGCTCCGCTGATTACGGAAATGCGCGGTTGCGTCGGAATAGGCCACACGCGCTGGGCAACTCACGGCAGACCTTGCGACGCAAACGCCCACCCCCATTCTGCCGGAGCGGTGACCGTAGTGCACAACGGCATTATTGAAAACTACGCCGAACTCAAAGCCGCGTTTATAGAAAAAGGCGAAACGTTTTTTTCGGAAACTGACAGCGAGGTTTTGGCAAAGCTCGTAAACAAAAATTTCAGCGGCGATATTTTAACGGCGCTTGCCGCTGCGGTTAAAGTGGTTAAGGGGTCATATGCGCTTATGGCGATATGCGAAAATACTCAGGCGATAGCCGTTGCCAAGAGCAAAAGCTCGGTCATCTTGGGCTTCGGCGACGGTGAAAACTTCTGCGCCAGCGACGAGCCCGCCCTTGCCGGAAAATGCAAAAATATCTGCTCGCTCGAAGACGGCGATATCGCCCTGATAACGCGCGATAAAATAGAAATTTTCGACAGCAAGTTAAAGCCCGTAAAGCGCAAGTTGCGACCCAACGTTGCGGTATCCGCAAGCCTTGATTTATGCGGTTGCCCCCACTATATGCTTAAAGAACTGAAAGAAGTGCCCGCTTCCGTAAAGAATACTATATCTGCTTTTTACGACGTTGAAGGCGAGCTGAAAAAGGCGCTTGACGGCGTAAACAGAATAATAATAGTCGGCTGCGGAACGGCGTATCACGCAGGGCTTTTGGGCAAGCGCTACTTTGAAAGTTTTGCGCGCGTGCCCGTCGAGGTGGAAACGGCGGGCGAGTTCAGATACAAAGACCCCGTCATGACGGAAAAGACCGCGGTGTTTGCAATCAGTCAGAGCGGTGAGACGGCGGACACCGTAGAGGCGGCGCGGCTTGCGCTGTCTATGGGTGCAAAAGTCGTTGCCGTAACCAACGCGCCGTATTCACAGCTTACGCGGCTTGCAAGCGTCGTCGTGCCGGTTGCCGCAGGGCCTGAAATTTGCGTGGCGGCAACAAAGAGTTACACGGGTCAAATTACCGCGCTGTACCTTGCCGCGCTTGCGTTTGCAGGCAAAAAAACGGCCGAGCTTGAAAAGATGCCCGGGCTTTGCCAAAAGGTTATTGAAGATATCGACATAAATACACTTGCGCAGATGTGCGCGCGTTCAAACGGCGTGTATTTCCTGGGTAAGGATTTGGATTATGCTGTCGCGCTCGAAGGCAGTTTAAAGCTTAAAGAGGTATCGTATATTCCGTCGGAGGGGTATCCTGCCGGCGAGCTTAAACACGGTACTCTGGCCTTGATTGACGGCAACACCGTTTCCGTTGCGCTGATGTTCGATAAAGCGCTTGCGGGCAAGTGCGAAAACGCGGTAGAGCAGGTTTTATCGCGCGGAGGCAGGGCCGCGGTCATAACTAACGATACCGAAGTATATAACAATTTCTCAAAAAGGTGCGAGGTGCTTTTGCTGCCCGAATGCGATAAGTATTTATCGCCGCTCATCTCCGCCGTGGTCGTTCAGGCTATCGCCTACGAAACCGCGGTAATCTTAGGGCGCGACCCCGATAAACCGAGAAATCTTGCAAAAAGCGTTACCGTCGAATAGCTTGACTATTTTTATTCGACAATGTATAATCATAATAACGGCGGCGCGCATTTTCCGCACCGCCGAATATGATATTACAGGTAATTGAAATGGGTAAGACGATTCTTGTTACGGGCGGTGCCGGCTATATCGGCAGCCACACCTGCGTTGAGCTTTTACAGAGCGGTTACAACGTTATAGTAGTTGATAATCTGTGCAATTCTTCAAACGAGAGTATGAGCCGCGTTTGTAAAATCGCCGCAAAACCTCTCAAATTTTACTCGGCTGATATCCGCAACCACGCCGCGCTTGATAAAATCTTTGCAGATAATAAAATTGACTGGGTAATTCACTTTGCCGGACTTAAAGCGGTAGGCGAAAGCTGCGCAAAACCCATAGAGTATTACGATAACAACGTAAACGGCACGCTCGTTTTATTGCAGGTAATGCGCGAGCACGGCTGCAAAAAAATAGTTTTCTCGTCATCGGCAACGGTTTACGGCACTCCCGAGCGCCTGCCCATCGACGAAAATTGTAAGGTTGGCGAAACGACCAACCCTTACGGCTCAACCAAGTATTTTCAGGAAGTTATGCTTTCCGACGTTTACAAGGCGGACAAGGAGTGGACGGTTGTGCTTTTGCGTTACTTCAACCCCGTCGGCGCGCATAAAACGGGCAAGATAGGCGAAGACCCCAAGGGTATTCCCAACAACCTTACGCCGTATATAGCAAAAGTTGCAATAGGCGAGCTTGACGAAGTTCACGTTTACGGTAACGACTACAACACTCCCGACGGCACTGGCGTACGCGATTACATTCATGTTGTAGACCTTGCAAAGGGTCACGTTGCGGCGGTAAGTAAAATTACCGAACCCGGCGTTTATACCTATAACCTCGGCACGGGCAAGGGTTACAGCGTAATAGACGTTATTCACGCGTTCGAAAACGCCTGCGGCAAAAAGCTGCCGTACGTTATAGAGCCGCGCCGCAAGGGCGATATTGCCGCCTGCTATGCAGACCCTTCCAAGGCAAAGCGCGAGCTTGGGTGGGAGGCGACCTTGACGCTTGACGATATGTGCGCAAGCTTATGGAAGTGGCAGCAGAAAAACCCCAACGGATATAAAGGTTAAAATAAATTAAAGCGGCGTGGGCAAATTTGCCCGCGCCGCTTTTGCTTATTCAAGATATTTGTTTTTGAGTGTTTCGATATCCTCTTCGGTCAGTCCCAAAGCCTGTTTGCAGTATTCCTTAACCGAGCCGTATCGCTCCTTAATTGCGTTCATTGCCCCCGATATATACATCGGTTTCGCCGCCATCTGGTGGAATAAGAATACTTTGAATTTAAAGAACGCCGGCATCAGCCAAAGCCCGAGCTTTTGCAGATTGCGCTTGTTTTTCTGGAAGGTATCCGACATAACGTAATCGTCGATTATCGTTTCCTCGTCAACGCCCAAAAGCGCTTCCAAAAGCATTGCGGAAATTCCCGTTCTGTCCTTTCCGGCACTGCAATGCCACAAGATACAGCCTTCTTCCTTAATTACAAGGTCTAAAAATTCTCTGAGTTTTTTCTGCGAGGCCTCGTCGAAAAGTATTATCTCGTAAGTCTTTAAAATATAATTGTCGCAGTCGCCGAACTCGTGTTTTATGCGCTTGCTTTCGGCAAGCATCGTGCGTGCCATACTCTTTTTTTCGTGAGTAATTCCAGTAGTCGCCGTGCACACGATAGGCACGCGCACGTAGTTTACTCCTTCCATGACGGTGGTGGGGTATTCCTGACATTCCAAATCCATGCGCATATCAACAATTGTCGAAACGCCGATATCTTTAAGCTTTTTTTGCGTGCTCTTAGGCAGCTTGTAAAGCTTGCCGCTCCTTATCAGCTTTCCGCGCTTTATTTTTCTGCCGTCCGTCGTGGCAAAACCGCCCAAATCACGAGTGTTGTTCAGTTTTCTGAGTTTTAGCTTTTCAATGTGCATAATATTATTATATCCCAATAAATAATAGCTGTCAATTTATTTGCGTCTAATGGTGCAATTGACAAAATGTGGTTATTTAAGTATAATAAAAGAGCTATGAAAAGTAAAATCAAACCGTATCTGGCTGCTTGCGGACTTGCCGCGGCAGCGCTTATATCGTTTTTAGCGCCAAATATTACGGCAAGCGCAAATTCCGGGCCGAAAAACTGGTACGGCACTACGTTCGCCGGCGCGACGTTTACGGGTGAAAACTGCCCGTTAGAAGTCGAAAGCGAATTATTGACATTCGACGTGCCGGAATTTCCCGAATTAAACGTTTCGGAAGATTATAAGGGCAAGGTTACGGCGCAGTACGTCTTTAAAAACCCTACCGACAGCCAAATCGAGGCGACGCTTGCGTTTCCGTTCGGGTATCCGCCAAGCTACTGCGACGATTTTGATACCGATAAATTCGGGGTTACGATAGACGGAGTTTCCGCAGATGCGGAGCTCAGGCATACCGTAAGTTACAGCCGCTTTGATTTTACTTCCGACAGCAACAAAATTTACGACGGTTTTATAACCGATAAATTCTTTACCGAAGACAAAACCGTTTATACGTACGAGTTTACCGTTACCGCCGGTTTACGCGACGCGGTTGAGGTGGAGGCGACTTTCGTTCGCGACAAAAATATAAAGTATGCTGGTTACGGATATTACTCCTCAAACGGCAAAACGGTAACTTTAAAAAATTATTTAATCAGCGGCGAAAAATTCAGGTTTTATTCTATCGGCGGCGAGGTCGATTTATCTACGCTTAAATGGCAGTTTACCAACGGGACGAAAGTCATAAACGCTTCGGCGAAGCTGACGGCTACAACCCAAACTCTGTTTAAGGAGTTCGTGCTTTCGTACCGCAGCGTGGGCAGCAAGGTTTCGGATATCGACTATTACAATGCGGTCGTATCAAGTATTGCCGGCAGCGATATAGTAGACCTGCATTTTGCAGAGTTTAACGAAGGCTCGTTTATGCGCTGGTACGTTTACAAGTTAAACCTTGAACCGCACGCAACCTGTTTAAATACGGTTATCGCGCCATTGTATCCGCGCATTATAACAAGTTATAAGCCTTACAAATACGAGTTCGAATATCTGCTGTCTCCGGCTAAGGAGTGGAGCAGCTTCGGCGAGCTGGAAGTTCGCGTAAATACTCCGTACTATATTTTGGACAGCTACTTCGAATTCGAAAAGACCGACAGCGGCTATAAATTGCTTTTGGACGCCCTGCCCGAAGGCGAGCTTAGCTTTACAATGTGCGCGGTGGAAGAGCCGGAATATGACTCCGGAAATCTTTCCGTTATTGTGCTTCTATTTATAATTTTTGCAGTACTTTTATTAGCGCTACCGATTCTGGGACTGCCGATATATGTTGTAAGCGGAGCGGTGGTGTTGATTGTTTATTTTGTTAAAAGAGCAAACAGAAAACGCGACTGAAACGGAGGATAAAATGCATCAGGGTCATAGACGCAGAATGTACGAAAAACTTAAATACGGCGATAAGCTGTACGACCACGAGCTGTTGGAAATTTTGCTGTTTAATGCGTATCCGCGTATAAACACAAATCCCATAGCGCATTCGCTTTTGAATACGTTTGTAAACCTATCGGGAGTTCTTAACGCCAGCGTTGAAGAGCTGTGTACGGTTGACGGCGTAGGCGAAAACGTGGCGTTGTATTTAAAATGTATCGGCGAGTGCACAAAGTATCTTCGCGGCAATACGGACGCGGCCGTTTTAAAGAATTTTGAGGACTTTCAAGCTTATGCGGTAACGCGGATGCGTGGCAGAACGGAAGAGGTGCTCGAATTTTACTGTCTTGAAAAGAACGGCAAACTTAAAAAGACGTTTACCTATTCCTGCAACGAGAAGAGCAAAGTAGAGGTGGACTCAGACAAAATTGTTAAAATAATATCAACCGTCAAACCGTACGGAGTATTTATTGCGCATAATCATTTAAGCGGCAACAGCCAGCCTTCGCTGAGCGACGACAGGTTTACAAAGCAAGTACAGCTTATCTGCAATATGAACAACGTGAATTTCTACGACCACTGCATATATGCCGCTGACAACAATCTTTTCAGTTATTATAAAAGCGGAAATCTTGACGATATTAAAAGTACTTACTCGCTTGATAACCTTATTAATATAAACGACAAATAATCAATAACGTGTCAAGTTTTGTTTGACAGTCCGCCGGCTTTTTGGTAGAATAAAACTCGCCGAAATACGGCGGACAAATTTAACATGGAGAGATGGAGAAGCGGCAAGCACTGCGTGCTTCGGTACGACGAATGCTCCGCATTCGCCCGCTCTCGTAAAAACTGAATAATACGGAGAGATGGCAGAGCGGTCGAATGCGGCGGTCTTGAAAACCGTTGATGGGCAACTATCCGGGGGTTCGAATCCCTCTCTCTCCGCCAAAATGTGGGGCGTACTATAAGTACGCCCCACATTTTGATAGAGGGAATGAAGAAGCCCCGTGGTTCGCGCGAGGGCGTAGCCCGACGCTCTGCCGAGGCTCCCGTAGGGAAACGGCAGAATCCCTCTCTCCGCCAACAGGGAATTGTACGAACATACGCACAGTAGGGTTTGTACTTGTTTATTTGTGAGAGCTTGACTAAATCTACTGAATTTGATATAATGCAACTATGCAGAATAACGAAATTGAAAAAGCTATTCCGTGGAATCCTTGGCACGGTTGCAAAAAAGTAAGTGCAGGCTGCAAGAATTGCTTTGTTTACAAAATGGACCAAAGATACGGAAGGGATACCACAAAACTTGAAAAGGGTAAAACAACCTATGAACTGAAAGATAAGGACTGTCCGCCCGGCTCCTTGGTTAAGCTTTGCTTTTCCTCCGATTTCTTCATTGAAGAAGCCGACGAATGGAGAGAGGGCTGTTGGGATTTTATCAGAAGGAGAAGAGACTGCCGGTTTGTTTTGACTACAAAAAGGCCGGAGAGAATCAAGGACTGTGTTCCTCCCGACTGGGGCGAGGGCTGGGACCACGTTTATATGAGTATTTCCATTGAAAATCAGGAAATGGCAGATATTCGGTTGAAGCACTTTTTGGAAGCGCCCGTAAAACACAGGGAAGTATTTTGCTCTCCGCTGATAGGCCCGATTTCACTTGGTAAATATCTGGATACGGGACTAATTAAGTGCGTAAACGTGGGCGGCGAAATGGCCGCGAAAGCCGACGTGCGCCCTATTGAGTTCGAGTGGGTAAAGAATTTGTATTTAGAAGCCAAAGAAAGAAATATTGAATTCTATTTTCATCAATGCGGCTCAATGTTTTTGAGAAATGGAAAGAATATCGGCAAATGGAAACTCAATGAACAAATTGCACGCGCCGAGGAAATTCAGCACGAGCTTGAAAGAACATACGGATAAATTTAAAGACCGGTAAGACTAAAAGTCTTACCGGTCTTAATTTTCCAGTATCCATTTAATACCGTTTGCCATACGGTAGACAGCGTTTTGAAAATGATTTCCCTTGTTGGAAACGTAAACGGTCTTAATTCCCTTAGCTCTGTAATGCGCTTCCAAATATCGGGTATTCGTTTCTACCGTTTGCAAAACGGTATTTTTGGTTTTTGCCTCCGTGTCGCCCAAAGAAAAGTATATGCAGTCCGGTGAAGCGGCAAATTCGTTACTCGTTGCAAATTCGGTGAAGTCGGGAAACCAAAACGAACCCGAAGCGGAAGCGGCTTTTGAAAATGCAGTTGTTTTATATAACGAATATATCGCAAAAAGCCCTGCAAGCGAGTAGCCTGCAATGGCGTTATATGCCGCTTTGCCGTCTATCAAATTGTTAACTTCGGGTATAACAGTGTCCGTCAACAATTGCAAAAACGAATTTGCTCCGCCGCTGCAAGGCGTATCGTTTTTTGATATGGGCGGTATTGCCCACGGCGACATATCCGCATCCCAATCGAGGC